>NZ_CP149803.1:920357-1227142 GCF_037943105.1 Pseudomonas sp. TMP9
GGTGATTATGTTGCGGGCCTTACTCAGGCCAATGGTGGCAATCTGGCGGTGGCGCGACTTGAGCCACTTTTAATCGGCGGCTTATACCCGGCGCACCAAGAAGATCGGGTGCTGATTAAGCTGGAGCAAGTGCCGCCTTATTTGGTGGAAACACTGGTGGCGATTGAAGATCGTGAGTTCTTCAATCACTTCGGCGTCTCGCCCAAAGGCATTGCCCGCGCCGTTTGGATCAACGCCACTGCCGGTCAGCTGCGCCAAGGCGGCAGCACCCTGACCCAGCAGCTGGTCAAAAATTTCTACCTGACCAATGAGCGCACTCTTTCGCGCAAAGCCACCGAAGCCATGATGGCGGTGCTGTTGGAATTACATTACGAGAAGAAAGACATTCTTGAGGCTTACCTCAATGAAGTGTTCCTCGGTCAAGATGGCCAGCGGGCGGTCCATGGTTTTGGTTTGGCGAGTCAGTTTTTCTTCAGTCAGCCGCTCTCAGAGCTAAAACTTGAGCAGGTGGCACTGCTAGTCGGCATGGTTAAAGGGCCGACCTACTTCAACCCACGGCGCCACCCTGAGCGCGCGCTGGAACGACGCAACCTGGTGCTGGATGTATTGGCAGAGCAGGGCGTGGCCAGTGTTGAAGAAGTGGAAGCAGCGAAGCAGAAGCCGCTGAGCATTACCCAACGCGGCACTATGGCGGACAGCTCGTTCCCAGCCTTCCTCGATTTGGTCAAGCGACAGCTGCGTGAGGATTATCAGGAGCAGGACTTAACCGAGGAAGGTCTGCGTATTTTCACCAGTTTTGATCCGATCATGCAGCTCAAGGCAGAGAGCGCCTTGGCTGATACGCTGAAGCGCTTGTCCGGGCGTAAGGGTGTTGATCAGGTCGAAGCCGGGATGGTAGTGACCAGCCCTGAGAGCGGCGAAGTGCAGGCGATTATTGGTAGCCGGCAGCCACGCTTTGCCGGCTTTAACCGCGCGCTAGATGCTGTGCGGCCCATTGGCTCGCTAATCAAACCGGCGATCTACCTGACCGCCTTGGAGCGTCCTAGTCAGTACACCTTAACCAGCCTGCTGGAAGATCAGCCGTTCTCCATTAAAGGTCAAGATGGCCAAGTCTGGAGCCCGCAGAACTATGACCGCAAGGCTCATGGCACAATTTACCTGTACCAGGGCCTGGTCAATTCCTACAACTTATCCACGGCAAAGCTGGGGCTTGAGATTGGTGTGCCGGAGGTGCTGAAAACTGTGGATCGGTTGGGCGTCGAGCAGAGTTGGCCTGCGTACCCGTCGATGCTACTCGGTGCTGGTGGGCTCAGCCCGCTGGGTGTGGCGAACATGTACCAGACCCTAGCTAATGGCGGCTTTAATACGCCGTTGCGCGGTATTCGTAACGTACTGACGGCTGATGGTGAGCCGCTAAAGCGTTATCCCTTCCAGATTCAGCAGCGGTTTGACAGTGGTGCCATTTACCTGTTGCAGCACGCCATGCAGCGCTCAATGTCTGAGGGCACGGGCCGCTCGGTGTATAACCAGTTACCACGCTCCTTGGCGCTGGCGGGTAAGACCGGCACCAGTAATGACTCACGTGATAGCTGGTTTGCTGGCTTCGGTCAGGATGTTCTTGCAGTAGTTTGGCTGGGTCGCGATGACAACGGCCCGACGCCCCTAACCGGTGCGACCGGTGCACTGCAGGTGTGGACGGATTTTATGCGCAAGGCGGATCCGCTGCCGTTGGATATGCCGGTGCCAGATAATGTTGTGCAGGCCTGGGTCGATGCCAATACAGGGCAGGGAACTGATCCGAGTTGCCCGAATGCAGTACAAATACCCTATATTCGCGGCAGTCAACCCGTCGCTGGGCCGGCCTGTGGTATTCAGGCGCCGGTCAACGAAGTGATGGATTGGGTGCGTGGCTGGTTGGAATGAGTGAGAGGTTTAACGTGAATAAGTGGTTGATTCCTGCTGTAACGATTTCGTTGGTGCTGGCTGGCTGTAGCGCCGTGCCGCGCGGCTCAATCCCCGTTGTTGATGGTGGCTCTTCCATCGGTAATGCGCAATCAGGCACTGCTGGCGGTTACGGCAATCCGAGCGCTCAGCCCCAGACCCTTCCGGAAGATTCCGGTGTGGTGGTAATGGTGCCTGGCGGTGGCGGCAGCTCCATGCCGATTCAGTCGTTCCCAGCAGGTAACGCCCCGCTGGACACCGGTATGACAACTCAGCCATGGCGTGCGCCGCCGCCAGCAGCAACACAAGGTGGCTTTATCGCACCCGCACCCAGTGGTATCCCAATTGGTGGCTTGGCCATGGATGAACAGCTGGATGGCCCGGTGTTGGCATTACTCACCACGGCTCAGCAGCAGCAAGGTGGTGGTGACTTGAATGGCGCCGCGTCCAGCCTTGAGCGTGCACAACGTATTGCACCGCGCGAGCCACAGGTACTTTATCGCTTGGCCGAAATCCGTTTGGCTCAAGGAGATTCGGCGCAGGCAGAACAGTTTGCTCGTCGTGGCTTGAGCTATGCCAGCGGCCGTCCTGCCTTGCAGGCCAGCTTATGGAACTTGATTGCGCAGGCTCGCGAACGCCAAGGTGACGCTGCAGGCGCTGCGGCCGCTCGTGAGCAGGCGCGAGTTAACCTTTGATGGATGCTCGCGTCCCGGTGTTGGCAGCGCAGTTATTGCTGATTGAACGTGAATTGCGCACGCTTGGTTGGTGGCAGGCGCAACCACCCAACGACCAAGCACTGTCCAGCCAGCAGCCATTTTGTGTCGATACGCTGGCGTTCGAGCAGTGGTTGCAGTGGATATTTTTACCAAGAATGAAGCAGCTCATAGAAGCCGGGGCCGCTTTGCCCGGCGTCTGTGGCATTCAGCCCATGGCTGAGCAGGTGTATGGCGGTGAGGCTGCGAAAGCACGTGTGTTGATTAAGCTGCTGGGTGAGTTCGATCAGCTGTTGAGTGGCGCGACCTGAGTCGCGCCAACCTTATTAGTTGCAGTTATCGGTAATGGCTTTCTGCGTTTCGCTGATACGAGCCTGGCGCTCGTCTTCGTTTAAACGGCGCATTTCGCCATCGACTTCTACGCGCAAACGTGGGTTGTTCTGCAGCTGCGCCAAGTTGGTACGCACGTCTTCGCAGTACTTTTTGCGTTCGGCTTCTTTAGCCGCGACGTCCCTCTTAACCTTCTCGTCGATGGCCGCTTGCTTGGGGTCAGCAATGCTTTCGAAGGTAGGATCAGCTTTCTTCTCTTGGCTGGCTGCGGGCTTGGACACCGGCACTGCGGTGTTGATGCTGGTAGCCTCCTGGCCCTGCGGCGGCTGCGCACTGAAGTGTGTTACGCCTTGGGCGTCGACCCACTTGTACACTTGGCTGGCCATGGCGGTTGCGCTTATGGCGAGCAGCAAGCTGCTGGTGATAATCATGCGGCGCATGCGGTTTCCTTATGTTGAGCTGCGGTGCCTGGTGACTACTATAACCAAAATGTTGCAATCGTCATCCTGCGCTGCGTCACAGCAGAAGATTGCAGATTCAATCACGGATTGCTTGACTTGACCGCGCTGAATCCGAACAATTCCATGCTCGCTGTAGTGGAGTCCGCCGCAAGCAGGCTTCAGCTCAGTAGACATGAGGTGCACACCCGCGCCGACCTGTTACACCCGCAACGCGTTACCTCGCGCTGGGTGGGGGAACTCCGCAACACTTAGGCGTTTTCCCAATACTTGCTCAGTTGTAGCTGACGTAGTCAGCGACCACCGTCGCTCATGCTCTACTGGCAGTAAACCTATTTTAGGCCGTCCATATTGGTGGGTGGCTTCTGGCGTTTTAGAGGTGAATAACGTGGAGCTTTTATCCGGCGCTGAAATGGTCGTCCGCTTTTTGCGTGACGAAGGCGTTAAGAACATCTATGGGTACCCGGGCGGTGCTCTCCTGCACATTTACGATGCCCTGTTCAAAGAGCCTGGGGTGAATCACATCCTTGTTCGCCACGAGCAGGCAGCCACCCATATGGCCGACGGTTATGCACGCGCTACCGGTAAAGCCGGTGTAGTGCTGGTGACCTCGGGTCCTGGCGCAACCAATGCCATCACCGGTATTGCCACCGCCTATATGGATTCCATCCCGATGGTTGTGCTTTCTGGTCAGGTACCTAGTTACATGGTGGGTACTGATGCGTTCCAGGAAACCGACATGATTGGTATCTCGCGGCCGATCGTAAAACACAGTTTTATGATCAAGCACGCCTCGGAAATCCCTGACGTCCTGAAAAAAGCGTTCTACTTGGCTGAGTCCGGTCGTCCTGGTCCAGTGGTTGTGGATATTCCTAAGGACATGACCAACCCAGATGAAAAGTTTGAGTACGTTTATCCGAAGAAGGCCAAACTGCGCTCATACAGCCCAGCGTTGCGCGGTCACTCTGGGCAGATCCGTAAAGCAGCTGAGCTGTTGCTGACGGCTAAACGTCCAATTGTTTACTCAGGCGGTGGCGTGATCATGGGGGGGGCTTCAGCACCGCTAACTGAGCTCGCGCAAATGCTCAACCTGCCTGTAACCAACACCCTGATGGGGTTGGGCGGCTATCCCGGTACTGATCGCCAATTCCTTGGCATGCTCGGTATGCACGGTAGCTACACCGCTAATTTGGCTATGCACCACGCTGATGTGATTGTCGCCGTCGGTGCGCGTTTCGATGACCGCGTGATCAACGGCGCTAGCAAGTTTTGCCCGAACGCCAAGATCATTCACATCGACATCGACCCGGCGTCTATCTCCAAAACCATCAAGGCTGATGTACCGATCGTAGGTCCAGTCGACAGCGTAATGACTGAAATGGTTGCGATCCTTAAAGAGATCGGCGAGCAACTGGATCAAGAGGCATTGTCGAGCTGGTGGAAGCAGATCGAGGAGTGGCGCGGTGGCCGTGAGATGTTCCCTTATGACAAAGGCGACGGCAGCATTATCAAGCCACAGGCTGTTATTGAGATGTTGTCCGAAATCACCAAGGGCGACGCCTTTGTGACGTCCGATGTGGGCCAGCACCAGATGTTCGCTGCGCAGTACTACCGCTTTAATAAACCGAACCGTTGGATCAACTCCGGCGGCTTGGGCACCATGGGCTTTGGTTTCCCCGCGGCTATGGGCGTTAAGTTGAGCTTCCCGGATGACGAGGTGGCCTGCGTAACGGGTGAAGGCAGCATCCAGATGAACATTCAGGAGCTGTCGACCTGCTTGCAGTACGGCTTGCCGGTGAAGATCGTCAACCTAAATAACGGTGCGCTGGGCATGGTTCGCCAGTGGCAGGACATGATGTATAGCAGCCGCCATTCGCATTCCTACATGGATTCGCTGCCCGACTTCGTTAAGTTAGCTGAAGCCTATGGCCACGTTGGTATCCGCATCACGGATCTGAAAGATCTCAAGCCAAAGATGGAAGAGGCCTTTGCGATGAAAGATCGCTTGGTGTTCCTCGACATCCTGGTTGATACCAATGAGCACGTCTATCCGATGCATATCAAAGACGGTGCAATGCGCGATATGTGGCTGAGCAAGACGGAGCGTACCTAATCATGCGACACATTATTTCCCTGCTGCTGGAAAACGAGCCTGGTGCACTGTCCCGTGTGGTGGGCCTGTTCTCGCAGCGCAACTACAACATTGAAAGCCTGACCGTTGCCCCGACAGAAGACCCCACGCTGTCGCGTTTGACGCTGACCACCGTTGGCCAGGACCAAGTGATTGAGCAGATCACCAAAAACCTTAATAAGTTGGTTGAAGTGGTCAAGCTGGTCGACCTGTCAGAGAGCGCTCACGTTGAGCGTGAGTTGATGCTGATCAAGATCAAGGCCACTGGCGCTCAGCGCGCCGAGGTCAAACGCACCACCGATATCTTCCGTGGGCAGATCGTCGACGTGACCAGCAGCGTCTACACCATTCAGTTGGCCGGCACGAGCGACAAGCTGGACAGCTTTATCCAGGCCATCGGCACTGCGTCGATTCTGGAAACCGTACGCAGTGGCGTCACCGGCATTGCCCGTGGCGACAAAGTACTCAGCATTTAAACCATATAACCAATGGCCTACGGGCCAGGTAATCAGGAGAATTTTCATGAAAGTGTATTACGACAAAGACTGTGACCTCTCGATCATCCAAGGCAAAAAAGTTGCCATCATCGGTTACGGTTCACAGGGCCACGCACAAGCGTGCAACCTGAAAGATTCCGGCGTCGACGTCACGGTTGGTTTGCGTAAAGGTTCGGCTACTGTGGCCAAGGCTGAAGCTCATGGCCTGAAAGTAACTGACGTTGCATCGGCTGTTGCCGCTGCTGATGTGGTCATGATCCTGACCCCGGATGAGTTCCAGTCGCAGCTGTACAAGAATGAAGTTGAGCCGAACCTTAAGAAAGGCGCAACGTTGGCTTTCTCCCATGGTTTCGCGATCCATTACAACCAGGTTGTACCGCGTAGCGATCTCGACGTCATCATGATCGCGCCTAAGGCGCCAGGTCACACGGTGCGCACTGAGTTCGTTAAAGGCGGTGGTATTCCTGACCTGATCGCGATTTACCAAGATGCTTCTGGTAACGCTAAAAACGTTGCGTTGTCTTACGCATCGGGTGTTGGCGGTGGCCGTACCGGTATCATCGAAACCACCTTCAAGGACGAGACTGAAACTGACCTGTTCGGCGAGCAAGCTGTTCTTTGCGGCGGCACAGTAGAGCTGGTTAAAGCTGGCTTTGAAACGTTAGTTGAAGCGGGCTACGCGCCTGAAATGGCTTACTTCGAGTGCCTGCACGAACTGAAGCTGATCGTTGACCTCATGTACGAAGGCGGTATCGCCAACATGAACTACTCGATCTCCAACAATGCCGAGTATGGTGAGTATGTAACCGGTCCAGAAGTGATCAACGCTGAATCGCGTCAGGCCATGCGCAACGCCCTGAAGCGTATTCAGGACGGCGAATACGCCAAGATGTTCATCAGCGAAGGTGCCACAGGCTATCCTTCGATGACGGCTAAGCGTCGCAATAACGCTGCGCATGGTATCGAAATCATAGGTGAGCAACTGCGTTCTATGATGCCGTGGATCGGTGCCAATAAAATCGTCGACAAAGCGAAGAACTAAAGCACTGTCGAGATAAGAAAAAACGCGGCCATGGCCGCGTTTTTTCATGGAGCTGCAAGGCTTCTGGTATAAAGCCTGAGCGTTGCTAAGTGCTGATATGAATTCGTATCGCCAGTGCTTGTCAAAATTTTCTAAGTCCGCTGCAAGGTGTAGTTCATGAATGAACGTCCAGATGAGCCCCAATCAACCGGCGAAGCAGAGAGTCTGCTGCCAATCGATGAGCATGTAGAAGAAGGCCATGATGCCGAGGGGCGCAAGGTCCGTCATCGCGGTATCTACCTGCTACCCAACTTGTTCACTACGGCTAATCTGTTCGCCGGTTTCTACGCCATCATTAACGCCATGAACGGCAATTTTTACGTGGCTGCAGCTGCTGTGTTCGTTGCCATGGTCCTCGATGGGCTCGATGGTCGCGTGGCGCGCTTGACCAATACCCAGAGCGCCTTCGGCGCCGAGTATGATTCGCTATCGGATATGGTCGCCTTCGGTGTGGCGCCAGCATTGCTCGCGTTTGAGTGGGCGCTCGGTAGTCTGGGTAAGGTTGGCTGGATGGTTGCTTTTATCTACGTGGCTGGCGCAGCGTTACGCTTAGCGCGTTTCAATACGCAAATCGGTAGCACCGATAAGCGCTTCTTTATTGGTCTGGCCAGCCCTGCAGCAGCAGGTGTGGTGGCGGGTACGGTGTGGGCATTCAGTGACTTCGGTATCAAAGGATCGAATATGGCCTTTGCGGTTGCAATCCTAGTGGCGGCGGCTGGCATGCTGATGGTCAGCAATATCAAGTACAACAGCTTTAAGGATTTGGACCTGAAGGGGCGCGTACCTTTCGTGGCGATCCTCGCGGTGGTTCTAGTGTTTGCTGTGGTGTTTAGCGATCCACCTCGTGTGCTGCTTATCATCTTCCTGGCCTATGCTGCTTCAGGTCCTATCCAGTACCTGCTGCATATGCGCCGTAACAAGAGCGCCTGATATCTCCTCAGGGTGTTCGACAAAGCCGTTGAAGCGTCAGCTTCAACGGCTTTGTCGTTTCTGCAGGCGACGCGCAATAAGGGGTGATAGCAGCGTCCTGCGCAAGAGATTGAAGCAAAAGTGCAACAATCGATTGACCTTCTGGGCGCTGCCCCTATAATTCGCGCTCTCAAGGCATATGCAGCTTCTTAAACCCCTTATAAATCAATAAGTTAGTTTAGGATAACGGTTGCAAAGCAGCGAAAGCTGCGTAGAATGCGCGTCACTGCAAGGGTGGTTGTTTAGCCCGACCAGGGCTTCGGTCAAGTAGATCGAAAGCGGTAAAAGAGGCGGTTGACAGCGGGTTTAAACGCTGTATTATTCGCCTCCCGCTAACGAGAAGCTTAAGGCTGAACGAATGCGCAAGTGGTTGAAGTAGAAAAGAAATTTTCAAGCTTCAAATAGAAAAACCACTTGACGGAAGATGAGGCTGCTGTAGAATGCGCGCCTCGGTTGAGACGAAAGAATCAACCACCCGCTCTTTAACAACTGAATCAAGCAATTCGTGTGGGTGCTTGTGAGGTAAGACTGCTAGTCGCAAGATTATCAGCATCACAAGTTACTCCGCGAGAAATCAAAGATGTAACCAACGATTGCTGAGCTAAGTTTAGGGTTTTCTCAAAACCCAAGCAGTATTGAACTGAAGAGTTTGATCATGGCTCAGATTGAACGCTGGCGGCAGGCCTAACACATGCAAGTCGAGCGGTAGAGAGAAGCTTGCTTCTCTTGAGAGCGGCGGACGGGTGAGTAATGCCTAGGAATCTGCCTAGTGGTGGGGGATAACGTTCGGAAACGGACGCTAATACCGCATACGTCCTACGGGAGAAAGCGGGGGACCTTCGGGCCTCGCGCCATTAGATGAGCCTAGGTCGGATTAGCTAGTTGGTGGGGTAAAGGCTCACCAAGGCGACGATCCGTAACTGGTCTGAGAGGATGATCAGTCACACTGGAACTGAGACACGGTCCAGACTCCTACGGGAGGCAGCAGTGGGGAATATTGGACAATGGGCGAAAGCCTGATCCAGCCATGCCGCGTGTGTGAAGAAGGTCTTCGGATTGTAAAGCACTTTAAGTTGGGAGGAAGGGTAGTAACTTAATACGTTGCTACTTTGACGTTACCGACAGAATAAGCACCGGCTAACTTCGTGCCAGCAGCCGCGGTAATACGAAGGGTGCAAGCGTTAATCGGAATTACTGGGCGTAAAGCGCGCGTAGGTGGTTCAGTAAGTTGGAAGTGAAATCCCCGGGCTCAACCTGGGAACTGCTTTCAAAACTGCTGAGCTAGAGTACGGTAGAGGGTGGTGGAATTTCCTGTGTAGCGGTGAAATGCGTAGATATAGGAAGGAACACCAGTGGCGAAGGCGACCACCTGGACTGGTACTGACACTGAGGTGCGAAAGCGTGGGGAGCAAACAGGATTAGATACCCTGGTAGTCCACGCCGTAAACGATGTCAACTAGCCGTTGGGAGTCTTGAACTCTTAGTGGCGCAGCTAACGCATTAAGTTGACCGCCTGGGGAGTACGGCCGCAAGGTTAAAACTCAAATGAATTGACGGGGGCCCGCACAAGCGGTGGAGCATGTGGTTTAATTCGAAGCAACGCGAAGAACCTTACCTGGCCTTGACATGCTGAGAACTTTCTAGAGATAGATTGGTGCCTTCGGGAACTCAGACACAGGTGCTGCATGGCTGTCGTCAGCTCGTGTCGTGAGATGTTGGGTTAAGTCCCGTAACGAGCGCAACCCTTGTCCTTAGTTACCAGCACGTAATGGTGGGAACTCTAAGGAGACTGCCGGTGACAAACCGGAGGAAGGTGGGGATGACGTCAAGTCATCATGGCCCTTACGGCCAGGGCTACACACGTGCTACAATGGTCGGTACAAAGGGTTGCCAAGCCGCGAGGTGGAGCTAATCCCATAAAACCGATCGTAGTCCGGATCGCAGTCTGCAACTCGACTGCGTGAAGTCGGAATCGCTAGTAATCGTGAATCAGAATGTCACGGTGAATACGTTCCCGGGCCTTGTACACACCGCCCGTCACACCATGGGAGTGGGTTGCACCAGAAGTAGCTAGTCTAACCTTCGGGGGGACGGTTACCACGGTGTGATTCATGACTGGGGTGAAGTCGTAACAAGGTAGCCGTAGGGGAACCTGCGGCTGGATCACCTCCTTAATCGAAGACTTCAGCTTCTTCATAAGTTCCCACACGAATTGCTTGATTCATTGAAAAAGACGATTGGGTCTGTAGCTCAGTTGGTTAGAGCGCACCCCTGATAAGGGTGAGGTCGGCAGTTCGAATCTGCCCAGACCCACCAATTGTTGTGGGTTTGGCCTTGTACGAATATGGGGCCATAGCTCAGCTGGGAGAGCGCCTGCCTTGCACGCAGGAGGTCAGCGGTTCGATCCCGCTTGGCTCCACCATATACAGCACCGTAAGAGTTCAGAAATGAACGTTCCTGCAAAAAGCAGATGAATGTTGATTTCTGGTCTTTGACCAGTAAGAAAATCGTTCTTTAAAAATTTGGGTATGTGATAGAAGTGACTGATTGATTACTTTCACTGGTAATTAATTTGGTCAAGGTAAAATTTGTAGTTCTCAATTGCAAATTTTCGGCGAATGTCGTCTTCACGTTAGAGGCAATAACCAGATTGCTTGGGGTTATATGGTCAAGTGAAGAAGCGCATACGGTGGATGCCTTGGCAGTCAGAGGCGATGAAAGACGTTGTAGCCTGCGATAAGCTCCGGGGAGTCGGCAAACAGACTTTGATCCGGAGATCTCTGAATGGGGGAACCCAGCCAGCATAAGCTGGTTATTACACACTGAATACATAGGTGTGTAAGGCGAACCAGGGGAACTGAAACATCTAAGTACCCTGAGGAATAGAAATCAACCGAGATTCCCTTAGTAGTGGCGAGCGAACGGGGACTAGCCCTTAAGTTGATTTGAGAATAGTGGAAGGCTCTGGAAAGTGCCGCCGTAGTGGGTGATAGCCCCGTACACGAAATTCTCTTATCAATGAAATCGAGTAGGACGGAGCACGAGAAACTTTGTCTGAATATGGGGGGACCATCCTCCAAGGCTAAATACTACTGACTGACCGATAGTGAACTAGTACCGTGAGGGAAAGGCGAAAAGAACCCCGGAGAGGGGAGTGAAATAGATCCTGAAACCGTATGCGTACAAGCAGTGGGAGCCCACTTTGTTGGGTGACTGCGTACCTTTTGTATAATGGGTCAGCGACTTATATTCAGTGGCGAGCTTAACCGAATAGGGGAGGCGTAGCGAAAGCGAGTCTTAATAGGGCGACAGTCGCTGGGTATAGACCCGAAACCGGGCGATCTATCCATGGGCAGGTTGAAGGTTGGGTAACACTAACTGGAGGACCGAACCGACTACCGTTGAAAAGTTAGCGGATGACCTGTGGATCGGAGTGAAAGGCTAATCAAGCTCGGAGATAGCTGGTTCTCCTCGAAAGCTATTTAGGTAGCGCCTCGTGTATCACTGTTGGGGGTAGAGCACTGTTTCGGCTAGGGGATCATCCCGATTTACCAAACCGATGCAAACTCCGAATACCAACAAGTGTCAGCACGGGAGACACACGGCGGGTGCTAACGTCCGTCGTGAAAAGGGAAACAACCCAGACCGTCAGCTAAGGTCCCAAAGTTATGGTTAAGTGGGAAACGATGTGGGAAGGCTTAGACAGCTAGGAGGTTGGCTTAGAAGCAGCCACCCTTTAAAGAAAGCGTAATAGCTCACTAGTCGAGTCGGCCTGCGCGGAAGATTTAACGGGGCTCAAACCATACACCGAAGCTACGGGTTCATCTTAGGATGAGCGGTAGAGGAGCGTTCTGTAAGCCTGTGAAGGTGAGTTGAGAAGCTTGCTGGAGGTATCAGAAGTGCGAATGCTGACATGAGTAACGACAATGGGAGTGAAAAACTCCCACGCCGAAAGACCAAGGTTTCCTGCGCAACGTTAATCGACGCAGGGTGAGTCGGCCCCTAAGGTGAGGCAGAAATGCGTAATCGATGGGAAACGGGTTAATATTCCCGTACTTCTAATTACTGCGATGGAGGGACGGAGAAGGCTAGGCCAGCACGGCGTTGGTTGTCCGTGTTTAAGGTGGTAGGCTGATTTCTTAGGTAAATCCGGGAGATCAAGGCCGAGAACTGATGACGAGTTATCTTTTAGATGACGAAGTGGTTGATGCCATGCTTCCAGGAAAAGCTTCTAAGCTTCAGGTAATTAGGAACCGTACCCCAAACCGACACAGGTGGTTAGGTAGAGAATACCAAGGCGCTTGAGAGAACTCGGGTGAAGGAACTAGGCAAAATGGCACCGTAACTTCGGGAGAAGGTGCGCCGGTGAGGGTGAAGCATTTACTGCGTAAGCCCATGCCGGTCGAAGATACCAGGCCGCTGCGACTGTTTATTAAAAACACAGCACTCTGCAAACACGAAAGTGGACGTATAGGGTGTGACGCCTGCCCGGTGCCGGAAGGTTAATTGATGGGGTTAGCTAACGCGAAGCTCTTGATCGAAGCCCCGGTAAACGGCGGCCGTAACTATAACGGTCCTAAGGTAGCGAAATTCCTTGTCGGGTAAGTTCCGACCTGCACGAATGGCGTAACGATGGCGGCGCTGTCTCCACCCGAGACTCAGTGAAATTGAAATCGCTGTGAAGATGCAGTGTATCCGCGGCTAGACGGAAAGACCCCGTGAACCTTTACTATAGCTTTGCACTGGACTTTGAGTTTGCTTGTGTAGGATAGGTGGGAGGCTTTGAAGCGTGGACGCCAGTTCGCGTGGAGCCAACCTTGAAATACCACCCTGGCAACCTTGAGGTTCTAACTCTGGTCCGTTATCCGGATCGAGGACAGTGTATGGTGGGTAGTTTGACTGGGGCGGTCTCCTCCTAAAGAGTAACGGAGGAGTACGAAGGTGCGCTCAGACCGGTCGGAAATCGGTCGTAGAGTATAAAGGCAAAAGCGCGCTTGACTGCGAGACAGACACGTCGAGCAGGTACGAAAGTAGGTCTTAGTGATCCGGTGGTTCTGTATGGAAGGGCCATCGCTCAACGGATAAAAGGTACTCCGGGGATAACAGGCTGATACCGCCCAAGAGTTCATATCGACGGCGGTGTTTGGCACCTCGATGTCGGCTCATCACATCCTGGGGCTGAAGCCGGTCCCAAGGGTATGGCTGTTCGCCATTTAAAGTGGTACGCGAGCTGGGTTTAGAACGTCGTGAGACAGTTCGGTCCCTATCTGCCGTGGACGTTTGAGATTTGAGAGGGGCTGCTCCTAGTACGAGAGGACCGGAGTGGACGAACCTCTGGTGTTCCGGTTGTCACGCCAGTGGCATTGCCGGGTAGCTATGTTCGGAAAAGATAACCGCTGAAAGCATCTAAGCGGGAAACTTGCCTCGAGATGAGATCTCACTGGAACCTTGAGTTCCCTAAAGGGCCGTCGAAGACTACGACGTTGATAGGTTGGGTGTGTAAGCGCTGTGAGGCGTTGAGCTAACCAATACTAATTGCCCGTGAGGCTTGACCATATAACACCCAAACAATTTGATGTTTGCGTGTCTCTATGAAGACTGCAACAGCCGAAAATTTGCACAACTACAAACCAAAGACATCACATACCTAATTCGGAGCAGCGTCTAACGACGGTACTCCAGCTGAATCGCTTGACGACCATAGAGCATTGGAACCACCTGATCCCATCCCGAACTCAGTAGTGAAACGATGCATCGCCGATGGTAGTGTGGGGTTTCCCCATGTGAGAGTAGGTCATCGTCAAGCACCTATACCAAAACCCCCGATCAGGAAACTGGTCGGGGGTTTTACTATTAGTACAGGCATGAGTTTTTGAGCGATCGAAACCATTGTCAGCAAGGTTTAATGCAAGTTGTTGAGTAGAAAGAACTTCTTCGGAAAGAACTTCGAAAAACCACTTGACGGAAGATGAGGCTGCTGTAGAATGCGCGCCTCGGTTGAGACGAAAGAATCAACCACCCGCTCTTTAACAACTGAATCAAGCAATTCGTGTGGGTGCTTGTGAGGTAAGACTGCTAGTCGCAAGATTATCAGCATCACAAGTTACTCCGCGAGAAATCAAAGATGTAACCAACGATTGCTGAGCTAAGTTTAGGGTTTTCTCAAAACCCAAGCAGTATTGAACTGAAGAGTTTGATCATGGCTCAGATTGAACGCTGGCGGCAGGCCTAACACATGCAAGTCGAGCGGTAGAGAGAAGCTTGCTTCTCTTGAGAGCGGCGGACGGGTGAGTAATGCCTAGGAATCTGCCTAGTGGTGGGGGATAACGTTCGGAAACGGACGCTAATACCGCATACGTCCTACGGGAGAAAGCGGGGGACCTTCGGGCCTCGCGCCATTAGATGAGCCTAGGTCGGATTAGCTAGTTGGTGGGGTAAAGGCTCACCAAGGCGACGATCCGTAACTGGTCTGAGAGGATGATCAGTCACACTGGAACTGAGACACGGTCCAGACTCCTACGGGAGGCAGCAGTGGGGAATATTGGACAATGGGCGAAAGCCTGATCCAGCCATGCCGCGTGTGTGAAGAAGGTCTTCGGATTGTAAAGCACTTTAAGTTGGGAGGAAGGGTAGTAACTTAATACGTTGCTACTTTGACGTTACCGACAGAATAAGCACCGGCTAACTTCGTGCCAGCAGCCGCGGTAATACGAAGGGTGCAAGCGTTAATCGGAATTACTGGGCGTAAAGCGCGCGTAGGTGGTTCAGTAAGTTGGAAGTGAAATCCCCGGGCTCAACCTGGGAACTGCTTTCAAAACTGCTGAGCTAGAGTACGGTAGAGGGTGGTGGAATTTCCTGTGTAGCGGTGAAATGCGTAGATATAGGAAGGAACACCAGTGGCGAAGGCGACCACCTGGACTGGTACTGACACTGAGGTGCGAAAGCGTGGGGAGCAAACAGGATTAGATACCCTGGTAGTCCACGCCGTAAACGATGTCAACTAGCCGTTGGGAGTCTTGAACTCTTAGTGGCGCAGCTAACGCATTAAGTTGACCGCCTGGGGAGTACGGCCGCAAGGTTAAAACTCAAATGAATTGACGGGGGCCCGCACAAGCGGTGGAGCATGTGGTTTAATTCGAAGCAACGCGAAGAACCTTACCTGGCCTTGACATGCTGAGAACTTTCTAGAGATAGATTGGTGCCTTCGGGAACTCAGACACAGGTGCTGCATGGCTGTCGTCAGCTCGTGTCGTGAGATGTTGGGTTAAGTCCCGTAACGAGCGCAACCCTTGTCCTTAGTTACCAGCACGTAATGGTGGGAACTCTAAGGAGACTGCCGGTGACAAACCGGAGGAAGGTGGGGATGACGTCAAGTCATCATGGCCCTTACGGCCAGGGCTACACACGTGCTACAATGGTCGGTACAAAGGGTTGCCAAGCCGCGAGGTGGAGCTAATCCCATAAAACCGATCGTAGTCCGGATCGCAGTCTGCAACTCGACTGCGTGAAGTCGGAATCGCTAGTAATCGTGAATCAGAATGTCACGGTGAATACGTTCCCGGGCCTTGTACACACCGCCCGTCACACCATGGGAGTGGGTTGCACCAGAAGTAGCTAGTCTAACCTTCGGGGGGACGGTTACCACGGTGTGATTCATGACTGGGGTGAAGTCGTAACAAGGTAGCCGTAGGGGAACCTGCGGCTGGATCACCTCCTTAATCGAAGACTTCAGCTTCTTCATAAGTTCCCACACGAATTGCTTGATTCATTGAAAAAGACGATTGGGTCTGTAGCTCAGTTGGTTAGAGCGCACCCCTGATAAGGGTGAGGTCGGCAGTTCGAATCTGCCCAGACCCACCAATTGTTGTGGGTTTGGCCTTGTACGAATATGGGGCCATAGCTCAGCTGGGAGAGCGCCTGCCTTGCACGCAGGAGGTCAGCGGTTCGATCCCGCTTGGCTCCACCATATACAGCACCGTAAGAGTTCAGAAATGAACGTTCCTGCAAAAAGCAGATGAATGTTGATTTCTGGTCTTTGACCAGTAAGAAAATCGTTCTTTAAAAATTTGGGTATGTGATAGAAGTGACTGATTGATTACTTTCACTGGTAATTAATTTGGTCAAGGTAAAATTTGTAGTTCTCAATTGCAAATTTTCGGCGAATGTCGTCTTCACGTTAGAGACAATAACCAGATTGCTTGGGGTTATATGGTCAAGTGAAGAAGCGCATACGGTGGATGCCTTGGCAGTCAGAGGCGATGAAAGACGTTGTAGCCTGCGATAAGCTCCGGGGAGTCGGCAAACAGACTTTGATCCGGAGATCTCTGAATGGGGGAACCCAGCCAGCATAAGCTGGTTATTACACACTGAATACATAGGTGTGTAAGGCGAACCAGGGGAACTGAAACATCTAAGTACCCTGAGGAATAGAAATCAACCGAGATTCCCTTAGTAGTGGCGAGCGAACGGGGACTAGCCCTTAAGTTGATTTGAGAATAGTGGAAGGCTCTGGAAAGTGCCGCCGTAGTGGGTGATAGCCCCGTACACGAAATTCTCTTATCAATGAAATCGAGTAGGACGGAGCACGAGAAACTTTGTCTGAATATGGGGGGACCATCCTCCAAGGCTAAATACTACTGACTGACCGATAGTGAACTAGTACCGTGAGGGAAAGGCGAAAAGAACCCCGGAGAGGGGAGTGAAATAGATCCTGAAACCGTATGCGTACAAGCAGTGGGAGCCCACTTTGTTGGGTGACTGCGTACCTTTTGTATAATGGGTCAGCGACTTATATTCAGTGGCGAGCTTAACCGAATAGGGGAGGCGTAGCGAAAGCGAGTCTTAATAGGGCGACAGTCGCTGGGTATAGACCCGAAACCGGGCGATCTATCCATGGGCAGGTTGAAGGTTGGGTAACACTAACTGGAGGACCGAACCGACTACCGTTGAAAAGTTAGCGGATGACCTGTGGATCGGAGTGAAAGGCTAATCAAGCTCGGAGATAGCTGGTTCTCCTCGAAAGCTATTTAGGTAGCGCCTCGTGTATCACTGTTGGGGGTAGAGCACTGTTTCGGCTAGGGGATCATCCCGATTTACCAAACCGATGCAAACTCCGAATACCAACAAGTGTCAGCACGGGAGACACACGGCGGGTGCTAACGTCCGTCGTGAAAAGGGAAACAACCCAGACCGTCAGCTAAGGTCCCAAAGTTATGGTTAAGTGGGAAACGATGTGGGAAGGCTTAGACAGCTAGGAGGTTGGCTTAGAAGCAGCCACCCTTTAAAGAAAGCGTAATAGCTCACTAGTCGAGTCGGCCTGCGCGGAAGATTTAACGGGGCTCAAACCATACACCGAAGCTACGGGTTCATCTTAGGATGAGCGGTAGAGGAGCGTTCTGTAAGCCTGTGAAGGTGAGTTGAGAAGCTTGCTGGAGGTATCAGAAGTGCGAATGCTGACATGAGTAACGACAATGGGAGTGAAAAACTCCCACGCCGAAAGACCAAGGTTTCCTGCGCAACGTTAATCGACGCAGGGTGAGTCGGCCCCTAAGGTGAGGCAGAAATGCGTAATCGATGGGAAACGGGTTAATATTCCCGTACTTCTAATTACTGCGATGGAGGGACGGAGAAGGCTAGGCCAGCACGGCGTTGGTTGTCCGTGTTTAAGGTGGTAGGCTGATTTCTTAGGTAAATCCGGGAGATCAAGGCCGAGAACTGATGACGAGTTATCTTTTAGATGACGAAGTGGTTGATGCCATGCTTCCAGGAAAAGCTTCTAAGCTTCAGGTAATTAGGAACCGTACCCCAAACCGACACAGGTGGTTAGGTAGAGAATACCAAGGCGCTTGAGAGAACTCGGGTGAAGGAACTAGGCAAAATGGCACCGTAACTTCGGGAGAAGGTGCGCCGGTGAGGGTGAAGCATTTACTGCGTAAGCCCATGCCGGTCGAAGATACCAGGCCGCTGCGACTGTTTATTAAAAACACAGCACTCTGCAAACACGAAAGTGGACGTATAGGGTGTGACGCCTGCCCGGTGCCGGAAGGTTAATTGATGGGGTTAGCTAACGCGAAGCTCTTGATCGAAGCCCCGGTAAACGGCGGCCGTAACTATAACGGTCCTAAGGTAGCGAAATTCCTTGTCGGGTAAGTTCCGACCTGCACGAATGGCGTAACGATGGCGGCGCTGTCTCCACCCGAGACTCAGTGAAATTGAAATCGCTGTGAAGATGCAGTGTATCCGCGGCTAGACGGAAAGACCCCGTGAACCTTTACTATAGCTTTGCACTGGACTTTGAGTTTGCTTGTGTAGGATAGGTGGGAGGCTTTGAAGCGTGGACGCCAGTTCGCGTGGAGCCAACCTTGAAATACCACCCTGGCAACCTTGAGGTTCTAACTCTGGTCCGTTATCCGGATCGAGGACAGTGTATGGTGGGTAGTTTGACTGGGGCGGTCTCCTCCTAAAGAGTAACGGAGGAGTACGAAGGTGCGCTCAGACCGGTCGGAAATCGGTCGTAGAGTATAAAGGCAAAAGCGCGCTTGACTGCGAGACAGACACGTCGAGCAGGTACGAAAGTAGGTCTTAGTGATCCGGTGGTTCTGTATGGAAGGGCCATCGCTCAACGGATAAAAGGTACTCCGGGGATAACAGGCTGATACCGCCCAAGAGTTCATATCGACGGCGGTGTTTGGCACCTCGATGTCGGCTCATCACATCCTGGGGCTGAAGCCGGTCCCAAGGGTATGGCTGTTCGCCATTTAAAGTGGTACGCGAGCTGGGTTTAGAACGTCGTGAGACAGTTCGGTCCCTATCTGCCGTGGACGTTTGAGATTTGAGAGGGGCTGCTCCTAGTACGAGAGGACCGGAGTGGACGAACCTCTGGTGTTCCGGTTGTCACGCCAGTGGCATTGCCGGGTAGCTATGTTCGGAAAAGATAACCGCTGAAAGCATCTAAGCGGGAAACTTGCCTCGAGATGAGATCTCACTGGAACCTTGAGTTCCCTAAAGGGCCGTCGAAGACTACGACGTTGATAGGTTGGGTGTGTAAGCGCTGTGAGGCGTTGAGCTAACCAATACTAATTGCCCGTGAGGCTTGACCATATAACACCCAAACAATTTGATGTTTGCGTGTCTCTATGAAGACTGCAACAGCCGAAAATTTGCACAACTACAAACCAAAGACATCACATACCTAATTCGGAGCAGCGTCTAACGACGGTACTCCAGCTGAATCGCTTGACGACCATAGAGCATTGGAACCACCTGATCCCATCCCGAACTCAGTAGTGAAACGATGCATCGCCGATGGTAGTGTGGGGTTTCCCCATGTGAGAGTAGGTCATCGTCAAGCACCTATACCAAAACCCCCGATCAGGAAACTGGTCGGGGGTTTTACTTTGCGCGGCCGAAAGTCGGTTTAACGCAAAAACAAATGCATAATGTTGACCCGTAGGGCGTCAGCGCTAAGTGTAGCGATTATTTGCAGGCTTACTTTTATTAGAGTTCTTTCTATGAGCGATCAGGTATTTACCGAGCATGAGCTTAAAAACCTGATCGCCTGCCATGAGTGCGATCTGTTGCAGCGCAGGCCCCAGGCTTGTGCTGGTGAGCGAGTTGAGTGCCCACGCTGTGGGTGTGAGTTATACACCCAGCGTACTCAGGTTATACGCCGAAGCATGGCGTTGGTGATTGCGGCCTTATTGTTATATATCCCCGCTAATTTTCTGCCGATCATGCAACTCAACTTGTTGGGGCAGGCTTCGAATGACACGGTTTGGAGCGGCGTTCTCGGCCTTTATAACAACGGTATGCAAAGCGTTGCTGTGGTGGTTTTCCTCTGCAGTATGGCTGTGCCGCTGCTCAAGCTACTCTGCCAGTTTGCGGTGCTGTTGAGCATCCGCCTGGATATTGGGCGCAGCTATGGTTTATTGCTCTATCGCATTTATCACCATATGCGCGAGTGGGGCATGCTCGAGGTTTACCTGATGGGCATTCTGGTGGCCATTGTGAAGTTGGTCGATCTTGCTGAGCTGAGTATTGGTCTCGGGCTAATGTGTTTTGTTGCGTTATTACTGGTTCAGGTCTGGCTTGAGGTGACCATGTCGCCGCATCAAATCTGGGACGCTCTATCGGGGGAGGATGAGCATGCGGGCGATTGATGCTGGGTTGCTGATTTGCCACGAATGCCATCAGCTCAACCCAATACAGACTGAGCAAGGCAAACAGTTTTGCTCGCGTTGTGGTGGGCATGTGCATGCGCGCCAACCCAATAGTTTGACGCGTACCTGGGCTTTACTGGTGACAGCCGCTGTGCTGTATATCCCGGCTAATCTGCTGCCCATCATGACGGTCAACTCACTGGGTAAGGGACAGTCCGATACGATCATGTCGGGTGTTATCGAATTGGTGAATTACGGCATGCTGCCCATTGCGGCGGTGGTCTTTGTCGCCAGCATCCTAGTGCCAACCTTCAAGCTGATCGGGATCGCCTTGTTGCTGTATTCGGTGCAGCGGCATCAACCGATGTCGCCGCGCCAGCGAGTGTTGATGTATCGCTTTATCGAGTGGATAGGGCGCTGGTCGATGCTGGATATTTTCGTCATCGCGATTTTGGTGGCGCTTGTCAATTTTGGCAGCTTAGCCAGTATTGTTCCTGGCTACGGGGCTATGGCCTTTGCCAGTGTGGTGGTATTGACCATGTTGGCCGCTTTAACTTTTGACCCCCGCTTGATTTGGGATAACACGGATTCGGATGACCCCCATGAATGATATGCCGCTTGCTAAGACGCGCCCCGCTTCAAACTGGTCGGCTATTTGGGTTTTGCCGCTCATTGCTCTGCTGATTGGCGGCTGGCTGGGTTGGCGTGCCTATAACGAAGCCGGTATCGAGATCCAGGTGATGTTCGACAGTGGCGATGGCATTCAGCCGGGCAAAACTGAGGTGATCTTCAAGGGCATGCCGATTGGTAAGGTCACGGCTTTGCAGTTGGAAGACAGCGGCGAGCAGCGTGGAGTGCGTGCGACCCTTGAAATGGACAAACGCGTTGAGCAGCACCTGCGTACCAATACCCGTTTCTGGTTGGTTAAACCGAGCGTTTCGCTGGCCGGCATCACCGGGCTAGAAACCCTCGTTTCGGGTAACTACATTACTGCCAGCCCCGGTGATGGCGAGCCTACGCGCGAATTCACTGCGCTGAGTGAGCCGCCGCCATTGGCTGACACGGTGCCGGGTTTGCACCTCACCCTCAAGGCTGACCGGCTTGGTTCGTTGAATAGGGACAGCCCGGTTTTCTACAAGCAAATTCAGGTGGGGCGAGTGAAGAGTTATGCCTTGGTTGAAGATCAGAACCTCATCGAGGTGAAAGTTTTCATCCAGCCAGAGTTTGCGCCTCTGGTGCGCAAACATACGCGCTTCTGGAATGCCAGCGGTGTATCCATCGACGCTGGGCTCTCAGGCATAAAGGTGCGTACGGAGTCGCTGGCGAGCATTGTTGCGGGGGGGATTGCCTTCGCCACTCCCGATCATCGCAAAGACAGTCCGCCGACTGACCCAAGCTTACCATTTCGTCTCTATGAGGATTTCGACAGTGCCCAGGCTGGCATTCGCGTATCACTGAAACTGCATGAGTTTGATGGGCTGGAGCCGGGGCGTACGCCTGTCATGTACAAGGGCATTCAAGTTGGCCACCTGAAGACCTTTAAGGTTGATGATGATCTCAGTGGCGCTCAGGTTGAGTTGATGCTCGACCCGCGCACCGAGGATTATCTGGTCGAGGGTACTGACTTCTGGATGGTTAAACCGTCCATATCCTTGGCAGGTATTACCGGGCTCGAAGCGCTCGTCAAAGGCAATTACATTGCAATTCGTCCGGGTGAGCAGGGCGCAGCGCCACAGCGTGATTTTGTCGCCAGAGCCAAGGCCCCGCCTCTTGATCTCGCATCCCCTGGCTTGCACTTGGTGCTGTTTAGCGACGTGCGCGGTTCTTTGGAAGTTGGCAGCCCGATTCTGTTCAAGCAACTTAAAGTTGGCTCGGTGCAGAGTTACCAGCTGTCACGGGATAACAAGCAAGTAGCGTTTGGCGTACACATTGAACCTGAGTATGAGCACCTGGTTAACAGCAGCACGCGTTTCTGGAATGCCAGCGGTATTACCTTGAAAGGTGGGCTGTCCGGTGTCGAGGTTAAAAGTGAGTCGTTGCAGACGTTGCTGGCAGGCGGTATTGCGTTTGAAACCCCCAATCCGCAAGCCGCGAAGAGTGGCAAACGGGTGCAGCGTTTCGCCCTGTATAGCAGTCAGGACACCGCCCTTGAGAAAGGTGTTGCCTTGATCATACGAGTCCCCCGCGGGGACGGCCTGAGTGAGGGCACGGCGATTCGTTATAAAGGCCTGGATGTTGGCAAGGTCGAGCGTATTGAGCTGACGGATGATTTGCAGGCAGTGATTCTGCATGCCCGTGTTACCCAGGCCACTAAACAAATTGCCCGTGCAGGCACACAGTTCTGGGTGGTCAAGCCGGAGGTCAGTCTGACCCGTGCAGCTAACTTGGAAACTCTGGTCAGCGGACAATACTTAGAGGTGCGACCCGCGAATAAAGCCGGCGCGGTACAAACCAGCTTTACTGCTGCTGAGTCTGCCCCAACGCAGAACGCCCGTGAACAGGGGTTGCGCTTGGTGCTGAGTGCCGCGCGCCGGGGTTCAATCAAACCGGGTGTGGTGGTCAGCTACCGTGAAGTGCCGGTGGGTAAAGTTACTCATTTTGAGCTAGGCCCGACATCGGATCGGGTGCTGATACATGTTCTGATCGAGCCACGTTATGCGCCGTTAGTGCGCAGCGCGAGTCGCTTCTGGAATGCCAGCGGCATCGGTGTGGATGCTGGGTTATTTAGCGGTGTGAAAGTTCGAACTGAGTCGTTGGAGGCTTTACTGGAGGGCGGTATCGCCTTCGCCTCGCCGGATAACCCGCAGATGGGTGGTCCAGCGCAGACTGGGCAAACCTTTGCCTTGCATGATGAGGTGAAGGAGGAGTGGTTACGCTGGGCGCCGAAGATTGCGCTGGAGCAATAACCGACAAGGGCCGCATTTGCGGCCCTTGTGGTTTTGGGTGTGCTGATGGGCATCCGATTGGTGGTTAACGCGGCGTCAGGATGCTGCGTTGCATCGACGATGCGCGCCTGCGCCGCTCACGCTAGGCTTTAGGCGGGTTCGGCTGTTGCGCTCGACGGGTCGACGTTGGCCTTGGCACTGTCGCGCCGCTGAATATATTTCCAGTCTGCTTCATCAATGTAAATGCCATTCGGCCCGCTGCCGCCTTCTAGGTCGATGGCTACGTGGGCTGATACTTGCGGTTTAACCGAGGCCAGGATTGGCACGAAGCCCAGTTGCAGGCTGGTTTCGATCAACGCCTGCTGGTTCTTCTCGTCGATATCCGCCGCTTCGTCCAGGTAGTAAGGCAAACGCACCTTGCCGGCCTGATCGCGGTCCATAAGGTGCAGCAACAGGTACATGTTGGTCAGCGCTTTGATGGTCATGGTGGTGCCGTTGCTTGCGGCGCCATCAATGTCGGTGTGGATCACCGGTTGGCCGTGCACTTTGGTGATCTCAAAGGCCAGTTCGAACAAATCCTTCAGCCCAAGCTGGTTATGGTTGGCGGCGACCAAGCGGGCCAGGTATTCCTTGGCATCCTCGTTCTTGCTGTCCTGAGCGCTGCTTTGCTGTAAGTCGAATACCGACAGCGTTTCGCCCTGCTCGTACTGACCGGCGCTGTGGATGATCTGGTCGATGTGCTTGAGGGCGTCTTTGTTTGGCGCGAGGACGATGCGAAAGCTTTCTAGGTTAGAAACCTGACGCTTGTTGATCTCGCGATTAAACAGGGCCAGTTGGTGTTCCAGGTTGTCATAGTCGCTGCGGATATTGCGCAGGGTGCGGGCGATATCAGTAACCGCCGCGCGTCGCGCTTTGGTTAGGGTAAGGGCTTCGTCCTGACGGTGCGCGTAGGCGTTGACCAATAGGTGCAGGCGACGTTCAACGTCATCCTCGCTGTCGAATTTGGCCACACCTTTAAGGCGCACTTGGGCGTATAGCGCCTCGATCTGCCCATCGATGCGCTGCAAGCCCTGCCAAGCATCTTGGTAATCGTTGAGCAGTGGCAGCAGGTTATCCAGCGAATCATCGATCGGATCAGTGCAGGGCGTACCGAAAGGCAAATTAGTCGGCAGCAACTGGCGACGGCGCAACGCGTCTTCTAGCGTGCGCTCTTTCGCTTCCAGATCAGCCAGCTGACGGTTAACCAGTTGCAGTTTTGCGGAGAACTGCTGCACGCGCTCGGCAAAGGCATCTGAGGCGCGCTTAAGCTCGTCTTGGGCGGCTTCCAGCTGAGTCAGCAGCTCAAGCTTCTGCGGCGCTTCAGCGGCCATGGTCTGGCTGCGGCGGAAGTCTTCCAGTGCCTTTTGGGCATCCAGCACCGCTTGGTAAAACTGTTCAGCCTGCGCCTTGCTGGCATGGCGATCGGCAGCTACTGCTTGCTGGGTTTTTAGTTGTTTGTATTCGCGCTCAAGGCGGTCTTTCTGGTCGCGCAGTGCGGCGCGGTCGGCCAGCGCTTGCAGGGCTGGCGGCTCGATAGTTGAGAGGTCGATGGAGAGGCCGGGCACCTCGAAATGCTCACCCTTGAAGCCGTCGAGGATGGCTTCCAGGGATTTGAACCAGGCATTGCCTTCAGCCACCTGAATACCTTTTTCACTCAGCGGCAGAGTAAACAGTTGGCCGTTGAACAGGCGCATCAGGCGGTCGACATCCTGCTGGCTAAATTCCTCACGCAGGCGCGAGTAGCTGTTGTTGTCGGCGTGTTCAAGCTGCTGCTTTATCGATTTAAGGCGTTTCTCCAAATCGCTTAGGCGTTCATTTAAGTCTTCAGAGGAGAACTGCCGCGACTGCGCCAGGGCGCCGGCCAATTCGTCGTGGGCGTCTTTGGCAACAAGCAATTGCGTTTCGAGCATGCCAACGTCATCAACCAACGCGAAGCGGTTTTCAAGCACTGACAACTCGCCAAGCCAGCGCTGCAGGTCACTGATCTCGCGCTCCCTGCGCATCAGTTCATGGGTGCCGCCGCGTTGCTCATGCTGTAAGCCGTCTTGCTGGCGTTGGTAATGCTCGGCTTGGATCAGCAGTTCTTCGCGGCGTGCGCCGGCATAGTCTTGCCAACTGCCCAGCAATGAGTCGAGCAGCGGTGAAATGCGCTGCAGCTTGCCGCGCAGCAATTCGCGCTGAGCGACACCAGCGGCGAGGGCTTCGATTTGTGGGCCGGCGGTGACCAGCGCTTGGTAATCCTGCTCCATGCGGCGTACGTCGCGGAAGGCTTCTTCGGTGGCGGCGATGTAGTCGACACTGCCCGAGCGCAGGCTGTGCTCGAAGGCATCAAGGAACAGCTGCTTAAGCTTGGCTGCGGTGATTTCGCGCATGTGCAGCAGGTTAATAAACAGCGCACGGAAGGTCTTCAGGCTCTGCTCGCTGGTGGAGCGCAGCGGAATCAAGGTCAGGTTCAGAGGCACCGAGGTGTGCCCGCCCACCAGCAGGCGGCGCAGCTCTTCAGGTTTCAGTTCATAGGCTTTAATACCTTCGCGCTCAAGGTTGTTAAACAGTTCGCGTTGGCGCAGGCAGGCGCCGTTGTGTTGGTAGTGTGCCAAGTCTAGGGTGCCCTGATAGGCGAAGAACTGGTGACCAAAGCCGCCGCCCGGCCCGCGCCCGGCCACGCCGATTACATGGGGGCCGTGGGGCAGCATGACCTCGACCAAGATGTAGCTGGTGTCGCTGGCGAAGTAGAACTTGCGTGACTGCTCCAGGCTGTATTTGCCGAAACTCATGTCCGACATACGCGCCAGAATTGGAAATTGCAGGGCATTAATCGAGGCGGATTTACCGAGGTTGTTGGCGCCGTACACCGACAATGGGTGTTCCAGCGGGAACACGCCGAGGCTGTAGCCGGCGGTATTCAATAGGGCGAAGCGGCGTATGCCATAGCGTTCCTGGCTCATGCGTCGATCTCCTGGGCGTTACGTTCTTCGTCCATGGCGCGGGCCAGGGCTTCTTCTTCGGGCTCATCGGCGAGGCTGATGATCTCGTCCTCGGGCTCATCGTCGAGCAATACCGGTGTTGGCAGCGGTAGGTTGCTGTGCAGGGTGGCGGCCAGGTCGCGGTTTTGTTGCACGCTCAGGCACACATCGAGGAAACGGTGCATGGGCGCGAGAAAACGGTAAATGCCGTTGTCCTCGTATGCAAAACCCAGCTGGTTTAGGCGGCGCATCACTTTCTCTTCCAGTTCTTCAATGCTGGTGACTTCGGCCTGCAGAAACAGATCGCGGTACTTTTCCAGCAGCGCCGGCAGTTCGTCACGGCCGAGGCTGCCGCCATCGAGCACGGCCAGCGGGTCGCGGCCTTGATCAGCCAGGTGCTCTACCAAAATAAAGGTGAACAATGCCAGGCGCTGAGCGGTCTTGTTGACTTGGGCACCCATTTGCTCGGGCACAAAGTAATAGAAGCCGCGGCTGTCGCAGGTCAACTCGTAGCCCAGGGCCTTGAATAGTGCACGGTACTGGTCCTGAAGGTTGGACAGTTGGGCATAGAGCTCAGGGTCACGGCGGCTGACGTGGTAGCCCTTAAACAGCTCGCGGAAGATCGGCGCCAGCTGGGTGAGTTCTTTTAGATCGATATTCATAGGTTATGCTCGCAGGCAGTCGTCGTGTGGAAGGCGCCGCAGCGTTTTCCACCTGAGTATTCGGTGTGCTGGAGTAGGGTGGGCGACGATTCATCCGTCCACCGCCCGGCAAGCACCAAGGCGGACAAAAAGGGCGTTGTCCGCCCTACGCCACGCTTAAGCATTGGGGCGGCCCACCAGGGCAAAGGAACTCAGGCTGACCTGATGCTCGCGGGTGAGGTAGTCGCGGCGCGCAAGACGTTCGCGCTGGAAGCGGCCATCGCGAGACAGGCGCGAAAACCAGTAGAGCAATTCATCGGTGGCACCCTCGGGCTCCTGCTCCAGCAGCCAGACCATCAGGTCTGGCAGCGGCAGCGCTTGCTCGCAACGCTCGATCATCTCGCGTGCAGTGCGTGGCGCGCGCGGCGCTTTGCCTTTACGGCTACTGTGGGCCTTGGGGAACTGCGCCGGCTTGGGCTCGAAACGAGCCAGGGCGTACACATAGGCCTCAACCTGCGAGGCGGTACCGAGAAAGGTGCTTTGCGGGCGGCTGAACAGCGGCAGGGAGGCCTGCGGTACCGCATCCAGACCCTTGCGGCGGATGGCCGCCAAGGCTAGCGCCGCGCCACGGGTCACGGCGTTGTGTCGGCGGGCTTCTTCCCGCAGTGGCAGCAGCAGTTCGCGGGCGCGGCGCAGGGTCAGTTGGGCGGTGGTTTGCATTTCCAGAATGCGGGCGTGGGTGCGCAGCAGCAGGTCATCATCGACCAATTGGCCGAGGCGTTGCTGTTCGCTGAGTAGGCGCAGCAGCACATGTTCGACGCGGTATACGCCCTGTTCGAAGGCACCATCGGCGGCGACCAGCTGGATCATCGGCTCAACGTATTCGTCCCAGGTGGCTAACACTTCGGCATAACGCTGGCGCAGCGGTATTTGCCGGTCGCTGGTCTTGGCGCGTTCGGCCACAGCCACCAGCGCCTGTTCGTCGTTGGCCAGCTTTTTCAATACGTCGCGCACACGCATGTCGAGCAAGCGCAACTGGCGCGCTAGGTCAGCGGCGTCGCGCACCTCGAACGCATTCTTGATATAACCGGCCAAACGTTCGAGATGGCGTAAATAGGCCTCAATTTCCAAGCACAGACCCAAGCGATGCTCGCGCCGCAGGTAGGCGAGGAAGTCGTGGATCTGCGCATTCAGCTCGAAGCGGTTTGGGCTCTTAGCCACGGGCACCAAGATATCCAGACGAATCCACTGGTCGAGCAGGGCGGTAATATCGACTGCGGTGCATTCGGGCAGTTGCGTGGCCAGCTGGTTACGCAGTTCAACCAGGCTCAAAGTGCCCGCATCGAAGCGCTCACACAGCGGCTCCAGCAATGTCCAGTGTTCAGCAAGGGCGCGCAATACGCGCTTGGGGTCAATCATTGGGGCATCCGCTGCGCGATTTTTTCGCAAAAAAGCCGATTGTACTGCATGGGCTGGCTAAGGCTTGAGTGTCAGTTATCGGCTGCGGCAAGCCTAGGTTTGTCATATGCCTGTCATCGTTTATGAGCATCGTGCTCACGCGCTGGCCGCGATGGCTTAAGCGACGAATACTTCGATAGGGGTTGTTAGTGGTCAGCCCGGCGACAAAATATCCCCCTTGCTCTTTCGATATGCGCCGGTTATCGGCACAATTCGCCTCCACTTTTTTGGGGCCGGCTCAGCGTTGCTGATGACTGGCCAGCCGACATTGCATAGGTACTTAGGCATGGGCACTCAGATGATCAAGACGCCGTACTACCTCATCGATAAGCAAAAGCTGCTGGGTAATCTGGAGAAGATCGCCTATGTGCGCGAGCAGTCCGGCGCTAAAGCGTTGTTGGCGCTGAAGTGCTTTGCCACTTGGTCGGTATTTGACCTGATGCAGCAATACATGGACGGCACCACGTCATCCTCGCTTTACGAGTTGAAGCTCGGTCGGCAGAAGTTCGTCGGGGAAACCCATGCCTACAGCGTGGCCTGGGCCGATGACGAAATCCCGGAGATGTTAGCCAACAGCGACAAAATCATTTTTAACTCCATTGGCCAACTCGAGCGCTTTGCTGAGGTGTCTGCCGATAAGGTGCGCGGCTTGCGCGTTAACCCGCAGGTGAGCAGCTCTGATTACCTGCTGGCCGACCCGGCGCGCCCATTCAGCCGTCTGGGCGAATTGGACCCGGAAAAAATCGCCACAGTGGTGGATAAAGTCTCCGGCTTTATGTTCCACAACAACTGTGAGAACGGCAGCTTTGAGCTGTTCGACGAGATGCTGGGCACCATCGAAGAGCGTTTCGGGCATTTGCTGGAGCAGGTTGAGTGGGTAAGCCTGGGTGGCGGCATTCACTTTACCGGCGACGACTATCCGCTCGATCAGTTCTGCGCACGGCTTAAGGCCTTCTCCGAGCGCTTCGGTGTGCAGGTTTATCTGGAGCCAGGCGAGGCGGCGATTACCCTGAGCTCCTCGTTGGAAGTCACGGTGCTCGACACCCTCTACAACGGCAAACATTTGGCTGTGGTCGACAGCTCAATCGAAGCGCACCTGCTGGATCTGCTGATCTACCGGCTCAACGCCAAGATGGAGCCCTGCGCGGGCGAATACACCTACATGGTGTGCGGCAAGTCGTGCCTGGCCGGCGATATTTTTGGTGAATTCCAATTCGAACGTCCGCTGGCCATTGGCGATCGGCTGTCGTTTATCGACGCCGCGGGGTACACCATGGTCAAAAAGAACTGGTTTAACGGCCTGAAAATGCCGTCCATCGTGGTGAAGCAACTCGACGGCAGCGTCGAAGTGGTTCGCGAATTTGGTTTTGACGATTACCTGTCCAGCCTCAGCTGACCGGTAGGGTGGGCAACGCTCTTTTTGCCCACCATTGCGATCGCAATGGTGGACGGATGAAGCGCCGTCCACCCTACGAGCTGACAACTGGCGGTTAAAGGAGAGATAAAGAAATTGAAAAAGAACGTTCTTATCATTGGTGCAGGAGGTGTCGCCAAGGTGGTGGCCCACAAGTGCGCGCAGCACAACGACGAACTCGGTCGGATTGCCATCGCGTCGCGCAACATCTCCAAATGCCAGGCCATCATCGACAGCGTAAAGGCTAAAGGCAGCTTGAAGCAGCCGGCCGAAATCCAGGCCTTTGCCCTGAATGCGCTGGATATTGAAGCAACCAAAGCACTGATCCGCGAAACCGAATCGCAGATCGTCATTAATGTCGGCTCGGCCTTCCTTAATATGTCGGTGCTGCGCGCCTGCATGGATACCGGCGCAGCTTATTTGGATACCGCCATCCACGAAGAGCCCGGTAAGGTCTGCGAAACGCCGCCTTGGTACGCTAACTATGAGTGGAAGCACCTGGCCGAATGCCAGGATAAAGGTGTGACTGCCATCCTCGGTGTCGGTTTCGATCCGGGTGTGGTCAATGCCTACGCCGCACTGGCGCAACAGCAGTATTTTGACAGTATCGAGTCGATCGACATCCTCGACGTCAACGCTGGTTCCCACGGCAAGTATTTCGCCACCAATTTCGACCCGGAAATTAATTTCCGTGAGTTTACCGGCCAAGTCTGGAGCTGGCAGAACAGCCAGTGGACCGGCAACAGCATGTTTGAAGTCAAACGCACTGACGATCTGCCGGTAGTCGGTGAACAGAATCTGTACCTGACCGGGCATGACGAAGTGCATTCCCTGTCCAAGCACCTGAACGTGCCGAACGTGCGCTTCTGGATGAGCTTCGGTGAGCACTACATCAACGTGTTTACCGTACTTAACAGCCTCGGCTTGCTGTCCGAACAGCCGGTAAAAACCGCTGAAGGTCTTGAGGTTGTACCGTTGAAAGTGGTCAAGGCCGTGCTGCCCGATCCGTCCTCGCTGGCGCCGGGTTACAGCGGTAAGACCTGCATTGGTGACCTGGTCAAAGGTACTAAAGACGGTCAGCCGGTTGAGCTGTTTATCTACAACGTCGCCGACCACAAAGACGCCTATGTCGAGACCGACAGCCAAGGTATTTCCTACACCGCTGGCGTGCCACCCGTTGCCGCTGCGCTGCTGGTCGCGCGGGGTGACTGGGATGTGGCGCGCATGGCCAATGTTGAAGAACTGCCGGCTGCGCCGTTCCTCAAGCTGCTCGATGCCATGGGCCTGCCCACCCGGATTAAGGACGCCAACGGCGACCGTCCTTGGGATCAAGCCCTCTGATTGGCTGCGCCTAGCTAGGTCAAAACGCTCAACGCCCGCCACTTTGGTGGGCGTTTTACTTTCTGGCGATCACTCAACGCGTAGCCCGGATAAAATCCGGGATGGTTGTGCGGGTGCAGGCGTTTCCCGGATTGCATCCGGGCTACAAGGCAGAAGTGTGCACAAAGGCTATAACGCGGTAGTCATGCACACGCCCGCCATCTTGGTGGGCGTTTTGCTTTCTGGCGATCACTTAACGCGTAGCCCGGATGAAATCCGGGATGGTTGTGCGAGCGCAGGCGTTCCCCGGATTTCATCCGGGCTACAAGGCGGAATGGACAGGGAATCTTCAGTCGCACCGCTCAGGTGCGCGCCGCGCTTCCCGCCCGCGGCGTTTCACGCGACAATCAACCCTTATCGACACGCGCCGCAACGTTGGGTGCGTGCAACGGCGACTCCGTGAGGACATCAGCATGAGCAGCAACGACCGCGTCATTATTTTTGACACCACCCTGCGTGACGGCGAGCAGAGCCCCGGCGCGTCGATGACCGGTGAGGAAAAGCTGCGTATTGCCAAAGCGCTGGAGCGGCTCAAGGTTGATGTCATCGAAGCCGGCTTTGCCATCGCCAGCCCTGGCGACTTTGCGGCGGTCAAAGCAATTGCCGACAGCATCAAAGACAGCACCGTGTGCAGCCTGTCGCGTGCGCTGGACGCCGATATCGACCGCGCTGCTGAAGCCCTTAAAGGGGCCAACAGTGGGCGTATTCACACCTTTATCGCCACCAGTCCCATCCATATGCAGCACAAGCTGCGCATGCAACCCGACCAGGTGGTGGCGCAGGCCGTGCATGCGATCAAGCGTGCGCGCAACCTGTGCAGCGATGTGGAGTTCTCTTGCGAGGACGCAGGGCGTTCAGAAATCGACTTCCTCTGCCGCATTATCGAGGCCGCTATCGACGCGGGTGCGCGCACCATCAACATCCCGGACACCGTCGGTTACGCCATTCCGCACCAGTACGCTGAGATGATTCGTCAGCTGCTCAACCGCGTGCCCAACGCCGATAAAGCCGTGTTCTCCGTGCATTGCCACAACGACCTAGGCCTGGCGGTGGCCAACTCACTGGCCGCTGTGGTCGCCGGTGCTCGCCAAGTGGAGTGCACCATTAATGGTCTGGGTGAGCGCGCCGGTAACGCCGCGCTGGAAGAGATCGTCATGGCGATCAAAACCCGCGAGGATTTGCTCGGCGTGCACACCCGTATCGATACCCCGCACATTCTCAGCATTTCGCGCATGGTGTCTGGCATCACCGGTTTTCCGGTGCAGCCGAACAAGGCCATCGTCGGCGCCAACGCCTTTGCCCACGAGTCGGGCATTCACCAGGATGGCGTGCTCAAGCACCGCGAAACCTACGAAATCATGTCCGCGCAGTCGGTCGGCTGGCACACCAATAAACTCACGCTGGGTAAGTTGAGCGGACGTAATGCCTTCCGCTCGCGCTTGGATGAGCTGGGCATCGCTCTGGCTGGCGAGGCTGAACTGAACGCCGCGTTTGCCCGCTTCAAAGACCTGGCAGATAAAAAGCACGAAATTTTTGATGAAGACCTGCAAGCGCTCGTCTCCGACACCCTCAGTGAAGAAGCCCCGGAACACTTCAAGCTGGTGACCTTGGATGTGGCCAGCAAAACCGGTGAAGTGCCGCATGCGCAAGTTGTGGTCAGCGTTGATGGCGTCGAGCACGGCGGCAATGCGCAAGGTTCAGGGCCGGTGGATGCTACTTTTAAGGCCATCGAGTCGATTGCCCATTCAACCGCCAACCTTCAACTTTACTCGGTCAATGCCATCACCGAGGGCACCGACTCCCAAGGTGAAGTCACCGTGCGCTTGGAGAAGGGCGGACGTATCGTCAATGGCAATGGCGCCGACACTGATATTTTGGTGGCCTCGGCCAAGGCGTATATCAATGCGCTGAACCTGATGCAGGACGGGCGCAAAGCTCACCCGCAGGCGGCTGACGTTTGATTGCAGAGCTTCGTCGCCGTGCGTACCTGAGCGCCATGCAGGTGGCCAGTTGGCTGCCGCGGGTGGAGCTGCCTTTTGCCGCGCCCTCACGGCCGGAGTTATTGCAGCCGCTGGCGCAGCTTGAGCCTGAGGTGCGTTCTACGCCACCAGCAACGGTGCGCGTGGCTAACGCTGAGCCAGCGCTTGTGTCACCCGCCGCTGAGGCACCTGCAGTACGGGCAAAAATTGAAGTGCCACGCCCGGTGGCCTCACCGCGCAAGGCTAATCGCTCACCCGTTGAGGCTTCTGATGAAGCCGGTGCTAAGGCTGCGGCTGCAATGCCGCCGCGTTTTGCCCTGCAATTACTGCGCGCCGGCGCCTGTGCGGTGCTGGTTGAGTTGCCCACTGGCGAGCCGCTGCAAGGCCGTGACCCGGCCTACTTGCTGCTCAAAGACTTACTGCGTGCAGCCGGTTTACCGGACAGCCCGCAGCTTATTGGTGAGCCGGTGCGCTGGCCGCTGCTGGCGCGCGGGCAAATTGAGCAAGGCCCTGATGCGGCGTTGGAGTTTGTGCAGAGTTTTGTTGGCGCACGCCTAGAAGAGCAGGCGCCTTGCAGTTGCTTGTGGCTTATCGGCTTGCCGGCGATTCGCTTTGCCGGCGAGGCAGAGGCTGATGCCTACAACCGCGAGTTGCAGATCGAAGGGCTGGGCGCTGCCTGGGCGTTACCGGGGCTTGAGCTGTTGATGGATGAGCCCGAGCGCAAGCGCGAGCTATGGCACGCCATGCGCCGCGTGCGCCAACGCTGGCTAAACCCGGCGTGAAACGCTTTTCCGGCCTGCGGGCCATGACCTTTACCTGTGTTGAGCCAATTGAATGAGTGATGCCATCAGCTTTCGTCCAATGACGGCGGCAGATATCGATGCGGTGCTGAAAATCGAATACGCCGCCTTCAGCCACCCTTGGACGCGCGGCATCTTCACCGACAGCCTGACGTCTTATAACTGCTGGGTGATGTTTGAAGGCCAGCAGCAGGTGGGGCACGGTGTGATCCAGATCATCATGGATGAAGCGCACCTGCTCAATATCACCGTCAAGGCCGAAAGCCAGGGGCGCGGTTTGGGCCTTAAATTACTCGAACACCTGATGCAGCAGGCTCAGGCCCAGGGCGCCAATGACTGTTTTCTCGAAGTGCGTGCCAGCAATCAGGTCGCTTATCGCCTGTACGAACGCTACGGTTTTAACGAAGTCGGTCGACGTCGTGATTACTACCCCGCAGTGGGGGGGCGTGAGGATGCACTGGTGATGGTCTGCCCGCTGTTTGATTAGGCCTGGCGGGTAAGCACGTTGACACCATTGGCTACCGCGCGCGGCGCTTTTCGCCGCTGACCTTGCTCAGGGCTTGTCGCATACTCCTTGCTACTGCCAGCCGCGCCAGCTGCGTCTGGCCTACCGGTCTAAGGATTTACCATGCGACTGTCTGCCTCTGTGCTCGCGCTGTTTTGCCTCGCCACCGCCGTTCAGGCGTTTGGCGCCGAGCGCAACTTCACCATCCTGCACACCAACGATTGGCAGTCGCGCCTACTTGGCTTCGGCCCCAATAATGAATACACCCCCGCAACCACGGGCGATGATGACACCGTGGGCGGTGTCGCACGCCTGGCCACGCTGCTTGAGCAGCGCCGTGCGGCTGCCGGCGAACAGCCAGTGTTGCTGCTCGATGGTGGTGATTTCAGCATGGGCACGCTGTTTCACACCGTCACCCGTGAAACCGGCGGCGAGCTGCGGTTAATGACCGAACTGGGTTACGACGCCGCGACTCTGGGCAATCATGAATTTGATTTTCGCCCCGCCGGCTTGGCCGCGATGATCAGCTCAGCGTTTAAAATCAAGGGCGATGGGCTGATACCGCTGCTGTCGAGCAACTTAGGCTTCGACCCCGCGCGCAAAGAAGATGACAGCCTGCAGGCACACTATGACGCGGGGCGCATTGCGCCGTACACGCTGATCGACAAGGGCGGCATCCGCTTTGGTCTGTTCGGCCTGCTGGGTAACAACGCCGTCGCCGTCAGCCCGATGATTAAACCGGCGACCTTTGCCGATCCGGTCGTCACCGCCCAGGCGATGGTTGCCAAGCTGCGCGAGGAGGGCGCTGAGGTGGTGATTCTGCTTTCGCACATGGGCGTGGTGCAGCAGGCCGATGGCAGCTGGCGCGGCGAAGAAGTTGAGCTGGTTGAGCAGGTGCCGGGCATCGATATCGTGGTCGGCGGTCATTCGCATACCGCACTGGCGCAGCCGCTGCTGGTCAATGGCCGTACGCCAGTGATGCAGGCCGGCTCCGAGATCCAGCACTTGGGCGAGCTGCGCATGCGCTTGCCGGCAGATGGCAAGCCGCAGGTGGTCGACTACCAACTGCATCCGATCAATGACCAGATTACCGGCAGCGTTGCCATTACCGCTCAGGTCGAGGACTTCAAACAGGTGGTCAACGCGCAGATGTTGGCGCCCAAGGGCTACACCTTCGATCAGCCGCTGGCCAAGGTCGATAAAACCCTGACCCGCGCGTATGACGATCCGATTCTTGGCAATTTGGTCACCGATGCGCTGCGCCACGCGACGGGCAGTGATGTGTCGTTCACCGGCAACGGCACTGTCCGCGACAACCTGATCAAGGGCCGGCATGGCGTGCAGGCGGTGTCCGACCTGTTTCGCATCGCCCCGTTGGGCGTGGGCGAACTGGATGATGCGCCGGGATATCCGCTGATCAAGGTCTATGTCACCGGGCAGGAATTGAATAACATGTTGGAGGTGTTGCTGCTGGCCTATCAACTGCGCGAAAGCCAAAGCTATTACCCACGGGTGTCGGGCCTGCGCTTTAGCTACAACCCCTGGCGCGTGCCGTTTGACCGGGTCAGCCGGATTGAGTTGGGTGATCCGCTCAACGGTTATACCGCGCTGGATTTAGCCGATCAGCGCCTCTACAGCATTGGCGCCACCAGCTACGTGGGCAGTTTTACCTGGCTGGTCAGCGACCTGACTAAGGGCTTGCTCAGCGTGCAGCCGAAAAATGCTCAAGGCCAGCCGCTGACAGCGATTAAAGACGCCATCATTGATGCGGATCCGCAGCAACCCGGCGTGCAGGAATACAAGGAATGGCAAGGTCTGCTCGACCATGTTCGCAGTTTGCCGGACGTGGATGGCGACGGCCTGGCCGACATCCCCACGCAAGGTGCAGCAGCTGAACAGCGCATGCTGCGTGCGCCCAGCCTGCACCCGGCCGACCTCTATCGCTATGCTGGAGCCCTGCAATGGGGCGTGAGTGCGTTGCTGTTGGCGGGTGTGTTGCTGATCATCTGGCTGTTGCGCCGTCGTCGCACCTGAGTAACGCCGCTGTGACGCCAAGGCGTGCGCGCTTGTCAAAAGCCCGCAGCACTCCTATGGTGCGCACCGACGAACCAGGGAATGAACCATGAGCGATCTCCAACACCTCTTCGATAACAACGCGCGCTGGGCCGAGGCGATCAAAGAGGAAGATCCAGAGTTCTTCGCCAAGCTGGCTATGCAGCAGGTGCCGGAATACTTGTGGATCGGCTGTTCCGATGCCCGCGTGCCGGCCAACGAGATTGTCGGCCTGCTGCCGGGCGACCTGTTTGTACACCGCAACGTGGCCAATGTGGTGTTGCACACCGACCTCAATTGCCTATCGGTAATCCAGTACGCGGTCGATGTGCTCAAGGTTAAACACATCCTCGTCACTGGCCACTATGGCTGTGGCGGCGTGCGCGCCGCCATGCAAGACACACAGTTAGGGCTTATCGACGGTTGGCTGCGCAGCATCCGTGACCTCTATTACGAGCAACGCGAGCATCTCGCGCAATTGCCCAGCGATGAGGCGCAAGTTGATCGCCTGTGTGAACTCAATGTCATTCAGCAAGTGGCTAACGTCAGCCACACCAGCATCGTGCAGAACGCGTGGCATCGCGGTCAGCCGTTGTCCGTCCACGGCTGCATCTATGGCATCAAAGATGGCCGTTGGAAGAACCTCAATGTTGGCATCAGCAGCATCGATCAACTGCCAACGCACTATCGCCTGCGCCCGCTCGGCCCGCGCTGAGTCATGTATACCTCAACCCGCTACGCGGTTTTTGGGCTGCTGCTGGCAACGCTTTGCTGGTCTGGTAATGCCTTGGTGGCGCGGGCGTTTGTCGGTGAAATCCCGCCCTTTGCGTTGTCATTCTGGCGCTGGAGCCTGGCCCTGACCCTGCTGCTGCCGTTCGTGGCCAAGCCACTGTGGCGCCATCGCAACGAATTGCATGCAGCCGGCTGGCGTTTGCTGGTGCTCGCCGGCATCGGTATCGCCAGTTACAACAGCCTGCTCTACGCTGCCGCGCAAACCACGGCGGCTATTAACATCACCCTGGTCAATACCTGCCTGCCGCTGATGACCTTTATTGGCGCGGGTTTACTGCTTGGCGAGTGGCCGCAGCGCCGCGCGTGGTGGGGCATGGCCGTGGCCGCGTGCGGTTTGCTGGTGCTGATCAGTCAAGGCAGCTGGGCTAGCTTTAGCGGCCTGGCATTCAATAAGGGCGATCTGATCATGCTGATAGCGGTGGCAGATTGGGCGCTCTATTCATTGCTGCTCAGGCGCTGGGCCAGCTTCCTGCTGCCGATTCCACCGCTGGCGCTACTGGGCGTACTGATGTTGTTGGGCGTACCGCTGATTCTGCCGTTTTACCTGTATGAACTGGCTCAAGGGGCACGCCTCAGCCTCACGCCGCAAAATCTGGCTGCCATCGGCTACACCGCTATCTTCGCCTCACTGCTGGCCTACCTCGCCTGGAACCACGCCATCCGCGTGCTGGGCGCTTCAAAGGCGGCCCTCTCCAACTACCTTATGCCGGTGTTTACCGCCGTGCTGGGTTGGCTGCTGCTGGGGGAGGGCTTGCAAAGCTACCACTGGTTTGGCGCTGTGCTGATCTTTGCTGGGTTGTTGTTAGGCACACGAGGTGTGGCCATCAATCGTCGAGCGGCAGAGTAAGGCGCCAAACGCTCAGCCGTGTTTTGCAGTCCGGTTTCTCTGGCGCTATTGCCACGATTTTTGCCCGCCGCAAGTACGGCCATAGACGTCTAGCTCGCGTTATTACTCGGCGTCAGGCTCTAACCCCGCAAGGGCTGTACCTGACACGGGAGGCTTGATTTCTGTGCGCTAAATTGTATGTATGCCCTCAGTTCAACGTTGTTGAAGCATACACAAGGGATACACGGCGGGAAGTGCTAGGGGTAGACAGGGATGAACAGCCAGATATAAGAAAGCCCGCACGGGGCGGGCTTCTTGGGGTGTTTCGTAGACTGTCGTAGACAGGTAGAAACAGTGTTTTGGTGGCTACGCAGGGACTTGAACCCCGGACCCCAGCATTATGAATGCTATGCTCTAACCAGCTGAGCTACGTAGCCGAGTGGCGCGCATTATTCGCGTCTTGGTTGTGGCTGTCAACCCTAGGTGATAGAAAATTTCTGCGCGCGATCAAGTGCTTACACGTTAGGTGGCAGAGTCCGTGTGCAGGCTGCTCAGCTTGGGTACCGGCTCACGTTACGCTTTCTTTGGTGCGTGCTTGGGTGTCTAGTTTGGTACGTACTTGCGATTTAGCGGGGATGCAACAGCATTTTCCCTGGGGCCCATGGCACTGACTGTGGACGGCCCAGACTGGCCTAGGCCATATCCAACCTACGTCTGGTGTGCATGGCCACTTCACGCGTTCCGGTCACAGGCTCGGTTCGTGTAAATGAACAGGGGGCTTCTGCGTTTCCTGAACCCGGTGGCGGCGTTTCTGCCTTGTTGGGGCAACTGCAGGCTTACTCGATACAGCCCGGGGCGCAACCAAACCAGCGCAGGTAGGCGTGGCTGAGTTTTTCTGCTGCGTGTTGCAACTGATGGTTGCCCGGCGTAAGCGGTTGAACGAACAGTTGCGGGTTAAGGTGGGTCGTATGCTGAGGTTATTCCCAGCGCATCGGCACCCGGAAGGCCTGTCCGTGAGTTTGCACATTCAGCGGGGTCGGATGCGCGAGGTTTACCGCGAGAATAGGGTCCTGCTCCAAACCGCTGGCCAGCAGTTTGTGCCGTAGCATGCTGCAGATGCTGATAAGGGTGGAGTCGGTTATTGGCGCGCCGGCGTGCGGTCTTGCCGGAACTGGCGGCGGGTAAGCTGGATATTCTGCTTGATGTGGTGCAGCCGTTGACCGAAGGCGAGTCCGTACCGGGTGAGCCGCAGATGTGTCTGCAAGCGCTTGGGCGGGCTTAGTTTTAGTTTTGCAGTTGCTGATCGACGGCCACCAGGTCGGCGATCATCGCTTGGGCTGCCGGCGTCAGCGAGTGGCCCGCCCGGCTGACCACGCCATAGTGAACATTTAAGCCGAGGTCATCGGCTGACACGTCGATAAAGTCCAGCAGGCTGATTGCGCCCTGTTGCACCAGGTCACTCAAGGCCTCCATGGTTGCGATGCCGATTGCATCCGAGCGCCTGACCACACGGTAGACGGCGTCGAACTGGACGCACTCCACACTGATGGCAAAGTCTTCGACGCCCTGAACATCCGCAAGGGTTTTGCTAATACGCGGCGGTAGGCGCGTGGCGACTATCGGGAAGTCGAGGAGGGCGCTGAGTTTGAGGCCCTTGCGCGAGGCCAACGGGTGGTCACGTCGACAGAAGAACCGGCCGTGGCGTGGTCGCAGTAGTTGTACCTGACACTTGGCGTCCGTGACGAAGTCGCGCGAATCAGCCACCAAAAACTCAATTTGCTGCTCGTTGAGTAAGTCTCCCAATTGTCGCCAGTCTGCCTGCTGGAGGCGAATACGGATCGCCGGATAGCGGCTGATGAACGTGGCTAAGGCCTCTGGCACCAAGACTTGCGCAGGGTAAGGGCCGCTGCCGAAATGCAGTTCACCACAGGTAAGGCCGTTGTATTGCTCCAGTTCGTTGAGCAGTGCCTGGCTGCCGGCGAGCAGACGACGCGCATGAGTCAGCACCAGCTGGCCTTGCGCGGTGAGACAAAACTCGCGGCTGCTGCGCTCCACGAGGGTGCAACCAAGATCGCGCTCCAGGGTTTGGATGCTGCGGCTGAGTGCCGGCTGACTCAGGTTGACGGCAGCCGCTGCCCGAACAAAGTTGCGGTGATCGGCCAGGGCCGCCAAGTGACTAAACTGTCGTAAGTCCATTATGCGTATCTCGCATGAATTAAATAAGTTTAATGCATTTGAATGATTACACAAGGCTTGGCATAACTGTATGCATGTTTTTTGCGAGTGCTGTCATGCCGAGCCAGCACGTAGGCACTAAGGTCAGGGTGATGAGCGCAGGCGGCGAGCAGAACAAGATCGTTTTACCCTTAACGAATTTAGGATTTAGCCATGACCATGCGAGTACCTTTTGTTCTGACGTTGTTGTGTGTTTCCTTGCTGGCTGGTTGTGACCAGCAGGTGCCGCGCAGTGACGATGCTGATGCCGCAGGCTTTACCGCGCCGACCAGCGCTACATTGGCCGCGCAAGCAGAGACCGCCAAGAGCCTGCCAGCCGATGACGGGCTCGACCTGCAGGAGGCCGAGCGCGGTCTTATTGCGCGCGAAGACTCCCTTAGCATTGCTGGTGCTAATGGTCGGGTGTTGTTCGATCAGGATGCCTATCGCTTTATCCAGGGGGCCGCGCCCGGCAGCGTCAACCCAAGCCTGTGGCGCCAAGCGCAGCTGAATAACCACCATGGCTTGTACAAAGTCACTGAGGGCGTGTATCAGCTGCGCGGCTATGACCTGGCAGTGATGAGCCTGATCGATAGCAAGAACGGCTGGATCGTCGTTGACCCGCTGACCACGGTAGAAACGGCCAGCCGCGCCATGGCCTTTGCCCGCAAGACCTTAGGCGACAAACCCGTAGTGGCGGTGATTTTCACCCACAGCCATGTCGATCACTTCGGCGGCGCGCTGGCGGTAGCCTCGGCGGCTGATGTGGCCAGCGGTAAAGTGCGGGTGTACGCGCCACAAGGCTTTATGGAGGAGGCCACCAGCGAGAACGTACTGGCTGGTCCGGCGATGGGCCGCCGAGCGATCTATATGTATGGCCGCGATCTGCCGCGCAGTGAGCGGGGCAAAGTCGACAATGGTTTGGGTAAGGAACCCGCCATGGGCACAGTGGGCATTCTGCAGCCCACGGACTTGATCGACAGTACGCCGCAGGCCGTGGCCATTGATGGGGTTGATTTCATCTTCCAGTACACCCCTGGTGCCGAAGCACCGGCCGAGATGACGTTCTATCTGCCTGCGCACAAGGCGTTTGGTGGCGCTGAGATACTCAGCCGCACCCTGCATAACCTGTATACGCTGCGCGGTGCCAAGGTTCGTGATGCACGGCTCTGGGCCGGGTATATCGACGCTAGCCGACAAGACAATACGCAAGCTGAAGTGATGTTCTTCAGCCACCACTGGCCGGTCTGGGGGCAGGAGCGCATTGATGCACTGATGCGCGAACAACGTGACACCTTCAGCTATATCCATGATCAGACGCTGCGTCTGGCCAACCAGGGTTATGGCCCACGCGAGATCGCCGAACAGCTGACGCTGCCTAAGTCGCTGCAAACGCATTACTGGAACCGTGGCTACTACGGCACGCTCAAGCACAACGTGAAAGGCGTGTACCAAATGTACTTTGGCTGGTACGACGCTAACCCAGCCAACCTTGATCCGCTGCCGCGTCTGGAAGGCGCTAAGCAGTATGTCGAATACATGGGGGGCAGTGCGGCGATCTTAGAAAAGGCCCAGGTGTCTTTCGACAAGGGCGAGTACCGCTGGTTGGCCGAAGTGCTCAACCAGTTGGTTTCGGCCGAACCGAAAAATGCTCAGGCCAAGGCACTGTTGGCGCGCAGTTATGATCAGCTGGGTTACCGTGCCGAGTCGTCGGCTTGGCGTAATGCTTATTTGACCGCCGCTTTTGAGTTGCGCCACGGGGCGCCGGAGTTTGGGGTGGATGTGGCGGCCGCCGGTGACCTGCTAGAGCAAACCAGCGGTGCACAATTTATGCAGATGTTCCAAGTCGCGCTTAACGGCCCGAAAGCCGAGGGCGTTGATTTACGCTTGAATATCACCTTTAGCGATCTGCAAGAAAACTATGTGCTGAGCATTGAGAATGCTGTGCTGCAGGCGCATCAAGCACCCGTCGAAAGCGCCGCCAGTGCGACCCTAACCCTGACCCGGGCGCTGTTGGTGAAAATCATCACCCAGCAAGCCGGAATCAAGGAGCTGCTGACATCTGAGGATATGCAAGTGGACGGCAGTATGCTTGACCTGGCGCGCTTCTTCTCGCTTTTGGACAAGCCGGATCAGGTCTTCCCAATCGTCACGGGCAAACCATGATGTGCCCTACGTTACCTGCTTTCCTGGCGGTGTAGCGGCTGAAGCGCTCAGTGCCTGAGCGCTTTGTTGGATGGCATTCCCCCACCGGCGCTTTTGCAACGGCGCTCGAACGTAACGTGATTGATCGGGGTGGCCGAAAAAATAAAACCCCTTGAGGTTGTCATCCTCAAGGGGTTTTGTGTCCATCAGGAACCGCTTGGGTTCTGATTGCTGCTTAGACGTTAAAGCGGAAATGCATGACGTCGCCGTCTTTGACGATGTATTCCTTGCCTTCCAAGCGCCATTTGCCGGCTTCTTTAGTGCCGGCTTCACCCTTGTATTGGATGAAATCGTTATAGGCGATGACTTCGGCGCGGATAAAACCTTTTTCAAAGTCGGTGTGGATGACGCCTGCGGCCTGTGGCGCGGTGGCGCCGACTTTTACGGTCCAGGCGCGGACTTCTTCGACGCCAGCGGTGAAGTAGGTCTGCAGGTGGAGCATTTCGTAGCCGGCGCGGATCACGCGGTTCAGGCCGGGTTCTTCGAGGCCCAAGGCTTCGAGGAACATGTCCTTCTCTTCGCCATCATCGAGTTCGGCGATTTCCGCTTCGATTTTGTTGCAGACCGGCACCACGATCGCGCCTTCTTCTTCGGCGATGGCGCGCACGGCATCCAGCAGTGGGTTGTTGTCGAAGCCGTCTTCAGCGACGTTGGCGATGTACATGACAGGCTTACTGGTGAGCAGGTGGAAGCCGCGGATCACAACCTTCTCGTCGGCGCTCATGCTCTTCATGATGCTGCGCGCAGGTTTGCCTTCGCTGAAATGCGCAATCAACTGCTCCAGCAGACCTTTCTGCACGACGGCCTCTTTATCACCGCCCTTGGCGTTACGAGTGACTTTCTGCAGTTGCTTTTCGCAGCTGTCGAGGTCGGCGAAAATCAGCTCCAAGTCGATGATTTCGATGTCGCGCTTAGGGTCGACGCTGTTGGCGACGTGAATCACGTTTTCGTCTTCGAAGCAGCGCACCACGTGGGCGATGGCGTCGGTTTCGCGGATGTTGGCGAGGAATTTGTTGCCCAGGCCTTCACCTTTCGAGGCGCCTGCTACTAGGCCAGCGATGTCGACGAATTCCATGGTGGTCGGCAGGATGCGCTTAGGGTTGACGATGGCTGCCAACGCGGCCAGGCGTGGGTCGGGCATCGGCACGATGCCGGTGTTGGGCTCGATGGTGCAGAACGGAAAGTTCTCAGCCGCGATCCCTGATTTGGTGAGGGCGTTGAACAGGGTGGACTTGCCGACGTTGGGCAGGCCGACGATGCCGCAGTTAAATCCCATGGTGTGTCCCTCGCGCGAATGGCGGTAAAGAATTAGGAGGTGGCTTTTTGGCTGTGCAGCTTGAGCATGGCCTTGCTCCAGTCGCCTGCGAGTATTTCCGGCAGGCTGCCTAGGGCAAAGTCGATGCTGGTATCCAGCAGTTCCTGTTCGCTGCGGGGTGCGCGGCCGAGGACAAAGTTAGAGACCATGCTGCTGTGCCCGGGATGGCCGATGCCAAGCCGCAGGCGGTAGAAATTATTCTGATTGCCGAGCTGGGCAATGATGTCGCGCAGCCCGTTATGCCCGCCGTGCCCGCCACCCAGTTTGAGTTTGGCGACGCCGGGTGGCATGTCGAGTTCGTCGTGAGCCACCAGAATGGCTTCCGGCGCAATGCGGAAGAAATTCGCCAGTGCCGCGACGGCTTGGCCGCTGCGGTTCATAAAGGTGGTGGGGATCAGCAGGCGAACATCGCGGCCCTGATGGCTGAACTTGCCCACCAGGCCAAAATACTTTTTGTCGACGCTTAAGCTGACACGCTGGCTGTCAGCCAGGCGCTCAACAAAAAGGGCCCCTGCATTATGCCGAGTCTGGTCGTATTCAGGGCCTGGGTTACCCAAGCCAACGATCAGTTGTACGGCAGTCATGTCAGGAGCCCTTTGTTGGAAATAGCCCGGCAGAATCGCATGCCGGGCTGGTTTCCGACGCGGCGAGGTTTACTCGGCAGCGCCTTCGTCTTTAGCAACGCGGGAGGCGTGGATGTTAGCCACTGCCAAGTCGTTACCGTGAGCCAATGCAACCAGTTCAACGCCCTTGGCCAGTTTCAGGTCGGACAAGTGCACGATCTGACCGACTTCAACGGCAGCCATGTCGACTTCGATGAATTCCGGCAGGTCTTTCGGCAGGCAAGAAACTTCTACTTCAGCCAGCACGTGGGAAACTTCACCACCTTGCTGCTTAACGCCAACCGAACCTTCTTGGTTGATGAAGTGCAGGGGTACGTGAGCGGTCAATTTCTGGCCAGCTACAACGCGAATGAAGTCAGCATGCAGCACGAAACCTTTGGCTGGGTGGCGCTGCAGGGCTTTGATCAGCACGCTTTCGTTGCTGCCAGCAACGTTAAGGCTCAGCACGTGGCTGTAAGCGGCATCGTTTTCTAGCAGCTTGGCGAAATCTTTGGCCAGCAGGCTGATCGATTGCGGGGCTTTGTCGCCGCCGTAAATTACAGCAGGAACCATGGCTACGTTACGACGCAGGCGGCGGCTCGCACCTTTCCCCAGGTCAGAACGCGCTTCAGCATTCAGGATAAATTCAACAGTCATTTCACTTCTCCAAAATAACCAAACCGTCCGTTACGCTTGCGACCAGCGACGGGACGGTTGGTTGTAAGGCACTGCCATCAGGGCAGGGCGTGTGCGCTCAGGGCATGCTCCGGGTTAGCGGAACATCGCGCTGATCGATTCTTCATTGCTGATGCGGCGTACTGCTTCAGCGACTATCGGGGCTATATCCAGTTGGCGAATACGCGAACAGGATTGTGCGGCGGCTGACAGCGGGATGGTGTTGGTCACCACCAGTTCATCGAGCACCGATTTTTCAATATTTTCAATCGCACGCCCTGACAGAACCGGGTGGGTGCAATAGGCGAAGACTTTAGACGCGCCGTGTTCTTTCAGCGCTTTAGCCGCGTGGCACAGGGTGCCGGCGGTGTCCACCATGTCATCGACCAGGATGCAGGTACGGCCTTCAACATCACCGATGATGTGCATTACTTCTGATTGGTTGGCTTTCTCGCGGCGCTTGTCGATGATCGCCAGGTCAACACCCAGGGACTTGGCAACAGCGCGTGCACGCACCACGCCACCAATGTCGGGGGAGACGATCATCATATTTTCAAAGCGCTGGTCTTCAATGTCGTCCACCAAAACTGGGGAGCCGTAGATGTTATCAACGGGGATATCGAAGAAGCCTTGGATTTGGTCCGCATGCAGGTCGACGGTAAGAACCCGGTCGATGCCTACAACGGTGAGCATGTCAGCCACCACTTTGGCGCTAATAGCCACACGAGCTGATCGCGGACGACGATCTTGGCGGGCATAGCCGAAGTAGGGGATAACAGCGGTAATTCGGCTCGCTGATGAGCGGCGGAAGGCATCAGCCATCACCACCAGTTCCATCAGGTTGTCGTTGGTTGGCGCACATGTTGGTTGAATCAGGAAAACGTCTTTACCACGAACATTTTCGTTGATTTCAATCATGATCTCGCCGTCGGAAAACTTACCGACTGAAGCATCACCGAGGGGGATATGCAGCTGACGTACGATACGTCGCGCCAGATCGGGGTTAGCGTTCCCCGTAAAAACCATCATCTTGGACACGCGCAGTACCTGCCGGCTGAGGGTATACCTGGATGAGTACAGAAAATGGCAGGGGCGGCTGGATTCGAACCAACGCATGCCAGGATCAAAACCTGGTGCCTTACCGCTTGGCGACGCCCCTGTATCTTGTGTAACCGATGCTTTGAGTTGTGTATCCGCTCCAGGGCGGAAATGGCAGGGGCGGCTGGATTCGAACCAACGCATGCCAGGATCAAAACCTGGTGCCTTACCGCTTGGCGACGCCCCTACATACAACCCGTTGCTTCTACAACTAACAGCGTGTAATCACTTCTTGACCAATGTTTCAAGCTTGCGGTGCAACATCGAAATGTTACGCCCTTGGGCAATAAACCTTGGCAAACTGGCTGGAAGTTGGCGGGCGACTTTATCAGCATCGTCCCAGCTTGGGAAGCTCCCAAACACACAAGCTCCAGTGCCGGTTAATCTGGTTGGAACAAATTTGCTCAACAAGATCAAAGCGTTACGTACTTCTGGGTAACGCTTCAGGACTACCGGCTGGCAGTCATTACGACCACCCCCCTCAAGAAGGCTGCGAACTTTAATGGGCGGCGTATCCCGTGTCAACTCAGGGTCGGAGAAAATTTCCACAGTACTGACAAGCACTTGCGGAATGACCACAAGAAACCAAGGCTCGCTCAGCGTTATCGGTTGCAGCTTTTCCCCGACACCTTCGGCAAAGGCGGCATGTCCGCGTACGAATACCGGCACGTCTGCGCCCAAGCTTAGGCCTAGCGCTGCCAGCTGATCCTCGCTGCAGCCCAGTTGCCAGAGGTGATTAAGACCGAGCAGGGTGGTAGCTGCATCTGAGCTGCCGCCACCAATACCGCCGCCCATGGGTAAGCGTTTATCGAGCCAGATGTTGGCGCCTAAGGGGCTGTTGCCGTGCTGTTGCAGCAGGCGCGCAGCGCGCACGATCAGGTTGCTGTCGTGGGGCACGCCGTCGACGGTGGTGTGCAGGTGAATTTGCCCATCCTGGCGCAGGGCAAAACCGAGTTCGTCGCCGAACTCGAGAAACTGAAACAGTGTTTGCAGTTCGTGGTAGCCGTCGGCGCGGCGACCGAGGATGTGCAGCATCAAGTTAAGTTTGGCTGGCGCCGGCAGAATCAATTCGGCGGCGGCTGCAATAGCGGACGCGTTCATTGTCCTAGCTGGCGCGGTTGCCAGTCCTTGATCACGAGGGTGACCTCAAGGTCATGACCACTCAGCTTGATTCGCTCAGGCAGCCAGAAGCCATTTTGTTCGGCGTAGCCCAGGTACTCTACAAACCAGCCATCTTGGCTCAGTTGTGCCAAATGACTTTGGTTGTCGAGGTTCAGACGGCTTTTGCTCAAGGGGGAAGGCAGGCCGCGAATCCACCAAGTCAGGTGCGAGACCGGCAGGTTAAGGCCTAGCTGATCTTGCATCAGTTGCTCGGGTGACTCGGCTTGATAGCGGCCTTGGTTGGCCACTTCTAGCGACACCGCACCAGGTCGGCCGGTTAAGCGGGCGGCGCCACGGCCAAGGGGGCCGGACAGGCGGATGTCATAGTAATCTTGGCGCTGTAGCCAAAATAAGGTGCCGCTGCCGGAGTCTTTCGGCGCGCGGATGCCGACTTTGCCGTTGATTTGCCATGCATCAAGTTTGCTGAGTTGCTGTTTGTGCGCTTTCCAGCGTTGTGCATCGCCTTGGCCTTCAAGGGCTTCGCGGGAGGTCAAGCCGGCGCAGCCAGCCAGTAGCGTGATTAAGCTGAAAACCAGCAGGTGGCGCGCAAACATCAAGGTGTTTCTGCTCCGGTCAGGCGCAGCAGGGTGCTGCGTAAAATTTCACTGTCGGGTTGTTGTTTCAAGGCTTCACGCCAAAGTTTGCGCGCTTCTTTCTGTTTGCCTTGAGCCCACAGCACTTCGCCCAGGTGGGCAGCCACTTCATGGTCGGGGAATTTCTCTAGGGCTTGGCGCAGCAAGCGCTCGGCCTCGTCCAAATTGCCTAAGCGGTAATTCACCCAACCAAGGCTGTCGAGAATGGCTGGATCGTCCGGGTTTAGTTGGTGTGCTTGTTCGATTAGTTCTTTGGCTTCGGCGAAGCGGGTGGTGCGGTCAGCCAAGGTGTAGCCGAGGGCGTTGAGGGCCATGGCGTTATCCGGCTCGCGCTCAAGGATAAAGCGCAGGTCTTGCTCCAGCAGGGCCAGGTCGTTTCGCTTTTCCGCCAACATCGCGCGGGTGTAAAGCAGGTTGAGGTCTTCCGGAAACTGTTCCAAAGCGTGTTGGACAAGCTGCCAAGCGCGTTCAGTGTCCTGCTGTTTAGACCACGCTTCGGCCTCAATCAGGTACAGCTGGATGGCGTAATCAGGTTGGTTATCACGGGCTTGGCGCAGGCGCTCGGCGGCTTCAGCGCCACGTTGTTGTTTGAACAACAGCTCACTTTGTCGGGCTTGTGCGGGCAGGTAGTCGTTGCCGGGGCCGACCAAGGCGTACTCGTTTAAGGCGCTGGAGGTGTCACCCAACTCTTCATGGGCGCGGGCCAAGTTGAAGTGCGCCGCTTCCACATGGCTGCCGCGCTCGACCAGCTCTTCGAGGTAGACGATTGCCTCTTTCCAGGCCTCGGCTTCTAGGCAGACAAGCGCCAAGGAAAAGCGCAAGTCATCGTCATTGGGGTGCTGTTGCAGCAGTGCGCTGAATTCACCTCTGGCATCGTCCAAGCGATCTTCCGCAACCAATAAACGGGCGTAGGTCAGGCGCAGACGTTTGTCATCCGGGTGCAGCTCGATGCCTTTTTCCAGCAGTGGCAGGGCCTCAGCATTGCGTTCTAGGCTTTGCAGCAGGCGCGCATGCAGCAGGAACGAGGCAATCGGACGGGTCTTGCGCGGTTGTTGCTCCAGCAAGGCCAGAGCCTCTTGCGCACGGCCGTCTTGTTGCAGGAGCAGGGCCTTGCCAAATTGCAGCTGGCTGTTGTCGGGGTACTTTACTTGCAGGCGATCAAAACTTTGCAGCAGACCGGCGCGCGTATCCGGGTCGGTTTCGGCGGCAGACAACGCCAGGAAGTCGAAATGGGTATCGCCTTGGCGCTGCAGAACCTGCTCCATAAACACCATCGATTCATCGTAACGGCCAGCGCGCGCCAGTTGTACGGCGGCTGCGCGCTGCGCATCGATGTTGTCGGGTGCGGTTTTCGCCCAAAGCAAGCTCGTGTCTAAGGCCGCTTGTTCGGCGCCCAGGTACTCGGCGATGCGAAAGCCTCGCTCGGCGACGCCTGCATCCTGCGTGGCATTGGCCTGCTCTACATAGTTTTCCAAGGCAATGTCAAAGCGGTTGCGTTGGCCGGCTAATTCAGCGACCAGCAGCGACAGCAGGGTTTCCTCACTAAAGGCGCGGTAAACCTCCGGCTGCGCGTGCGCGGCGACCACGGTAGGGTCTTCCACGGGTGGCGTGCCATCCGGGTTCGAGGGGGCAAAAATCTGGCAGCCACTCAATAAAGCAGCAGCAGTGAGCAAGGCAAAGGATCTATTCATAAGAAGAGTATGTGGCCAACCTGCGGTTTCGGCATCATGACACAAGCGTTGGGGCAAGCCCATGGGCGGCCATGATCCTAGTTAGATAGACAATCTTGGCTGTTAGGACAATAAGTCGTGGTGGTTGTTCTCGCTTTGCCGAAGTAGGACAATTGCCGGCTTCCACTCCCTGTCAGCGATCGTGCATGGCCTTTATTGCCCTTGGTATTAACCACAAGACCGCTTCGGTGGACGTCCGCGAACGCGTGGCGTTCAGTCCCGAGCAGTTGGTTGAGGCCTTGCGTTTGCTGTGCCACAACACCGCCAGCCGTGAGGTGGCCATTCTCTCAACCTGCAACCGCAGCGAGTTATACCTTGAGCAGGATGAACTGAGTGCCGAGGAAGTGTTGGCCTGGCTGGCTAATTATCACCACCTGAGCCTCGAAGAATTGCGCGCCAGCGCCTACGTGCATGCTGACGCTGACGCGGTGCGGCACATGATGCGCGTGGCGTCTGGGTTGGACTCCATGGTCTTAGGCGAGCCGCAAATTCTCGGCCAAATGAAGTCAGCGTTTGCTGTTGCCCGTGAAGCTGGCACCCTTGGGCCGATGCTCGGGCGTTTGTTTCAAGCCACCTTCAGCACCGCCAAGACGGTACGCACGGATACCGCCATTGGTGAGAATCCTGTGTCCGTGGCGTTTGCTGCAGTCAGTTTGGCCAAGCAGATTTTTACTGATTTGCACCGCAGCCAGGCACTGCTGATCGGCGCGGGTGAGACCATCAGCCTGGTCGCTCGGCATCTGCACGACCAGGGCATCAAGCGCATTGTGGTGGCCAATCGAACGCTGGAGCGCGCCAGCAGCCTAGCCGAACAATTCGGTGCGCATGCGGTGCTGCTCTCGGAAATCCCGGATGAGCTGGTCAACAGCGATATCGTGATTAGTTCCACCGCCAGCCAGCTGCCGATTCTTGGTAAAGGCGCTGTTGAGCGCGCGCTGAAACAACGCAAGCACAAGCCCATTTTTATGGTTGATATTGCCGTGCCGCGCGATATCGAGCCTGAGGTCGGCGAGCTGGATGATGTCTACCTGTATAGCGTCGATGACTTGCACGATGTGATTGCAGAAAACCTCAAAAGCCGTGAGGGCGCCGCACAGGCCGCTGAAGAGTTGGTCATCGCCGGCGCGCAAGACTTTATGCAGCGTCTGCGCGAGTTGGCCGCCGTTGATGTGCTCAAGGCTTACCGGCAACAGGCCGAACGCCTGCGCGATGAGGAGCTGAATAAGGCCTTACGCCTGCTCAGCAACGGGGCGTCGGCAGAGGATGCCATGGCGCAATTGGCGCGCGGCCTAACCAACAAGTTGCTGCATGCACCCAGCGTGCAACTGAAAAAATTCTCTGCTGATGGCCGCGTTGATGCGCTGGGCGTGGTTCAAGAGCTATTTGCCCTCGACGAGGGCGTCTCGCCCGGCTCGGCCAATAAATAAAGGTCTGCAATGAAAGCGTCACTGATCAATAAACTCGACTTGTTGCAGGATCGTTTCGAAGAGCTGACCGCGCTGCTTGGCGATGCTGAAGTGATCAGCAATCAGCCTCAGTTTCGTGCCTATTCCAAGGAGTACGCTGAAATTGAGCCGGTGTATCAGGCGTTCCGGGCCTTCCGTAAGGTTCTGAGTGATCTCGAGGGCGCACAGGCGCTGCTCAAAGACAGTGACCCAGACATGCGCGAGATGGCCGAGGAAGAAGTGACCGAGGCCAAGGAACAGCTGCTTGAACTGGAAGCCACGCTGCAGCGCATGCTGCTGCCCAAAGACCCGAACGACGGGCGCAACGTGTTCCTTGAAGTCCGCGCCGGCACCGGTGGCGATGAGGCGGCGATTTTTTCTGGTGACTTGTTTCGCATGTACTCGCGCTATGCCGAGCGTCAGGGCTGGCGGGTCGAGGTGCTGTCTGCCAGCGAAGGCGAGCATGGCGGCTTTAAAGAGGTGATTGCCCGGGTCGAGGGCGACAACGTTTACGGCAAGCTCAAGTTTGAATCCGGCGCGCACCGCGTGCAGCGCGTCCCGGAAACCGAGTCTCAGGGGCGCATCCATACGTCGGCCTGCACCGTTGCCGTGTTGCCGGAACCGGATGAGCAAATGGCCATCGACATCAACCCTGCCGATTTGCGTGTAGACACCTACCGCTCTTCCGGTGCCGGCGGTCAGCACGTTAACACCACCGACTCAGCCGTTCGTATTACCCACATTCCCACCGGCACCGTGGTTGAGTGTCAGGACGAACGCTCGCAGCATAAGAACCGTGCCAAGGCCATGGCTTGGCTGGCAGCGAAATTGAAGGACCAGCAAGAAGCAGCCGCGCACAAAGAAATTTCCGACTCGCGCAAATTGCTGGTGGGCTCAGGCGACCGTTCCGAGCGTATCCGCACGTACAATTTTCCTCAGGGGCGGGTCACCGATCACCGCATCAACCTGACCCTGTATTCACTCAATGAAGTGATTGCTGGCGGCGTCGAAGCGATTATTGAACCGCTGTTGGTTGAGTATCAGGCAGACCAGTTGGCGGCGTTGGGTGATTGATTCGCGCTTGTTGTAGCCCGGATGTAATCCGGGAGCGACCGTTGACACATGTCCCGGATTGCATCCGGGCTACGGAATAAATGCCATGGTCACCATCGAAACCCTGCTTAACACCGGCGCACTACCGGACTCACCCACCCCGCGTTTGGATACTGAGTTATTGCTCGCCCACGCCCTAGGCAAGCCGCGCAGTTATTTGCACACCTGGCCCGAGCGAGAGCTGGAGGCGGCGCAGCTAGTGTGCTTTCAGGCGGCGCTGGCGCGGCGTCAGAGCGGTGAACCGGTGGCCTATATCCTCGGCCAGCAGGGCTTTTGGAGCCTTGAATTGGAAGTGGCTGAGCACACGCTGATACCGCGACCGGATACCGAGTTGCTGGTGGAAACGGCTCTGACGCTGCTGCCGGCCGCGCCAGCCTCTATCCTTGATCTTGGCACCGGCAGCGGCGCGATTGCTCTGGCCTTGGCCAGCGAGTGCCCGGCTTGGCAGGTGACGGGTGTGGATCGAGTCGTTGAGGCTGTGGCCTTGGCTGAGCGTAACCGCACACGGCTTAAATTGAGTAACTCGGCTTTTGTTGAAAGCCATTGGTTTAGCGCTCTGGCCGGGCAGCGCTTCCAGCTTATTGTCAGTAACCCGCCGTATATCGCCGCCGATGATCAGCACCTGGCCCAAGGTGATGTGCGCTTTGAGCCGAGTAGCGCGCTGGTCGCAGGTAAGGACGGGCTGGATGATATTCGCCTGATCATTGAACAGGCGCCGGATTACCTCGAAGCAGGCGGCTGGTTATTACTGGAACACGGCTTCGATCAGGCGGCGGCGGTGCGTGAGCTGCTCAGCGCGCGCGGTTTTAGCGCGGTGGAGAGCAGGCGTGACCTGGCCGGCCATGAGCGTATCAGCCTGGGGCGCTTCGATAATGAGTGATGCCATGAACCCGCAAGACATGTTGAGTGACGAGGAATTGCTGCGATACAGCCGGCAGATACTCCTGCAACAAATCGATATTGAAGGCCAGCTACGGCTCAAGCACAGCCGTGCATTGATCGTCGGCCTCGGCGGCCTCGGTTCACCGGTGGCGCTGTATTTGGCGGCGGCTGGGGTGGGCGAATTGCACCTGGCTGACTTCGATACGGTGGATGCTACTAACCTGCAGCGGCAGATCATCCATGACACCGCGAGCATTGGCCTGAGCAAAGTCGATTCGGCGAGCAAACGCTTAATGGCGCTCAATCCGCAGCTGCGTCTACATGCGCATCGCCAAGCCCTCGACAGTGACTCTTTGGCTGCTGCCGTGGCGGCGGTGGATCTGGTGCTGGATTGCTCGGATAACTTCAGCACCCGCGAGGCGGTAAATGCCGCGTGCGTGGCGGCCAACGTGCCGCTGGTCAGTGGCGCGGCGATTCGCTTGGAAGGTCAGCTTTGCGTGTTCGACCCGCGCCGCGCTGACAGCCCCTGTTACCACTGCATGTATGGTCACGGCAGTGAGGCCGAGCTGACCTGCAGTGAAGCAGGCGTGGCCGGTCCCTTAGTAGGCTTGGTCGGCAGTTTGCAAGCGCTGGAAGCGTTGAAGCTGTTGGTGCCATTTGGTGAGCCGATGGTTGGGCGCTTGCTGCTGATCGACGCTTTCGGCAGCCGTTTTCGTGAGCTGCGGGTTAAGCGCGATCCGGGTTGCAGCGTGTGCGGCAGCCATGCCCAGTAGTGCATCAAGCGACGCGCCAATTGGAGTATTCGATTCCGGCGTCGGCGGCTTGTCGGTCTTACGTGAGATTCGCGCGCTGCTGCCCAACGAGTCGCTGTTGTATGTCGCCGACAGCGGTCATGTGCCCTATGGCGATAAAAGCCCGGAGTTTATACGCGAGCGCTGCCGGGTATTGGCTGAGTTTCTTTTAAGCCAAGGCGCTAAAGCGCTGGTGCTGGCCTGTAATACCGCAACGGTGGCCGGCGTTGCCGAGTTGCGTGAGCGTTACCCGCAATTGCCGATTATCGGCATGGAACCGGCCGTAAAACCGGCCGCTGCAGCAACCAAAGCCGGTGTAGTGGGTGTGCTGGCCACCACGGGCACTCTGAAAAGTGCCAAGTTCGCCGCCTTGCTTGACCGCTTCGCCTGTGACGTGCGGGTGATTACCCAGCCTTGTCCGGGGTTGGTTGAGCGCATTGAAGCCGGCGAGCTAGAGAGCGCCGCCACTCGTGCGTTACTGCAGGGTTTTGTTGCGCCGCTTCTGGCTGAAGGCTGCGACACATTGATTCTGGGCTGCACCCATTACCCGTTTATCAAGCCGCTGTTGCGCACGCTGCTACCCGCTTCGATCAGCGTAATCGACACGGGCGCCGCCGTGGCGCGGCACGTGCAGCGCATGTTGAGCGCGCAGGGTGTGCTCGCCAGCGGTCCGGCCCAACCGGCGCAATTTTGGTCCAGCGCTGAGCCGCAGGCCATGCAACACGTTTTGCCTCTGCTCTGGGGCAAGGCTGCTGAGGTGTTGCCGCTGCCGTAATGGGGGCGTTGTCCTCTTTTTAATGTCCCTATACTGCTTCACGCGTATTGCGCGTTCTTTTATTGGCTTAAAAAGGATAATTGCCATGAGAAAAAGCATAACCCTTGCGGCACTGGCAGCGTTGGCATGGGGGCAAGTTGCTGCCGTTCAGGCGATGGACGTGAGTGTTGCCGTCGGGCAAACCGGCGACTCAACCATGACTTACCGTCTGGGTACGCAGTTTGATTTCCAGCAGAGTTGGTTTGCCAGTGATGTCGGTCGCCTGACCGGCTACTGGGATGCGGCCTACACCTTCTGGGATGGCGATAAGACCGCCAGCAACCACAGCGTGTCGTTGAGCCCCGTCTTGGTTTACGAGTTTGCCGGCGAGCGCTTTAAGCCTTATGTCGAAGCTGGGATTGGCATTGCGGCCTTTAGCAGCACTGAGCTTGAAAGCAATGACCTGGGTTCATCTTTCCAGTTTGAAGACCGCATCGGTTTTGGTGTGCGCTTCGCCGGGCAGGAAGTCGGCGTGCGTGCGCTGCATTACTCGAATGCTGGGCTTAAAAAGCCTAATGACGGGGTTGAGAGCTATGCCCTGCATTACCACATGAGTTTTTAGTAGCGCATGGCGTTGAAAAACCGCATAGCCATCCGTTTTTTTATTTCAGCAGGCGGCGTGTTTAGCGGTAGATGCTGGCCATGCCCTTGCGCTCATCCAGGCATTCGGGGGAGGCGGTTTCGAACTCGCGGCAGATCAGCGGACGCACCTCGTAGATGGTGCAGCGCATGGTGTTGCGGTCTAGGGCCGCGCACCAGCCGTCATCCAAGCGCAACATGACTTCGCCGCCCCAATCATCAGTGTCGATGAAGCGCCGCGGCACGCCGGTGTCTGTGATCAACATAACTTCCAACTGGCAGCAGCAAGCTGCGCAGTTGCTGCAGCTCACTGCAGGCTCGCTTGGCAGTTCGGTTAGTGGGATGTGTTGGCTCATGCCGCGCAGTGTACGCCATCGGCGCTGCAGATTTAATGCAGCGACCTCCACGCGGTTCACCTCAGCCTACGTTTGCTGGCGTATGCGCAGGCTCTGTTCGTACTGGCTGCGATAGAGTTTGGCGAATGCGTGCAGCACAGGCATGACCAGCGCCCAGATCGCGCCAATCAGCAGCAGGCTTTGCCAGGTGCCATAAGGCAAACCGACCCCGGCGATTTGTGCGCCGCCGTAATACGACAGCGGCGCGCCGATGGCGCCCAGCACGCTGCCACGCCACCAGGGTTGTGCCGTCCACGCTAGGCAATGATTAAGTGTGGTGGCCATCAGCAACCACAGGCTGGCCAGCCACAGCGGAATCAAGGTGCGCGGCTCGCCAAAATCAAATACGCCAAGGTTCAGCAGGAAGCTGTCCAGTGCACTGCCGGCGATAAAAACAGTCACCAGTAATTTACCTTCGGCCGCCCAACTGCTGGTCCAGAACAGATGCACCGCGACCACGGCAGCGACGATTAGCAGCCACAAGCTGTCGCCGCCAAATACGCAGGCAAACCAGCCGAGCTGAAACAATAGGGTGTTGACGATTAACTTAGCCATCGAGGTTGCCTAATAAAGGTGCTGGACGGGCCGAAGGTTTGGCCAGCAGCAGTTGCGCGGTGCCGATGGTGCGTTCGATAAAGCCACCCTCGCAGTAGCACAGGTAAAACTCCCACAAGCGGAAGAAATAATCGTCGTAACCCTGCTGCTCCAGCTTGTGCCGCGCATGGCGCAGGTTGTCGTGCCAAATACGCAGCGTGCGCGCGTAGTGCAGGCCGAAATCTTCCATGTGGTGCAGGTTCATGTCGGTCTTGGCGGTAATGATCTCCAGCATCTTGTTGACCGAGGGCAGTGCGCCACCGGGGAAGATGTAGCGCTGGATAAAGTCGACGGCACTTTTCGCTTGCTCATAGCGTTGATCGCGAATGGTGATGGCTTGCAGCAGCATCAGGCCGTCGGGCTTGAGCAGGTTGGCGCATTGTGCAAAGTAGGTGGGCAGGAAGCGGTGACCCACCGCCTCAATCATTTCGATGGATACCAGCTTGTCATAGTGGCCAGTCAAGTCGCGGTAATCCTCCAGCAGCAGGGTGACCTGCTCTTGCAGGCCCAGCGTTTTGATCCGGTTTTCGGTGTAGGCGAACTGCTCGCGCGACAACGTGGTGGTGGTGACTTTGCAGCCGTAGTGGGTGGCTGCGTAGATCGCCATGCTGCCCCAGCCGGTGCCAATTTCCAGTAAATGATCACTGGGTTTAAGCGCCAGCTTCTGGCAAATGCGTTCAAGTTTGTTCTGCTGCGCCTGTTCCAAGTTGTCATCGGGGCTGCGGAACATGGCGGCTGAATACATCATGCTGGGATCAAGAAACTGCTCGAACAGGTCATTGCCCAAGTCGTAGTGGGCCGAGATGTTTTTGCGCGAGCCCTTACGGGTATTTCGGTTGAGCCAGTGCAAGCTCTGGATCAGTGGGCGGCCAAGCTTGGCCAGGCCGCTTTCCATCGCGTCGAGCACATCAAGGTTGCTGACGAATACGCGAACCACGGCGGTCAGGTCCGGTGAGGTCCAGTAACCGTGGATATAGGCTTCGCCTGAACCGATCGAGCCGTTGCCCGCTACCAAGCCCCAGATCGCGCCATCTTGTACATGAATCTCCGCGCAGAGGTTGGAATGCGGGTCACCGAACTCCATGCGCTCTTCACCCTCAATAATCACCAAGTGGCCATGGCGCAACTGCTTGAGCTGACGCAACACTGCGCGGCGCAACAGGTTGGCACCGATGCCGCTGCCGGCGCGCACGACGTGTTTGGCGGAGGTCAGGCTAGAGCTTTTCATCGGGGACTTCCTTTGATACGGAGCGGGCAGCGCGGAACTCACCTTCAGCGGCCCGATGGGTGAACAGGGGGATACGTTTGATCAGCAGGCGCAACGCCTGCCAATAAATGCCGACGACCGTTTTACCGGTCATCCACGGAAATTGAATCAGGTGACGGTGCAGGCTCGCGCGGTTTAACTCGTTGCGTTGCAGGGTTAGGGTGGCATCGAAGAGTTTTGTATCGGCCTGCCAGTCAGCCATATGAATACCCAAGCGCTCGCCAGCCGGGCTAAAGCTCATGCGGTATTCCAAGTCACGCGGCAAAAAAGGCGAGACGTGAAAAGCCTTGGCCACCGCCACATGCTGATGGCCTTCACCGTCGGCGGGCAGCACATAGTGGTAACGCTCATGGAATGGCGTGTTGCTGACTTCACACAGTATGGCCGCCAGCTGCCCGTCAGCCTCATGGCAATAAAAGAAACTCGCCGGGTTAAACGCCAAACCCCAGCTGCGCGGCTGGGTCAGCAGGCAGATGCGGCCCAAAGGCGTGTGCCCGATAGCTTCAGCTACACGTCGGCGCACCGCGTCGATCAACGCGATACCCGCACTCGTAAACTGCGGCAGGTAATCGGTTTCGCGAAAGGCGAACGGGGCAAAACGCCCGCGCCCGGCCAGCGGCGACAACGCCAATACTTGCTCTTGCTCGCTAAGGTCGAGGTACAGCAAGCCCATGCGATAACGAAAGTTGTGCCCACGCGGCGCAAAACGCCGGTGCTGCACCCAGCCGCTGTACAAGGCGCTGTTCATCACAACGACTCACCAAACTCGCGGGCTACACGCAGCGCACTGACCACGCCATCTTCATGGAAGCCGTTGGCCCAATACGCACCGCAAAAATAACTGTGGTGAGCGCCCAATAGTTCTTCCCAACGTGCTTGCGCCTGCGTGCCCGCCAAGCTGTATTGCGGGTGCGCATAGGTGTAACGGGCGAGAATTTTGCTCGGGTCGATGGCGGCTGTCTGGTTCAGGCTGACGCAAAAAGTGCTGTTGCTCTGGATGCCCTGCAGGATATTCATGTCATAGGTGACGGCCGCCGGCTGATCCGCTGGCCCGCCCAAACGATAGTTCCAACTGGCCCACGCCAGTGGCCGCTTCGGCAGCAAACGGATGTCGGTGTGCAGCACCACATCGTTATCGGCATAGGGCAGGGCGCCGAGGATTTCCTTCTCAATGCGTGAGGGTTCGGCCAGCATCGCCAGGGCTTGATCGCTGTGGCAGGCGAACACCACTTTATCGAAGCGTTCGCTGCCGGCGGCGCTGTGCACCGTGACGCCTTCGGCATCGCGCTCCACTCGGTTAACCGGGCAATTGAGACGAATGCGCTGCTTGAAGGTTTCGGTCAGCGGCGCGATGTAGCTGCTGGAGCCGCCCTCGACCACGCACCACTGCGGGCGGTCACTGACGGAGAGCAGGCCGTGGTTCTTAAAGAAACGCACAAAAAATTGCAGCGGAAAACCGAGCATGTCATTCAGTGACATCGACCAGATGGCCGCGCCCATGGGCACGATGTAATGCTCGATAAACCGCTCGCTGTAAGCCTTGGCTTTGAGGTAATCGCCTAGGGTCATGTCGCTGGCGATGCGCTGCTGATTAAGGTCATTCAGCGCTTCGCGGTTAAAACGCAGAATATCGCGGACCATGCCTAGAAATTTTGGTGAAATCAGATTGCTGCGCTGGGCGAACAAGCTGTTGAGGTTGTGCCCGTTGTATTCCACGCCACTGACCGGGTCGCTGACCGAGAAGCTCATCTCGGTGTCTTTAAAACCGACTCCAAGTTGGCCGAGCAGGCTGATAAAATTCGGGTAGGTCCAGTTATTAAACACAATAAAACCGGTGTCCACGGCGTACGACTGGCCATCAACCTGCACATCGACCGTGTGGGTATGCCCGCCAATCCACTCGCCAGCCTCGAACACGCTAATGTCGTGACGACGGTTGAGCAGGTAAGCGCTGGTCAAACCGGCAATGCCACTGCCGATAATGGCGATCTTCATGGGGTGTCCTTAGTCTTTGCTTCTGTGCGGGCCATGCGGGCGCCAATGGCCACTTGCAGGCGTTTGGGCAGATGCCCAAGCAGCTTGAGAATGGCAATAAAAGGGCCGGGGAAGGCAATTTCAAAGGGTTGCGCGGCCAAGCGCTCGGCGATATGGCGGGCGGCTTTATCCACCTGCCAGCGCATCGGCATGGGGAAGTCGTTTTTTTGCGTCAGCGGGGTGTCAACAAATCCCGGGCTGACCAAGGTCACGGCAATGTTCTCAGCACGTAGGTCAATGCGCAGCGTTTCCATTAGGTAGCGCATGGCCGCCTTGGATGCACCGTAAGCTTCAGCCCGAGGCAGCGGCAGAAACGTCACCGAGCTGCCCACGCCGACCAAATGTGGACGCTGACCTAAACGCAGCAAAGGCAGAGCCGCTTCAATGCAATAACTGGCGGAGAACAGGTTGGCGCGCACAACCCGCTCAACCATCGCCGCTTCGAAGTGGCTAACGTCGACGTATTCGCACGTGCCAGCATTGAGGATTACGCAATCCAGGGCGCCCCAGACTTGGGCGATATGCTCGCCGATAGCCTGCACTTGCGTGGCCTCGCTGAGGTCGCCAGCGACGACCAAGACCTGCTGTGGGTAACGTTTGGCCAGCGCCTGCATGGGCTCAATGGTACGTGCGCTAAGCGCTAAGCGATGACCTTGCAACAGCAACTGTTCAGCCAGTGCCGCGCCGATGCCACTGCTGGCACCGGTAAGCCAGATACGTCGTGCGTTCATGCCAACCTCCTTTTCAGCCAGCGAATTGCCGAGCCGAGTAACGGCAGATGCTCATAGAGCAAGCTGCCGGCGTCGAAATAATCACGATGCCGATAGACCTTGTCGTGCCACAGGAGGTGCGAACAACCCTCCACGCGTATTAGCTGACCGCCGGCCAAGCGCGGATGGCGATAACTCATGGTCCAGCGCAAGTAACCTTCGCCTTCGCGCACTTGGTCAAACCCATAAAAATCAAAGCGCAATTCATTGACGTTGGCGTACATCTCAGCGAAATAACGCTGCATGTTTACCAGCCCACGCACCTCATGCAGGGGGTCGCAGAACAGCGCGTCGTCGCTATAAAGCTTGCCTAAGCGATCCAGATTATCCTTGTTCAGCCCGGCAAAGTCCTGAGCGAACTGCCGCAAGAAGTTGCTCATGGCGCCTCCGTGCCAGCAAAGTGCGGCAGGCTTTTGAACGCGGCGAGGGCGCGAGTGCGGCTCTTGCTCAAATCAACAATCGGCGAAGGATAATCGGCAACGCCAAATAAGCCCCCCATACCTGCCGGGTTATGGATATTGCTCTTATTCAATCCCACCAGCTCGGGCAGCCATTGACGAATAAAGCGCCCATCGGGGTCGAATTTCTGTGACTGACTGAGTGGGTTGAAGATCCGAAAATAAGGCGCCGAATCAGTGCCCGTGGAGGAGCTCCACTGCCAACCGCCATTGTTTGCTGCCAGTTCGCCATCAATCAGGTGGCGCATAAAAAAACGCTCGCCTTCGCGCCAGTCAATCAGCAGGTTTTTAGTCAGAAACATCGCCACGATCATGCGCAGGCGGTTGTGCATCCAGCCGGTGGCCAGCATCTGGCGCATAGCGGCATCAATGATGGGAAAGCCGGTGCGGCCTTGCTGCCACGCTTTCAGCTCCTGCGGTGCATCACGCCAGGCCAATGCTTCAGTTTCCGGGCGGAAGGCGCGGCGCATGGAAACGCGCGGGTAGCCGACCAGAATATGTTTATAAAACTCGCGCCAAAGCAGCTCATTGATCCACGTCACCACGCCGTTATTGCCACTGTCGAACTCGCCTTGGTTAGCGGCCAAGGCGGCATGCAGGCATTGGCGCGGTGAAATCACCCCGGCGGCGAGATAAGCAGACAACTGGCTGGTGCCAGGCTGGGCGGGGAAGTCGCGCGCCGTTTGGTAGAAGTCGATTTGCTGCGCGGCGAAATCATCCAGCCGCCGCCGCGCCTCTGCTTCACCGGCAGGCCACAACTGGCGCAGCACATCACTCGGCGTCGCAAAGCCGGCGACGTGTTCGGGTAGGGCGTCGCCGGCAATGGCCAGCGGCGCCTGCGCCGTGGGCGTGGTAATCACCGCCGGCAACGCCGTGTGCAGACGCTGGTAGCAGACCTTGCGGAACTGGCTGTAGACCTGGAAATAGGTCCCGGACTTGGTCAGTACAGTGCCGGGCTTGAAGAAAATTTGATCAAGGTGCCGGTTGAAATTGATCCCCAGTGTATCCAGCGCATCAGCCACCGCCTGGTCGCGACGGCTTTCGTGCACCGCGTATTCTTCGTTGACCTCAACATTGGTTATTTGCAACTGCTGGCACAGCTCACTGATGACCTGGGGTGCGGCGCTCCAGTCATCGGCGTGGCGCACTAGCAGCGGCACATTCAACGCGGCCAATTCGGCGGCCAGAGTTTTTAGGTTGCGCAGCCAGAAATCGACCTTGCTTGGCGCATCATCGTGCTCAAGCCACTGACCGGGGCTGATCAAGTAGAGCGCCACGGTCGGGCCATTGCCCATGGCCGCAGCCAGAGCACTGTTGTCTTGTACCCGAAGGTCGGTGCGAAACCAGATCAGTTGCAGCATGTTCAGTCCTGTTGGCTTTGCAGCAGTTTAAGGTCGTAGAGGTGTTGCAGCGCGGCCAATGGATCGGCGGCCAGGCTCAGGTCATCGTTCCCCAAACTAATGACTTTTAACTCATCGGCATGAATCTGCACCACTTGTCCGACCAGTAGGCAGGGGCACTCATACCCGCCGAGCAGTCGCTGAAGATGTGTGCTGTTTAGCGCTTGGCTGGAATACAGCACCACTGCCCGCGGCTGAATGTGCTCAACCGCCAGGGCCAGTTCGGGCGGTGGCAGCGGCCAATCAAATACCTCAACCGCCACCCCGGCATTGCTCGCCAGCCACGCGGTCAACCATAAGCCGGGGGCCATGGGCAGGTCGGAGACGTTGATCAGCAGCAAAGGTGCGCCAGTCGACTGGCGGTTGTTGTGGTAGAGCCGGGCACCTAGTTTGCTGCGCAGCCAAGAATAGAAGAACACCCGCTCCGCCTGCGCGCCAAATTGGTTACGCCAGCGCAACTCAAGTTCCTCAAACAACGGCAGGAGCAATTGCTCGCAGAGGGTGCTGGGCGGATAGAGCGCTAATTCGGTGTTGAAGCAATCATCTAAGCGGCGCTCGTTGAGGTTACAGATGGCTTCTTGCAACAGCTGGCGCTTGGCTTCCCACTGCGTACTGGCTTCGGCAAAGGCGGGCTGGTTACTGCGCAGCAGGCCCTTGACCTGGCTGACCGAGACGCCACGGCTGAGCCACGTGAGGATCGCTTGAATGTGCGTGACATGCTCATCTGAGTACAGGCGATGGCCCTTGGGCGTGCGGTGCGGCACGATCAAGCCATACCGACGTTCCCAAGCGCGCAGGGTGACCGCGTTGACCCCGGTGATGCGTGCGACATCGCGGATGGGCATAAAGCCTTGGGCAATGGCCGCTTGGTAATCATCGGCGTTAGCGCCGAGGTCATTTGACTCAAGGCTCATAGCGCACCGCGCTGCCCAGCTGGCCTGAACTGAGGCAGGGTATGGATTTGCCGGTGCTGGTTGTTAATGGGGCCATGGGCAACCTCTGATGACGACTTGTACAGATCCCGGTGGATGTACAACTTGAATTCATCATAGGTTTGTGATTGTACAAGTCAATATATTTGTACAACTACTGTACTGCTTTGTGTGTGAGGCTGTTACGTCCAACCCATGCGCCATTGCTCGGCGTTTTCCAGCGTGCGCCAGTCCAAACGCTGGCAGCGCTGGTTGAGCACGGCCTGTAATTCAACCTGCAACACCGTACCGTCTTCGTCGCAGAACAGTTCGGTGACGAGAAAATGCTTCTCGCGGTTTTGTGGCTGCGCTGCTGTCCATTTTGACAGCAGCAGTTTGCGCGGGTTGAGCCGGTGCTTAGCCGTTACAACGGGTGTGTGAGCGTTCATTGCAGATGACCCAGCAAGCGCCGCGCGGCTTCTTGGCCACTCAGCCACGCGCCCTCCACACGACCGGACAGGCACCAGTCACCGCAGGCATAAATGCCCAAGTCGGCGTCGGCCAATACGCCCCATTGGTGAGCACTGGCAGGACGTGCATAAAGCCAGCGGTGCGCCAGGCTCAACGTCGGGGCCGGTACTGTGCAGCCGATTAACTCGGCAAAGGCGCCCAGCAGGTGCTCGACCACCGCTTCTTTAGGCAGGTCTAAATGCTGTTTGGTCCACTGGCTGGTGGCGTGCAACACCCAGGTGTCGAGTTGCGTGTCGCGGCCCGGTTTGCTGCGGTTGCGGGCCAGCCAATCCAGCGGGCCGTGCCGGACAAAGCAGCCTTCAACCGTTGTCTCCAGGGCTGTCTCGAACGCAAGGGCAACGGCCCACGTTGGGTCCATGGCCACGCTGGCTGCAGCCCCCGCCAATTTCGGTGCACTGGACAGCAGTGCGGCGGCTTGCGGCGCCGGTGTCGCCACAATTACATGGCTAAAGGGACCGTGACTATTGCCGCCAGCGTCTTGCAGGTGCCAGTACTGTTCACCGCGAAACACGTCGGTGATATGGCAAGAGAAGCTCACCGGCAGGGCGCCGAGCATGGCGCGAGCGATTGCGCTCATGCGCGGGGTGCCAACCCATCGCACTTGTTCATCTGGCGAAGCGCTGAGTTGGCCATCTTTAAAGTTGTAAAGACTGGGTGTCCATTCGGCGACCCAGCCGCGCGCTTGCCACTGCTGCACCACCTCGACAAAGCGGCGATCACGGGCCGTGAAATACTGGGCGCCAAGATCCAGCGCGCCGGCATCACTGCGTTTGCTGGACATGCGGCCGCCACTGCCGCGGCTCTTGTCGAACAGCTGTACCGGATGGCCGGCAGCGTGCAGTGCTTGGGCCGCGGAAAGCCCGGCAAGGCCGGTACCAATAATGGCGATGGGATGAAGTGCAGTCATGGTCTACCTCATGTGTTCAGGCTTTAGGCTACGCTTTAGACAAAAGCTATACAATATTGATTTTTTGTATAAGCTTAGGCCGAGTCAATTTTGCTTTCCTATAGTTGATACAACCTGCGGTCAGATTGAAGCCACGTGCTGCCTACATCAGTCGGCTGTTGTCCGCCCAGTACACGACATGCGAGGGAAAACTGATGCACATACTTCTCACCGGCGGCACCGGCTTGATCGGCCGCGCGCTTTGCCAGCATTGGTTGCAGCAAGGCCATCAGTTAACAGTCTGGAGCCGCAGTCCCGATCAGGTCGCGGCGCTGTGCGGCAAAGCGGTACGTGGCATTGGCCGGCTTGAAGAGTTGGCCGAAGAACCGGTGGATGCGGTGGTCAACCTCGCCGGGGCGCCGATTGCCGATCGGCCATGGACACGCAAACGTAAAGCCTTGCTCTGGGCCAGTCGCATTGGCCTGACTGAAGAGTTGTTGGCCTGGCTGCAACGCCGTGAGCAAAAGCCAGCCGTGTTGCTCTCAGGTTCAGCCGTGGGCTGGTATGGCGATGGGGGTGAGCGCGAATTGAGTGAGGAGTCGTTGCCCGTCAGTGAGGACTTTGCTGCGCAACTGTGCGGCGCATGGGAAGAAACCGCCTTGCGCGCCGAGGCGCTTGGCATCCGTGTGGTGCTGGTGCGTACAGGGCTGGTGTTGGCCAGCGAGGGTGGTTTCCTCAAGCGCTTGTTACTGCCATTCAAACTCTGTTTGGGTGGCCCGCTGGGTGATGGTCGGCAGTGGATGCCGTGGATTCATATTGCCGATCAAGTCGCGTTGATTGATTTTCTCCTGCAGCACGAGCACGCCAGCGGTCCTTATAATGCCTGCGCACCGACGCCCGAGCGTAACCGCGCCTTCAGCCAAGCGCTGGGCCGTGAGCTGCATCGGCCGGCCTTTATACCGGCGCCTGCGTTTGTTCTGCGCTTAGCCCTGGGCGAGATGTCAGGCTTGCTGCTGGGTGGCCAGCGCGCACTGCCGACGCGCCTGCAGGCCGAAGGGTTTAATTTTCGTTTCACTCACTTGGATGTAGCCCTGGCAGATCTGCTGGGCCAGCCTCACTAGGATTGCGCATGACTGATCACGCCTTGTTACTGGTAAACCTAGGGTCGCCGGCCTCCACCTCGGTGGCCGATGTACGCAGTTATCTCAACCAGTTCCTGATGGACCCCTATGTGGTTGATCTGCCCTGGCCACTGCGCCGTCTCTTGGTTTCGTTGATTCTTATTCGGCGTCCGGCAGCCTCGGCGCACGCTTATGCCTCAATCTGGTGGGAAGACGGTTCGCCGCTGGTGGTGCTGAGTAAGCGCCTGCAAGACGAGATGAAAGCGTCGTGGACCCATGGTCCGGTTGAACTGGCCATGCGCTATGGCGAACCATCGTTGCAAACCGTGCTGACCCGCCTGGCGTCTCAGGGCATTAAAAAGGTCACACTGGCGCCGCTCTACCCACAATTTGCCGACAGCACCACCACCACGGTGATTGAAGAAGCGCGCCGAGTGGTGCGTGAGCAGCAACTGCCGATCCGTTTCTCGATACTGCCGCCGTTCTTCGAGCAGCCGGAATACTTAGAGGCCTTGGTCGAAAGCGCCAAGCCCTACCTTGAGCAAGAGTTTGATCACCTGCTGCTGAGTTTTCACGGCCTGCCCGAGCGTCACTTGCGCAAGCTCGACCCCAGCAAACACTGTTTGAAAGGCCCTGATTGCTGCCGTACCGCCTCGCCTGAAGTGCTGGCCACCTGTTACCGCGCGCAATGTCTGCGCAGCGCCGAGCTATTTGCCCAGCGCATGGGGCTTAAGCCTGAGCAGTGGTCGGTGTCTTTCCAGTCGCGGTTGGGTCGCGACAAGTGGATCGAACCCTACACCGAAACACGCTTCGATGAGCTTGCTCAGCAAGGCGTGAAGAAGCTGCTGGTGATGTGCCCGGCGTTTGTCGCCGACTGCATTGAAACCCTGGAAGAAATTGGCGACCGTGGCCGCGAGCAGTTTACCGAGGCGGGTGGCGAGAGCTTGCAGTTAATCCCGTGCCTGAATGACCATCCACGTTGGGTCGAGGCGCTTAAAGTCCTCAGCGAGCGCGCCCCGTTGATGCTCTAACCGCGCGTTGGCACAGCGTTTATTCGTTTACACCGGTGCGTTGTATTCGCCTGCTGGATAACACCTGCAGGCGATGCGCATCGTGCCGTTTGTGCACCTAAGCTGACAGTTCATTTAACCGTCGCGCACCGTCTTGCACGGTGCCGTGGAGGCTGTCAGTGCTCAACAATAACAACGACTATCCCTCTTCCACCCGCGCCTGGGTGACTGTTGCCATCTTGATGGTGGCCTATGTGCTGTCGTTCATCGACCGGCAAATTCTCAATCTTTTAGTCGGTCCGATCCGCCGCGATTTGATGATCAGTGATACGCAAATGAGCCTGCTGATGGGCTTGTCCTTTGCGCTGTTTTACACCGTCTGCGGCATTCCTCTGGGTCGTTTGGCTGACACTAAAAGCCGTCGCGGGCTGATTGCCGTCGGCATTATATTTTGGAGCATGGCGACCGCTGCCTGCGGTATGGCCAAGCTGTATTGGCAATTTTTGATCTGCCGTATTGGCGTGGGGGTGGGTGAGGCGGCCTTGTCGCCGGCGGCTTATTCGTTGATTGCTGATAGCTTTCCGGCGGAGCGCCGCGCCACAGCGATCAGCGTGTATTCCATGGGGGTTTATTTGGGCTCCGGGCTGGCCTTCCTGCTCGGCGGGCTGGTGATTCAGTTTGCCTCGGCGCAAGGCGATGTGGTGCTGCCCGTGATCGGTGAAGTGCGCCCTTGGCAGTTGATCTTCCTGATTCTCGGCGCGGCAGGGGTGTTGTTTACTCTACTGATGCTGGCCGTCAAAGAGCCGGCTCGTCGTGGTGTAGGTGCCGGCGTTGCCGTGCCGCTGGCGGAGGTGGGTCGTTACATTCGCGCCAATCGCCGCACGGTGTTGTGCCATAACTTCGGTTTCGCAGGCTTGGCGTTTGCCGGTTATGGCAGCGCGGCCTGGGTGCCAACCTTCTTTATTCGCACCTATGGTTGGGACGCCGGGCAGGTCGGCATCGTCTACGGCAGCATCGTCGCGGTATTTGGTTGCCTGGGCATTGTTTTCGGCGGGCGGTTGGCGGACTGGATGGCCAAACGCGGCAGCAGCGACGCCAATATGCGCGTCGGCCTCTACGCCGCCATAGGTGCTGTGCCATTCGTGTTGGCGTTTCCGTTGATGGACAGCGCGTTCTGGGCGGCGGTTTTGATCGCACCGACTGTGTTCTTCCTGAGCATGCCGTTTGGTGTCGCTCCGGCAGCCATTCAGGAAATCATGCCCAACTCCATGCGCGGTCAGGCCTCGGCGATTTACCTGTTTGTGATCACCCTGATTGGCCTAGGCATCGGCCCAACAGCGGTTGCCTTGGTGACCGACTACGTATTTGCCGATGACAATGCACTGCGTTACTCGCTGCTGATCGTCACCGCGCTGGCAGTATTCAGCGCCATCGTACTGCTGAGCATGGGCCTGAAGCCTTACCGCGAAAGCGTGGTGCGGCTGCAAGGGTGGGCGGCCAGCCATGCCTAAGGTTTCACCGCGCAAAAGAAAGCCCCGAAAGGTTCGGGGCTTTTTTGTCTGAGTGCTTTATAGGTCTGGGTCTTCCAGTACCGTTTTGCTGCGCCAGCCCGCGCCACCTGGCAGGACTAAATTGAGCACCAACGCGCTGATGGCGCACAGCGAAATGCCGGACAGGGCAAACTCACTGTTACCCATGACCATGCCGCCGATGCCGAACACCAGCGTCACCGAAACGATGATCAGATTACGCGCCTCGGACAGGTCAACCTGATGGCGAATCAAGGTGTTCAAGCCGACCACCGCGATAGAGCCGAACAGCAAGCAGAGGATGCCGCCCATTACCGGTACTGGGATGCTCTGCAGCGCGGTGCCGAACTTACCCACAAAGGCCAAGCCAATGGCGAAGCAAGCTGCCCACGTCATGATTTTCGGGTTGTAGTTTTTGGTCAACATCACCGCGCCGGTCACTTCCGCGTACGTGGTATTAGGTGGGCCGCCGAGCATGCCGGCAACTGAAGTGGCCAGGCCATCACCGAGCAAGGTGCGGTGCAAGCCAGGCTTCTTGATAAAGTTTTTGCCGGTGACGCTGCCAATCGCCACGACCCCGCCAATATGCTCAATCGCCGGCGCCAAGGCCACGGGGACGATGTATAAAATCGCGCCCCAATGCAGCTCGGGTGCGACAAAGGCTGGCAGCGCCAACCAAGGCGCAGCGGCCACTTGGCTGGTATCGATCACCCCACAAAAAGCGGCGACGGTGCAGCCGACAATAATCCCGGCAAGAATCGGCAGCAGGCGCAGCAAGCCTTGGCCCATGGCCGCGACCAGCACAGTGGTAATCAGCGCGGACATGGAAATCAACATGGCGATTTCATACGGCACCAGTTGTGCGCTGCCATCGCCGGCTTTGCCCATGGCCATGTTTACGGCCACCGGTGAAAGCGCCAGGCCGATGGAGATGATCACGGGGGCGATCACCACCGGCGGCAGTAGACGGTCGATAAAGCCCGCCCCTCTGATGCGCACCACAGCGCTGAGCAGGATGTAGACCAAGCCGGAGGCGACGATGCCGCCCAGCACGGCTGGCAAACCGAACTCACCTTTAGCGGCGAGGATTGGTGCAATAAAGGCAAAGCTGGAGGCTAGGAATACCGGGACTTGGCGACCGGTCACCAGTTGGAACAATAAGGTGCCGACGCCGGCGGTAAACAGCGCGACGTTGGGGTCCATGCCGGTGATCAGTGGCATCAGCACCAAGGCACCAAAGGCCACAAACAGCATCTGCGCGCCGGAAATACTTTGCCGCCAAATAGGATCGTTGAATTCGTCAGTCATGGGTCAGGCGTCCTTTTGTTTGGTGCCAAAGATTTTGTCGCCGGCATCGCCGAGGCCCGGAATGATGTAACCCTGTTCATTTAGGCATTGGTCGATTGATGCGGTGTAAATGACTACATCCGGGTGCGCGTCGTGGACAGCTTTGATGCCTTCGGGCGCGGCGACCAGCACCATGGCGCGGATTTCTTTGCAGCCGGCTTTTTTCAGCAAGCTGATAGTGGCGACCATGGAGCTGCCGGTGGCGAGCATCGGGTCGATAATCATCGCCAGGCGTTCGTCAATTTCCGGCACCAGTTTTTCCAGATACGTGTGTGCTTGCAGGGTTTCTTCATTGCGAGCCACGCCTACGGCGCTGACCTTTGCCCCGGGGATCAGGCTCAGTACGCCTTCGAGCATGCCAATACCGGCGCGCAAGATAGGGACCACGGTGATCTTTTTGCCGGAGATTTTTTCAACCTGAACGGCGCCGCACCAGCCTTCGATTTGGTAATTCTCCAGGGGTAGATCCTTGGTCGCCTCGTAGGTCAGCAACGCGCCAACTTCCTGGGCCAACTCGCGGAAGTTCTTGGTGCTGATATCGGCTCGGCGCATCAAACCGAGTTTGTGGCGGATCAGCGGGTGGCGGATCTCTTGGACGGGCATGGGCAGGGGTCTCCGGCAGGACGGGCGAAAAATTGCGTTAGATTAAAGCATTGGTGATGCCACGCGCTGCGGCTTAATGGCATAAAGTCAGTAAAAACATACCAATGCGCTGACCATGGCCGGTAATTGCAACAGGTGTTGTGCCAACGCTTGCTCTGGGCTGTGCAGATGGGTAAATTTGCGCCCTTTTATTTTGACGCATTGATCAGCTTTAAGCTCGGTGCCGTCCCGCTTCCAAGAGGAAACAGCATGTCCGTTGATCTCGCGCACATCCGCAACGTTATGGCCGAAGCCGATTGCCTGTACAGCGAGGCTGAAGTTGAAGTGGCCATTGATCAGGTCGCGGTCGCGATCAATGCCAACCTGGCCGAACGCAACCCCGTGGTTTTTTGTGTGATGAACGGCGGCTTAATCTTCTCTGGCAAGCTGCTGCCCAAGCTCAACTTCCCACTGGAATTGTCCTACCTGCACGCCACCCGCTACCGCAATGAAACCAGCGGCGGCGAGCTGTTCTGGAAGGCCAAGCCAGAAATTTCCTTTATTGACCGCGACGTGCTGATCATCGATGACATCCTCGATGAAGGGCACACCCTCGGTGCAATCATCGACTTCTGCCATCACGCCGGCGCCCGCGCGGTGCACACCGCTGTGTTGATCGACAAAGATCACGACCGTAAAGCCCGCCCAGAGCTGAAGGCCGACTACGTTGGTTTACCCTGCATTGACCGTTATATTTTCGGTTACGGCATGGACTACAAAGGCTACTGGCGCAATGCGGCGGGTATTTACGCGGTTAAAGGCTTGTAGTTAGCGCTGGCTGGCTTGTGCTTGTAAGTCTGCATCCGTTGAGCCGGCTGCTGCGCCGGCGTTACACTGCCGGCCCCGTGTGGCTTGGTGAGTTGGAGTGAATGATGCGTAAAGACAAGAAGCAGGTGATTGGCGAAGCGATTGCGGATGAGCCGATCAAGCTGTTCCTCAGCGTAGAGCCGGCCGATGCCACGCCGCCGTCGCTGCATAAGCTGGTCAAGGCCTACCGTGGCCTGCGTATTGATGATTTTGAGCGGTTTGTGGGTTTCTTCGTTGCTGAAGGGTTTGACCTGAACGCCAAGGATGCCCAAGGTAATGACTTTATCGCCTTGATTCAGGATCAACGCTTTGCCGAACCCTACGTAGACGTGATCAAAGCCGCCCGCGGCTAAGCGCGAAGTCAGCGTTTGCTGCTTGGAACATGAATCATGCCTGCCACTGAGCCGCGACTTGTTCGCGGCTCAGTGGTTTCTGAGGTACTGGTTATTTCTTGCCGATAATCACGCAAATCAATAGTGCTGGGCGGCCCTAGACGACCGGTCATATCCTAGCGGCATGAACTCCAGTATCCGTGTCGACAAGCGTGACCTGATCCTCGCCAAAGGCGCTGAGGTGATGACCCGTCGCGGTTATCACGGCGCTGGCGTTCAGGAAATCGTCCAAGCGGCAGGGGTGCCGAAAGGTTCTTTCTACCACTACTTTGCCAGCAAAGAAGAGTTCGCCCTGCAGGCCCTGCAGCAGGTTTATCAGCCACGGTTAGCCCGCTATGCCGAAGCGCTTGGCAATCCGCTGCTCAGCCCGCGTGAGCGCATCCTCGGTTATTACGCTGAGTTAGTTGAGCACTTCGCCCGGCAAGAGCGGCTGGAATACCACTGCTTTATTGGCAGCCTGAGCTTCGAGATGGCGGAGCTGTCGCCGACCTTGGGCGTGCAAGTGGATGCGATTCTGCAAACCTCGGCTGACATTCTGCAGCGCTGCCTGGAACAGGCGCAGAGCGCCGGTGAGCTGCCCGCTGATGAAGACTGTCGCAACCTGGCGAGCTTTATCGCCAATGCCTGGCAGGGCGCGTTGACCCGGCTGAAAGTGGCGAACAATTGCCAAGCCTTAACCGACTTTATCCAGCGCCTGCAGCGGTTGTTGCAGGCCTGACCTTTTAAAAAACACCCAAACAAGACGACCGGTCGTTTACCGGCCAGAGGAATGATGATGACCGACCCTGTTAAAGCGCTGTTCCAACCCTTCACCCTAGGCAACCTGAAGCTGCCAACCCGCGTGGTGATGGCGCCGATGACCCGCTCCTTCTCCCCAGGCGGCGTGCCGAACAGCAAGGTCATCGAGTACTACCGTCGCCGTGCGGCGGCCGGTGTTGGCCTGATCGTTACCGAAGGCACCACGGTGGGTCACAAGGCTGCCAACGGCTACCCCAACGTGCCGCGCTTCTATGGTGCAGATGCCCTGGCCGGCTGGCAGAAAGTGGTCGAGGCGGTCCATGCCGAAGGCGGCAAGATCGTTCCGCAGCTGTGGCACGTGGGCAATGTGCGCAAGCTGGGCACTGAGCCGGATGCCAGCGTTCCGGGCTATGGCCCGAGTGAAAAAATCAAAGACGGCACCGTCGTCGTGCATGGCATGACCCAGGATGACATCAACGAAGTCATCGCCGCCTTCGCCCAAGCCGCTAAGGATGCACAGAGCATCGGCATGGATGGCGTAGAGATTCACGGCGCTCACGGCTATCTGGTCGACCAGTTTTTCTGGGAAGGCACCAACAAGCGCACTGACCAATACGGCGGTGATCTGGCCCAGCGTTCGCGCTTTGCCATTGAGCTGATCCAAGCCGTGCGCGCCGCTGTCGGCCCGGACTTCCCGATTATCTTGCGTTTCTCGCAGTGGAAGCAGCAGGACTACACCGCACGCCTGGTGCAGACCCCAGAAGCGCTGGAGGCTTTCCTCAAGCCGCTGTCTGACGCCGGCGTGGACATTTTCCATTGCTCGACGCGCCGTTTTTGGGAGCCTGAGTTTGAAGGCTCCGACCTCAACCTGGCCGGCTGGACACGCAAACTCACCGGCAAGCCCACCATCACCGTCGGCAGTGTTGGTTTGGATGGCGAGTTCCTGCAGTTCATGGTCAACACCGACAAGGTCGCCCAGCCGGCCAGCCTGGAAAACCTGCTGGAGCGTTTGAACAACCAAGAATTTGATCTGGTGGCAGTGGGTCGCGCCTTGCTGGTTGACCCGGATTGGGCGGTGAAGGTGCGCGATGGCCGCGAGCAGGACATTCTGCCGTTCAGCCGTGAAGCGCTGATGAGCCTGGTTTAAGCGGTACTATTTTTGTGTGCGCCGCAAAACGGCGCCACGCTCCTCAGCCCCGGCACATCGGGGCTTTTTTTTGCCGGTGCAAAACGCGCAACTGCACGCCAACAGCCTGTGCGGTAGGGCGAGTTGGATTAACGACTATTGGCTCTGGCCGGTTTTGACCACAAGGATTCACCATGAAGCGTTTTGCCAACATTTTAATCAGCGTCGTCCTGCTGGCTTTGGTCGCGCTAACGGCTGCGGCCGCTTGGAACTGGGCGCCAGATCGCCCCGTGGCGCAACTTAAACCGCGTTGGGCCTTGCCGCCCTCACAGTTCGTGGCCCTCGACGGCATGCAGGTGCACCTGCGTGATCAAGGCCCGCGCGATGACCCCGCGCCAATTGTGCTGCTGCATGGCACCTCGGCCAGCCTGCACACCTGGGAAGGCTGGGTGGCCGCGCTGCAGAATAAACGTCGGGTGATTAGCCTGGATTTACCCGGCTTTGGCCTGACTGGGCCATTCCCTGGCGGTGATTACCGCATGGCTCACTACAGCGCTTTTCTTGCCAACGTGCTGGATCAGCTACAGGTGCCGCGTGCAGTGGTGGCGGGCAATAGCTTTGGTGGTCAATTGGCCTGGCAATTCGCCTTGGATCATCCGCAGCGGGTCGAGCGTCTGGTGTTGGTGGATGCGGCGGGTTACCCGCGCAATGCCACTTCCATACCCATCGGTTTTCGCTTGGCGCAAATTCCCGCATTGGCGCCGTTGATGGACAACCTGCTGCCGCGCGCGATGATTGAAGCGAGCATCCGCAATGTCTATGGCGACCCGAGCCAGGTGAGCGATGAGCTGATTGATCGTTACTATGAGCTGACCCTGCGCGCCGGCAACCGGCAAGCCCTGCGTCAGCGCTTTACTCAAGCCGACGGCGGGTCAGGTTATACCCGCATTGCTGAGCTGAAAGTGCCGACGCTGATTATCTGGGGTGGCCGCGATCAGCTGATCCCGCCGGTCAACGCCGAACGTTTCCAGCGGGATGTCGAAGGCAGCCGCGTCGTGCTATTCGACGACTTAGGCCATGTGCCCCAAGAAGAAGACCCCGCGCGCACCGTGGCAGCGCTGCAAGCCTTTCTTAGCGACATGTAGCCAGTGGTTTTTTGCCGATGCAGCCGCGTAGCTGGTTGTTAAGTGCCGCTGCCGAATAGGCAGTGGCCTGTCCTGACCTACCTCGGTCTGGGCTGCAGGGCAAGGTACCTATAATCGCGCCCGCTCAAACCGCTAAAGCGGGCATGGGACAGATGAAATGGTATTGGTGAGCCAAGCGCCATGGCGTTATTCAGCCGAGGTTCTCACCCTCGCTGCTGGGGGCAATGCATTGCGCCGCGCTTCTTAGGCAAAAAACCGTGCGATAACCGGTCATAAGCACCTAGGCTGTAGGCACTGAGGCTGCGCTTTTGCAGCAGCCGGCTGTTATTCGAAAGGATGTAGACCAATGGATGAACCCCTCGCCACTTCTTCCTTGGAAGCTGTATCAAGACCGTTGCTCAAACTGGCCAAGATGTTGTGCGGCATGCAGACCAGTTTTATCACGCTGATTGACTGGAACAACATGCGCCAGAGCGTGCTGCACTGCGACAGCGACCCTGCATTGCCGATCACCGAAGGCACAGTGGTGGATTGGAGTGAATCGCTGTGCCGGCGTATGTTTTCCAACGGAGACGTGCAGAGCTGCAACATCGACAGTTTGTTTGCCGATACGCCAGGCGCGGGCATGGGCATTAAATCGTTTGTGGTGTTGCCTGTGGTGCTGGCCGATCGCACGTTGGGAACGTTTTGCGTCGCCAGCCTTGAGCGGGTCGAGCTGGATGAGCAGGTGCTGGAGCAGTTGCAGCTGATCAGCGATGCATTGTCATATCAGTTCCACTTAGAACTTGAGTATCAAGCGTTGCACAAGCGTGCTGAAGACCGTCAGCAGTTGATTGATGATCTGCACCAGCAGGCCTCGACCGATCCGTTGACGGGGCTGCTCAACCGCCGCGGCTTTACCCTGCAGTGGCAGCGCGCCATGGCCCACAGTGCCATCACCGGCAGTTCCTTAGCGGTAATGATGATCGACATTGACCACTTCAAAAAATTGAATGACCTGCATGGACATGAGCGCGGAGATGCAGCCTTGATCCATGTTGCCAGCGCCCTAGGCCGCGTGACACGCAAGCAGGATTTTGTCTGCCGCTTAGGCGGTGATGAGTTTGTCGTGGTGGCACCTGGCTCCGATGCCAGTGGGTTGGAAATACTCGGCCAGCGCTTGCAACAGCAACTGCAGGCGGTTGCACATGATCTGTTCATGCACGTCAGTATCGGCATCGCCGCTGCGCCCCAGCATCCGGTGGATGATCTGCTGCGCTTGGCTGATCAAGCCCTGTATCGCAGCAAACAACAGGGGCGGAACTGCATTAATAGCGCCTGACGCCTTGGTTTTGCCTGCATAACCCGTTGCTGGCGTGCATTAATGCGGGTCAACGCGTGACTAACCTCGGCGGTGCCCGCAAAAGCGGCTGTTTTTGTGCGCAATTAAAGATGTATGTGCAATGTTGCGCTGTAGCGAACGGATACATGACTTAGCGGTTCTTGGCTTGCGCAGTCTGTGTGTGACTCCTTATAGTCCGCCGGCACTTAAGCGCCCGGCTTGCGTCAGCAGCGGCTGCAAGCAGGGCCTGTTACCGCAATGGTGAGAGGCCATGATCGAAATAAAAAAACTAACGAAGCGTTTCGCCCAGCACACCGCCGTTGATGACCTGTCCTTCAGCGTTCAGCCTGGCGAAGTATTGGGTTTTCTCGGCCCGAACGGGGCGGGTAAATCAACGACCATGAAGATGCTCACCGGTTTTCTTGCGCCCACGTCCGGCAGCGCTAGCATTCTCGGCTTCGACATCCAAAAAGACACCCTCAAGGCCCAGCGGCTGATTGGTTATCTGCCTGAAGGCGCGCCCTGCTATGGCGACATGACCGTGCGTGGGTTTCTTCTGTTTATTGCCGAAGTTCGTGGCTTTAAGGGTGCCGAGAAGCATGCGCGGGTGGCGAAAGCAGTGGCCCACGTTGAGCTTGAGGCGGTGCTTGAGCAGAGCATCGAAACCTTGTCTAAAGGGTTTAAACGCCGTGTGGGTCTGGCCCAGGCGATTTTGCATGACCCCAAAGTGCTGATCCTTGATGAGCCCACCGATGGTCTTGATCCGAATCAAAAGCATCAGGTGCGCAAGCTGATCCAGAGCTTGGCCCACGATAAAATCGTGATTATTTCGACCCACATCCTCGAAGAAGTCTCGGCCGTGTGCACGCGCGCGGTGGTGATTGCCGACGGCAAGCTGTTGGCTGATGGCACGCCGCTGGCGTTAGAAAGCCGCTCGCGCTATCACCAGGCCGTTACCTTAGTGGCCCAAGAGCCACTGGATAAAGACGCGCTGGCGGCATTGCCGGGCGTTGCTGGGGTGGAGGAAAACACCCTGGAACACAGCCTGAGTATTTTGGCCAAGCCGGGTCAGGTGATCTTCCCGCAGGTTAATGCACTGATCGCAGAACGTGGCTGGCAGGTGCGTGAATTAAATGTCGAACGCGGCCGCTTGGACGAAGTGTTCCGCAGCCTGACGCGGGGGGAGGCGCTATGAGTCAGTTACCGGTGATTTTTAAACGCGAGCTGGCGAGCTACTTCAGCACGCCGCTGGCCTATGTATTTATCCTGATTTTCTTGGTGCTGTCTGGGGTGTTCACCTTCTACTTGGGTGGTTTTTTTGAGAGTGGCCAGGCGAGCCTGGCGCCATTTTTCAACTTCCACCCGTGGTTGTACCTGTTTCTGGTGCCGGCAATTGCCATGCGCCTGTGGGCTGAGGAGCGCAAAAGCGGCACCATCGAATTGCTGATGACCCTGCCCATCACCCGCTTCGATGCGGTCGCGGGTAAGTTCTTCGCCGCCTGGGTGTTTGCCGGTTTGGCGTTGCTGCTGACCTTTCCGATGATCATCACCGTCAATTACCTCGGTGAGCCGGATAACGGCGCGATCATCACCGGCTATATCGGCAGCTGGTTGCTGGCCGGGGCTTACCTGGCGATTGGTTCGTGCATGTCGGCCTTGGCTAAAAATCAGGTGATTGCCTTTATTCTGTCGGTCAGCGTGTGCTTCCTGTTTATCGTCAGCGGCTTTCCCATGGTGCTCGACGGTTTCAGCGCCTGGGCGCCGCAGTGGCTAATCGATGCTGTGGCATCGCTGAGTTTCCTCACCCGTTTCGATGCGATCAGTAAGGGCGTGATTGACCTGCGCGACCTGCTGTATTTCCTCACCCTGATCGCTGCCTGGCTGGCTGCGACGGCGGTGGTTATCGACCTGAAAAAAGCTGATTGAGGACGCCCATGAAAAAGCTGATGGTTTCCAGCGCCGGGCTTGTACTCATTGCCCTGGCGTTTCTCGCATTTAACCTGTTCTCCAGTTTCAGCCTTAGCGGCCTGCGCTTGGATTTGACCGAGCAAAAGCTCTTCACCCTCTCCAGCGGCACCGAGCAAATTCTCGCTGACCTGGATGAGCCGGTGGAGCTGAGCTTCTTCTATTCCGACACCGCCACCAAAGACCTGCCGGCCTTGCGTACTTACGCTAAGCGCGTTGAGGAAATGCTCAAGGCTTACCAGCGCGAAGCGGATGGCAAACTTAAGCTGAGCATTATCGACCCGGCGCCGTTCTCTGAGGATGAAGACAAAGCCGCCGAATACGGCCTGCAGGGTATTCCTCTGCAGCAGGGCGGGGACTCGATCTACTTCGGCTTGGCCGGTAAAAACGCTGAAGGCCAGACTCAAGTCATTCCGTTTTTTGCCCTCGATCAGGAAGAGTTCTTGGAATACGAACTCAGCCGCTTGGTGCAAACCTTGGCTCAGCCTGCGCGTCCAGTGGTCGGCATACTTTCTGGCCTGCAGGTCAACGGTGGCTTTGACATGGCGGCGCGCCAGCCGACACCGGCGTGGATGCTGATTGAAGAAATTCGTCAGCTGTTCCAGATCGAAAGCCTCAAGCGGGACGTCGACCTGATCCCGGAGAATGTCTCAGTGTTGCTGCTGATTCACCCCAAGCAGCTGTCCGAGCAGACCCTCTACGCGATTGACCAGTTCGTTCTGCGTGGCGGCAAGCTGCTGACCTTTGTGGACCCGTTCAGCGAGGCCGATACCCAAGCTGAAATGCCGGGCGAACGGGTGCTCGACAAAGCGTCTGATCTGCCTGAGCTGTTCAAGGCATGGGGCATGCGCATGGTGCCGGACCAAGTGGTCGGCGATGGCGCTTACGCCATGTCAGTCAGCATGGGTCAGGGCCAGCGCCCGGTGCGTCATGCGGCCTGGTTGAGCCTGCCGAAAAATGCCCTCGATGCCGATGACATCAGCACCGCTTCGCTGGAAACCATCACGGTGGCCACTGCCGGTATTTTGCAACCGCTGGAAGGGGCGAAAACCCAATTCACCCCGCTGATTCGCAGCTCGCAGTACGCCATGCCGTTTGATGTTAAGCGCCTTGGCATGTTGGCTAACCCCGAAGAGTTGATCCGTGAGCTTGAGCCGACCGGTGAGCGTTACACCTTGGCTGCGCGCATCAGCGGCCCGGCGCAAACGGCTTTCCCGGAGGGCATTGAGGGGCACAAAGACGGCCTTAAGCAGGCGGATACCATCAACGTGATTGTGGTGGCAGACACCGACATGCTCACCGACCGCATGTGGGTGCAAGTGCAAGAGTTTTTTGGCCAGCGTATCCCGCAGCCATGGGCAGACAACGCCGGCTTTGCCATCAACGCGCTGGATAACCTTGCCGGTTCCGAAGCGCTGATCAGCGTGCGTTCACGCGGGCGCTTTACCCGCCCCTTTGATGTGGTGGACAGCATTCAGCGTGACGCTGAGGTTAAGTTCCGCGAGAAGGAGCAGACCCTGCAGGCGCAATTGGCTGAAACTGAGGAAAAGCTGGCCGTTCTGCAGCAAAGCGATGACCCCAGCAAAACCATGGAGCTGACCCCCGAGCAGCAAACTGCCGTGCAGCAGTTTGTGCAGCAAAAGCTGGCCATCCGCAAAGAGCTGCGTGATGTGCGCTACCAGCTCAATGCCGATATTGAAGCCTTGGGCGGCACGCTCAAGTTCCTCAATATTGCCTTGGTGCCGTTGCTGCTGACCCTCGGCGTGCTGGCGCTGTGGCTGTGGCGCCGGCGCAAGCACGGCTAAACCGCCGCACCGACACAGGGCCGCTCATGCGGCCCTGTGTTTTTTGTGGCCCTGCCTGCAAGCGTGCCGGCAGGTTAACGGCTTTGTGCCTGCGGTCGTTTTCATGCAGCCAAATCTGCGACAATCGCCACCCTCCTGATCTTCCCCTTGAACCCACCCCGCGATTGCCTGATGACCGATGCCACGCCCGCTGTTGATCAACTGCTGAAAAACCTCGACCAAACCCTGCTCGGTGATCGTCATCGTCTGCGCCGCCAGTTGCATGAGCTGCGCAAACAGAGCCCGGTGGACGAGGCCAAACTGGCGCAGTGGCTGCAGCGTTTTGAAGCCTCCGTGGCCAAGGTTGAGGCGCGCCGTTTGAGCGTGCCGGCCATGCGCTACGACGACGCACTGCCGATTGCGGCCAAACGCGAGGAGATCAAAGCCGCCATCGCCGGGCATCAAGTGGTGGTGATCGCCGGTGAAACCGGTTCGGGCAAAACCACTCAGCTGCCGAAGATTTGCTTGGAGCTGGGCCGCGGCGTGCACGGGCTGATCGGCCACACCCAGCCGCGCCGGCTCGCCGCGCGCAGCGTCGCTATGCGGGTGGCGGAAGAAATCGGCACGCCGCTGGGTGAATTAGTCGGCTATCAGGTGCGCTTCGAGGACCAGAGCAACGAGCGCAGCCTGATCAAACTGATGACCGACGGCATCTTGCTGGCGGAAACCCAGCACGACCGTTACCTAGAAAAGTACGACACGATCATCGTCGACGAGGCCCACGAACGCAGCCTCAACATCGACTTTTTGCTGGGCTTTCTGAAAACCCTACTGGTGCGCCGCCCCGACCTCAAGCTGATCATCACCTCAGCCACCATCGATTTGCAGCGTTTCTCTGAACACTTCGACGGCGCACCGATTGTCGAGGTGTCTGGCCGCACCTTCCCGGTAGACATTTGGTACCGGCCACTGACGGCCGAGCAGGATGAAGACGGTAACCGGGTTGAGGAAGACCTCAGCGTTGATCAGGCGATACTCGCCACCCTCGATGAAATCGCCGCCTTCGAGCAAGCCGAAGGCACACGCCCTGGCGATGTGTTGGTGTTTCTTCCTGGCGAGCGCGAGATTCGCGACGCTGCCGAGGTGCTGCGCAAAGCCAACCTGCGCCTGACCGAAGTGCTGCCGCTGTATGCGCGGCTGACCCCGTCCGAACAGCAGAAGATTTTTGCGCCCATGGGTGCGCGCAAGATTGTCCTGGCCACCAACGTCGCGGAAACCTCGCTCACCGTGCCGGGCATCCGCTATGTGATTGATAGCGGCACGGCGCGCATCAGCCGCTACAGCTACCGCGCCAAGGTGCAGCGGTTACCCATTGAGGCGATTAGCCAGGCCAGCGCCAACCAGCGTAAAGGCCGTTGCGGGCGGGTTGAACCGGGCATCTGCATTCGCCTGTTCAGTGAAGAAGACTTCAGCGGCCGTCCAGCCTTTACCGATCCAGAAATTCTGCGCACCAACCTGGCGGCGGTCATCCTGCAGATGCTCCATCTGCGCTTGGGTGAAATTGAGGCATTTCCGTTTATCGAGCCGCCAGATGGCAAAGCCATCAGCGACGGTTTCAACCTGCTGCAAGAACTCTCGGCGGTCAGCCGCGAGGGCCAACTCACACCGTTGGGTCGCCAGTTAGCACGTTTGCCGGTGGACCCGCGCTTGGGCCGTATGGTGCTAGAAGGGGCTAAGCAGGGCAGTTTGGAAGAAATCCTGATCATCGCCAGTGCGCTTTCGGTGCAGGATGTGCGTGAGCGTCCCTCTGATCGCCAGCAAGCAGCCGACCAAGCCCACGCGCAGTGGAAGGATGTTGATTCTGACTTCGCCGCGCTGGTTAATATCTGGCGCGGTTTTGAGGCGCAGCGCCAAGCCCTTGGCTCAGGCGCGCTGCGCAGTTGGTGCCGGAAGAACTTCCTCAATTATTTGCGCCTGCGCGAGTGGCGCGACTCGCACCGCCAGCTCGTGCTGATTAGCCGTGATCTGCAGCTAGCAGCGGCTAAGGGCAACGTAGGAGGGGTGGAGCGCAGCGATACCCAAGCGGGTGCAGATAATGCGCATCGCTCTGCCCAACAGCCGCCTAAAGATGGGCTTGAGCTGTCGGCTGAGCAAAAAGAGCAGGAGCTGGCTGAAAAACAGCAGACCGCCCAGCGCGCCAAAGGCTACGCCGCCGTGCACAAAGCCATCCTTGCCGGTTTGCTCAGCCAGATTGGCCAAAAAACTGAAGATGGCGATTTCCTTGGCGCTCGCCAGCGGCGTTTTTGGGTGCATCCATCCTCCGTTATCGGGCGTAAGAAACCTACGTGGCTGATGGCCAGTGAGCTGGTGGAAACCACCAAGTTGTTCGCCCGCATGGTGGCCAAAATTGAACCGGACTGGATCGAGCCGCTGGCCGGCCACCTGATCAAGAAAAACCACCTGGAACCGCACTGGGAAAAGAAACGTGGCCAAGTGGTGGCGTATGAGCAAATCAGCCTCTACGGCATGATTGTGGTCGGGCGCCGCGCTGTGCATTTCGGCCCGATTGAGCCGGTGGTGTCGCGTGAGCTGTTTATTCGCGAAGGGCTGGTGGGCGGCGAAATGCACAGCCGCGCCAAGTGCCTAACGGCCAACCGGCAGTTACTGGAAAAGCTTGACGAGCTGGAAGCCAAAGCGCGTCGCCGTGACATCTTGGCCGACGATGAAACCCTCTACGCCTACTACGAGGCGCGCCTGCCGGCAAACATCTACCAGAGCGCGACCTTCGACAGTTGGTACAAAACCGAAAGCGCGAAAAACACGCAACTGTTGATCATGCGTGAAGAAGACGTGCTGGCCCGCGACGCCAAAGAAGTCACCGCCGCGCAATACCCAGACAGTCTCAGCTTGGGCGAACTAACCCTGCCGCTGACCTATCACTTTGAGCCCAATCACCCGCGCGATGGCGTGACTCTGCGCGTGCCGGCGCCGTTGCTGCCGCAATTGCCGCCGCAACGTTTGCAATGGTTGGTGCCGGGGCTGCTGGAAGCCAAATGCATGGCCTTGGTGCGTGGCCTGCCTAAAGCGCTGCGCAAGAACTTTGTACCAGTGCCGGATTTTGTTGGTGCGGCCTTGAGCAAAGTGCAGTTTGCCGAAGGCAGCTTGCCGCTCTCCTTGGGCCGTGAGTTGACCCGCATGACGGGCGCGCGGGTCAGCGATGAGGCATGGGCTGAGTCCGCAGCGCAGCTGGATGGCCATTTGCGCATGAACATAGAAGTGGTCGACAACCAAGGCAAACTGCTCGGCGAAGGCCGCGATCTGGCCGAGCTGACTGCACGCTTTACTGAAGCGACTCAAGCCGGCTTGGCCCTGCCCAAAACCGCCAAAAGCCAGCAGCCGGTTGAGGCCAAAGTGTTCAGTGAAGTGGCCGCGAAAACTCAGCAGCAAGTCGCTGGCTTGTCCATGACCGTCTACCCCGCGCTGGTGGAGGAGGCCGGCGTGGTTAAAGAAGGACGCTTCCCGACTCAGGCCGAAGCTGAGTTCCAGCACCGCCGCGCCCTGCAGCGCTTGCTCTTGCAGCAATTGGCTGAGCCGGCCAAGTTTCTGCGTGGCAAGCTGCCGGGGCTGACTCAGCTGGCGTTGCTCTACCGCGACATGGGCCGCATCGATGCGTTGGTCGAAGATATTCTGCTAGCCAGCCTCGACAGCTGCATCCTCGACGGTGAAGCCAGCTTGCCTCGCGACGGTGCAGGCTTGGCCGCACTGGCTGAGCGCAAACGCAGCGACTGGACCGGCCATGCCGAGCGTCTGGCCAAGCTGACGCTGGAAACACTGACCCTTTGGCACGGTTTGCAGAAGCGTTTTAAAGGCAAAATTGATCTGGCTCAGGCCATGGCGCTTAACGACATCAAACTCCAATTGAGCAACCTGGTGTACCCAGGGTTTGTCCGCGAAACCCCGGCGCAATGGCTCAAGGAAATGCCACGCTACCTTAAGGCCATCGAGCAACGCTTGGACAAAATCGTCGGCCAAGTGCAACGCGACCGGGTGTGGAGCGCTGAGCTGGCCGGTTACTGGGAGCAATACCAAACGCGCCTAAGTAAACACAGTCAAGACGGCAAACGCGATGCGCCCCTGCAACTCTATCGCTGGTTGCTCGAGGAATACCGGGTGTCGCTGTTCGCCCAGCAACTCGGCACCAAACTGCCGGTGTCGGATAAGCGCCTAAGCAAACAATGGAGCAGCGTTGAAGGCTAAGCCAAGCTCGCACCCTGAAGGGCTTCGGGGTGGCTTGGGTCGTTCAGACTGAGCGCGCTGTTACCCATGCTCAATCGCTATTGATAAGTTAACGCTTGATAGTCAATCGACCCTCATAGGGTGCCAAGGCATGATCTGGAAAATAAATTTGGTCCATTCTTCCTCGTTACAACGGGGGCAACTTGCTATTCAGGAGTGGTTACTAAAATAGGGAGCCGGATTAGGCTGGATAGCGAGGCTAGTTATAAACCTTATCCTATATGCCTATAGCGTTATTTATTTTTCTTCCAGCATCTGTGGTTGTACCTCCCGCAAAAGACATTATTTGAGCAATCATAAGAGCATAGGCGCGGAATAGTTCTGGTTTTTCTTTAGCAAGAGCCAAGCAAGCATCTATTCTAACGTCTTCAATAATACCTCCGCTCCTTTTGATCTTTCGTAATAAAGATAATGCTAAATCATTAGGACGGTTGTTGGTATTTTCAAGGGTTTTAATTTTGTATCTGATGATGGAGAGTTCATAGATGATGGGGCATGAATTCTTATCTTCACGTCTATTCTTTGCCTCTACTAATGCGGTTAATCCTGAGTCGGTCTCAAACGAATTAATTAGTATATTTGCAGCGGAAGCCATAACCACATAGCATTTTTCGCTACCATCCCTGCATTTATTCTTCCATACAAAATCAAGAACTCTTTGATTGTCGCCATCATTGAGGCTGGCTATAAATATTTCATCATAATATTCAAGTTTTCCACCTGTTGCCCTTACATAGTCTGACCCCCATAAGTTTTTCAAAACCCACTCAGGGCTATTTAATGATTTTTCCTGGTACTTAATAAAAAGTAACATAGCTGAGGCGGCGAATATTAATACACCGAAGAAAGCTAATATGGTTTTATTTTTAGGCACTGCGTCATCCAGTAATAAGTTGAATAAATATCCGCGAGGTCGTTAGTTTCTCTGCACAAGCATCAGCTGTCGAATTCATTTGCCGAGATAAAGTCTCGACTAAATCATATCAAAGTTAGCATCGATTTTTCATACGCTCTAGGCAGATTCCTCCTATCGACTCTTGGAGGTATTCAGTCAACTCAGCTGCAATTGACGTTCGGCACAAGCGCGACTAATCGGTCAGTTCCAGCGCCATTGTGATTAAGGTTTATGCGGTTTCGCCCATGGCAGTGACCCAGGTCATCAGCGTTTCCGGCTGGGCAGGTAGGATGGGTGCATGTTTAGGTAATACGTGAATGAACCGTTTGCGGTCTTTTCCGCCTGAACATTAATGGAGCATTCCAATTGAAAACCTGGCACTGCATCGTGGGTATTTTGTTTATCACAGCACTTACGTTGCTGCTGGAAATACCCGCTAATACCTGGCTCACGTCAGCGACCTTGAGCATGATTTTTGGCACCACCGCACTGGTCTATATGGCCGCCTCGTGTTTGTTGGGCAGCCGTTGGCGAGCGGTTGAGAGCGTGTTTGGCGGCTTGGATCGTGTTTATGAGACGCACAAATGGTTGGGTATTTGGGCGCTTGTGTTTGCCTCCTATCACTTTGTATTCAAGGCAAATGTGGATGCGTGGAACAGCGTGCCTATTTTCGAGCTGCCCAAATACTGGACACGCCTTGCTCGGCAATTGAGCTATGTGGCGTTAGGGCTGATTGTGCTGCTCGCGTTAAACCGCAAAATCCCCTATAGCCAATGGCGCTGGTGGCACAAGCTTTCCGGTCCGTTGTTTTTGATCGTGATCGTGCATTGGCTGAGCTTCAAATCCCCGATCACTCTGAACAGCCCTGTAGGCGTTTGGGTTGCGTTGTTCTGTGCAGCTGGCGTGCTGGCCGCTGTTTATAAATTGCTGCTTTACCCATTTGTTGCCCGCGCGGGTGAGTACCGGGTGACGGCTGTTAGCCGAGACAAAGGCGCTGTGCATGTGACGCTGGAGCCGGTGCGCAAGAAGTTTGATTTTAAAGCAGGACAGTTCGCGTTTCTGGCGATGCAGGAAAAGAGTCTGCGCGAGCCGCACCCATTCACTATCGCCAGCGCGCATGCCGCCAATGGGCAGGTTGAGTTTGTGATCAGAGGGTTGGGGGATTACACGACGAAGCTGTGTGAGTGCGCAAAAGTTGGCATGTATGCCGATATTTATGCGCCCTACGGGCGCTTTAAACGGCCGGCTCACGCTAAGCAGGAGGTATGGATCGGGGCTGGCGTCGGTATCTCGCCGTTTATTGCTTGGCTGCAAGACCCGCAGGCAAAAGACTTCGACAAAGCCACCTTGGTGTATTGCTTTAACCCCTCGCGTGCGTTTCCACCGGTTGAGACGTTGCAGGCCATGGCTGAGCAACGAGGCGTGCAGTTCATCAGCAACCCGGGTGGGCTTGAGCCATTAGTCGATACCCTCCGCCAGGCTGTCGGCCGCACCGAGCCCGCTCACGTGCATGTCAGCTTCTGCGGCCCTAAAGGCTTGCTGCTGAAGGTGCGTGAGCTTATGACCGCTCATCATATTCCGCTGACCAACTTGCATATTGAGCTTTTCGAGTTCCGCTAAGCCCGAAGGCGGATCGTCTGGGCCGTGGTGAGAGCGCCAGTAGACGATCTTGCCGCGCTCAGCCGTCGCCCATTCAGTAAGGCCGGTGTGCGTTGACGTACAGACGCCGGCACGGCGCGGGCCTTAGTCTGCGGCAAATCGCTAACGAGCCGCTGCAACGCTTACCGCCAATGGAGACCACCATGCCACACCTTGAACAGCTGGAACTGGAAGCCCATCGCGAACAGCTGGAAGCCGACGTGAGGCAGCTGGTCGATAAGTACTTAACCATCGCGGAATGGGATGTGCCGGAGATCAACGAGCCCCTGGCAATCACGCTGATCATCACCGCCGTTCGGCAGGCGCTGGACCGTATCGAGCATGCACAGCCGGGTTCTGCACCGGCATAGCGAGATTGTTCCAGCGCACTGTTTTTGCAGGATGCTCAGCATGCAAGTCTGCTTGATCCGCCATGGCGAAACCGCTTGGTCGCTGACCGGTAAACACACGGGCACCACTGACATAGGGCTGACGGTGCGCGGTGAAGAAGAGGCGCGCAGCCTAGCCCCGCGCGTGCTCGGTATGGCCTTCTCGCAGGTGTTGGTCAGCCCACGCTTGCGTGCACAGCAGACCTGCGCGCTCGCCGGCTTGATTGCGACAAGCGTGATCGAAGCGGACTTGGCGGAATGGAATTACGGCGACTATGAAGGCCGGCGCTCTGCGGATATTCGCCGCGACAACCCGGGCTGGAGCATTTGGCAACACGGCTGCCCCGGTGGCGAATCACCCGCCGAAGTCAGCGCCCGAGCTGACCGAGTAATCGCCAACCTTTGTCAGCGGCAGGGCACAGTGGCGTTGTTCTCACATGGCCATTTCAGCACCGCATTGGCTGTTCGCTGGATCGGCCTGGCGCTGGTCGAGGGCCAGCATTTTGCGCTGCACACCGCTTCAATAAGCCTACTGAGCCTCGACCCCCGGCACGATAATCGCCGCATTATTGAGCTATGGAACGAGAGGGCGCTGGGGAAAGCGGGCTGAGTCTGAAAAAGCCAGTTTCAAGTGATCAAAAACCAGTCGAACCCGATGCGACACGGGGCCTTGCTGGGGGCGATAAATAAACAACTCCCAAGGTGGCGGTGAGCACGACGACAGCACGGCACGCAGCTGCCCGGCTTGCAGGTAGGGCTGCGCCAAGTACAGGGGGATTTGCCCAAAGCCGACACCTGAAAGTAAGGCGTTCAGCTCAGTCTCGGCGTCGTCGCAAATAATAGAAGGCCATTTAGGGGTAAAGGAGTGCCCGTCAGCAAATAGCCATGGCCATGGACGACCATTCTTGCGGTCAATCAAGGCGGAAAGTGGGTAATTATCCAGGTCGTTCAGTGAGCTCGGCACACCAACAGCATCTATAAGCGCTGGGCTGGCCACTACACAAAGGGGCACGGGGGCCAGCGAGCGCGCTACGTAGCGCCGGTCCTTAATCAGCCCCACACGGATGCCGATGTCTATTTGAGATTCAACGGCATCGGTCATTTGATCTTCAAGGCGAAGGTCAAACTGCAGCGCCGGATGCGCGCTAATCAACGGCTGCAGAAATGGCACCAAGTAGCGCCGGCCAATCGCCTGCGGTGCGGTGATGCCGATGCGTCCGCTGAACGTTGACTCCGCTCGGTTCGCCCTGAACAGCAAATCAAACTGCTCAAGAGCCAACCGCGCCTGCTGGGCGTAACCCTCGCCGAACGCGGTGATCTGCACGTGGCGGGTGTTGCGATGGAATAACGGCTCGCCCAGCTCCGCCTCCAGTGCCTGAATGGCTCGCGTCACGCCTTGAGGGGAAATACCCAAACGCGAGGCGGTTTCACGAAAGCTGGCTGACTCGGCTGCCGCGCAAAAAATCCTGACCATCTCCATGCGATTGAGCATTGGCCTCACCCATCGGTTCCTAATAGTGGAATAGCCTAATCCAATTCTTTCCATTTATTGAGATCAATTGAGGGTTTACTGTTGATTCACTTCTAAAGCACGCGGCCGTTATGGCTACGCAACGTTACCTAAACGCATAAGTGAGGAACCCGCTATGAGCACTAATATTTCCGGCAAAGTTGTAGTGATCACAGGTGCAAGCAGTGGCTTGGGTGAGGCCACTGCACGCCATCTCAGCGCACTTGGCGCGCGAGTTGTGCTGGCCGCACGGCGCAAAGACAAGCTCGACAGCTTGGTCGCTGAACTCATCGAGGCGGGTGGCGAGGCGGTGGCTTACCAAACCGACGTCACCTCCCAGCAAGATGTAAATGCAATGATCCAAGGTGCCGTGGACACCTTTGGCCGCATCGATGTGTTGATTAACAACGCAGGATTGATGGCCATCGCCCCTCTCAGCGAAGGCCGGGTGGATGAGTGGGACCGCATGATTGATATCAACATCAAGGGCCTGCTGTATGGCGTTGCCGCCGCGTTGCCGGTGTTCCAGCGGCAGAACAGCGGGCACTTCATCAACATTGCTTCGGTCGCGGGTTTGAAGGTCTTTAGCCCAGGTGGCACGGTCTACAGCGGTACCAAGTTTGCGGTGCGGGCGATCTCTGAAGGCTTGCGTCATGAGGTGGGCGGTAACATCCGTACCACCACCATCGAGCCTGGCGCGGTGGATTCTGAACTCAAGTTTGGTAGCTCTCATGAGCAGAGCCGAGATTTTGTGGTGGATTTTTACAAGCAAGCCATTCCGGCAGCGTCTGTAGCGCGGGCGATTGTCTATGCCATCGAACAACCGGCCGATGTCGACATTAATGAAATTGTCCTGCGCCCGACCTCGCAGGATTTTTGATTGATATGACACAAAGCGCCTCAGCCTTATAACCGGCATGGCCGGTTATAAGGCTGGCTCAACGCATCATGTAAGGTCAGCGGTTTGGCTTGCAGGGCAAGTCAAACCGCCCTTGCGCGGGGTTGATTGGGGGTCACTGCGCGGCGTTGATTTCACTCACAATCAGTTCATACAGCGGTTGGGCGCCAAAGTTGGTCAGCGGTTTACCGTTGACGAAGAATGTTGGCGTGCCGCTGACGCCTAGGGTTTTGCCATCGGCAGCATCCCGTTCGATAGTGGCAGTAATGGCCGGCGCCATCATCTCCTCGCGCGCCTTGGCAATGTCCAAACCGGCTTGAGCAGCCGCGTCCCATGCAGCTAACGCCTTGGCATCGTCGTGCCACTGCGGTTGCGCCTCCAGCACGGCTTCGAGTACCGGCACATACACCCCTTGTTTGCGTGCCGTTTCGAGCATACGGATCACTTCTTCGGAGCCGACATGCAGCCGCAGGTAGCGCACAACCAGGCGAATATCCTCGGGGTACTCGGCCATGATTTGTTTGACGATGGGGTAAAAGGCTCGGCAGCTTTCGCAGGACGGGTCAAAGAATTCGACAACGGTAACCGGCGCAGTGGCTGGGCCAATACTCGGTGAGCCAAAGCGCTCCAGCGCGCTGCTTTGCGCCACGGCTGCCGTGGTTTGCGGCACTGTCGTGGCGCGATTGTACAAAAGCGCAGCAATCGCAAAACCGACGATGGCCAGGATGCTAATGGCGAGGACGACGTTGCGTCTGCTCATGGGGTAACTCTCCGACGGATTAGTACGAGAACAAAGATCATTAGGCTGAAGACGCCCAGTGATAGCAGGGGCAACGGCATGACACCGAACAGCGTCATGTCATCCCCTGAGCAGGATGGGCCTGCCCCACACGGCTGAATGTCTGCAGGGATCAGGCCGAAATACAGCAGGTTGTGGTACAGCGCGATCAGCCAGCCCATAACCGCCAGCGGCAAGGCGTAGCGCCAGACCCCAGCGTCTGAGAGCAGGCACGCCACCCCCAGCACCAGCACCAAGGGGAACATAAATGCGCGCTGGAACCAGCAGAGCACACAGGGTGCTTGCCCCATCACTTCACCGATAAACAACGCGGCAAAGGTGGCTGTAAGGGCCAGCAGCCAGGCGCACACCAGCAGCGTCCAGACCTGGGGTTGATGGGATGAAGCTGCGGTTTGCATCAGTCAACGCTCGGTCTATTAGGCGGCTAGGGCGCGCAGATTAGCCTATCGGCCACGATAAATAAGATGAAGGTTGTAACCACTTTTAGCCGCGCGACAGTGGCGGTGTAAGCGGCGGTACTAAACGCTTGCTGCCGGTTGACTCGAACGCCGCCGCCACGCGCAGCAGGGCTGAGTCATCATAGGCGCGGCCGGCAAACGTCAGGCCAACAGGCATGCCAATATCAGCCATTATCCCCATCGGCACAGTAACCGTCGGCACCCCCAAGTGGCGGATGGCGAGGTTGCCATTGGCCACCCAAACACCGTTGCTCCAGGCGCTATCAGCGGACGCTGGGTTTATATCGGCATCGGCTGGGCCCACGTCGGCGACGGTGGGGAACAGCACGGCATCCAAGCCGAGGCTGTCCATCCAATCCTCCAGGTCGAGTTTGCGGGTGTGCTCCAGGCCGCGCAGGCCATCGGGCAAGCTGCTGATCGCATCCCACGGGGTGATACCGCGTTCGGCCATGCGCACGTATTCATCCATGCCCGCGACCAGATCACCCTCGCGGTTGGGCAGGGTGCCGGGGTCGTGAGGGAATATTTGCGGGCCGTCGACATCGACTAGACGGTTGAGTGTTGGGTCGCCGTTCGCTTGGAGGAAGTCATCGAAGGCCCACGCCGTTAAGTCCCAGAGTTCGTGATGAAGAAACGCCGGGGTGACCAGGCCACGGTTGAACACCGTGGGTGCGCCGGGGCGGTCGCCTTCGCAGTTGGACACCAGCGGGAAATCAACCTCAAGCACCTCGGCGCCGGCGGCTTCCAATGCCTTGCGCGCCGTCTCCCACAGGGCAATCACCGAGGGTCGGGTCTGGGTACGTTGGCCGGTAGGGCCGCCGATGCCCGGTGCTTCGCTGGTGCCGGCCAGTTCATCTTTATTGATAAACATGCGCGGCACACCGAAGCGTTTGCCGGCTAACGCATCAGCGCCGGCGGCCAGCTTGGCATAAGAGGCTGGGCGCACCGTGGAGGCGGACGGAATGGGCACCCAAGGCTGCAGTCGCCACAAATCGCCGCGCGGGTCGGCATCATCGACGACGATGACATCGAGCACCTCCAGCAAGTCAGCCATGGTCCGCGCGAACGGCACCACCACATCCATCGTCGGGGTCAGTGGCCAGTTGCCGCGCACCGAGATCACCCCGCGTGAAGGCGTATACGCGCACAAGCCGTTGTTGGAGGCTGGACCGCGCCCACTCGACCAGGTTTCTTCGGCTAGCCCAAAGGCGGCGAAGCTTGCCGCAGTGGCCGTGCCCGCCCCATTGGATGAGCCTGAGGCGAACGGCGCGGTGAGGTAGTCAGCGTTGTACGGGCTTTGCGCGCGGCCATACACGCCGCGCTGCATGCCGCCGTTGGCCATGGGCGGCATATTGGTTTTGCCTAGGCAAATAGCGCCAGCGCCCCGCAGCCGTTCGATGGTGAAGGCGTCGCGGTACGCCCGTAAATCCTTAAAAGCGGGGCTGCCAGAGGCGGCGGTCAGGCCTTTGACCAAGTAGCTGTCTTTGGCCGTGTAGGGGATGCCGTCGAGCGGGCCGAGACACTCACCACGGGCGCGGCGTGCATCGGAGGCTTGTGCTTCCTTGAGTGCGTCGTGGTTGCGTACCACCAACGCATTGAGCCGGGTCGCGCTTTCGGGGCCGTCGTACGCGTCGATGCGCGCGTGATAGGCCTGCACCAACTCGACCGCTGTGGTCTGGCCGGCTTCAAGCGCGGCGCGCAGTTGGGCAATGGAAACCTCGGTTACCTCGATCATGCTGTCACCGCTAACTGTTGAAGGGGGTTGGTGTGAATGCCCGCTGCGCGCGGCTGCTTGGCGGCGCGGGCCTCACGGCTGTGAAAATAGCTGTTCATATTAATTCTCGTGGCACTCAATGGCGTCGAGCCTACAGGCCGGCTTTATGGCCTTACCTGTCCGGCCCGTTGAGGATGGCGCAGCGCTGCAGGATAACGGTGATTAAGCATTTGGTCAGGTGCTAGGTTTTTCCCGGCGCGCATAAGCCGGTATGGTGAGGGCATTCAACCTAGGTAATGGAGAACACGATGAGCTTGCATGGCGACTACGACAGCCAAAATATCTTTGCCAAGATCATCCGCGGTGAAGTGCCTTGCTACACGCTCTACGAAGATGACGATGTGTTGGCCTTTCTCGATGTATTCCCGCAGTCCTACGGGCATACGCTGGTGATCCCTAAGCAGGCAGCGGCCCGTACTATTCTCGATATTGATGCCGCCAGCCTGAGCAAAGTAATGGCTGTGGTGCAGAAACTTGCAGGCGTACTGGTGGCTGAGCTAGCCCCAGCCGGCGTGCAGGTGATGCAGTTTAATGGCGCGCCAGCGGGGCAAACGGTGTTTCATATTCATATGCACATCGTGCCGCGTTACGAGGGTGACGCGCTGAATACCCACGGCGCCGGCCAAGCTGAGCCGCAGCAACTAGAAGCGCTGCAGGCGCGACTGCTCAAGCGCATTGCCAGCTAAAAACCTCTGCTTAAATCGGCAGCTGCGCCCGTGCGGCTAAGCTGTTCTGTGGCCGGTAGCGGCCGCTATGCAAACCGCTTACTGTTGCGTGCTTGGTTTCTGAACTGCGCCCATGGAGGGCTCCCATGCGATTGATTGGTGCTGTGTTACCGCTGTTGCTGTTGGTCGGCTGTTCGTCTTGGCAGCCCGCGCCGGAGGATATAAAACCCGTGCCGGCTGAACGTTTGCTCGGCTATCAGACTGCGCTGGAGAGGGGCGGGCAGTTATCAGTCAAGCGTGACGTGGGCGGTATGGGCGGCGGCTGCTATGTGGCCGTGTTGGTAGACCGCACAGTGGCTGCGCGTATTGGTGTCGGTGAGCAGGTGCGCTTTCAGGTGCCCGTAGGCACGCGGGTGTTGAGTATTGGCATTGATAAGATGGACGACACCCTATGCGGCATGGGCCGCCTGCGCCGTGAGCTCGCAGTGAAGGTAGAACCGGGTTCGCAGCAGGACTTTCGCATTGTCAGCGATAACCGCAAGGGCTTCGATATCCTCCCGGTAGAGCCATAGCCCGGTGATCTTGGGTGCAGCATTTACCGATAGCGATCGAGCAGGGCGTCGAATTCGCCGTCCTGTTTCATCTGCACCATGGCGCGCAGCAGGGCCATGGTCGGCACATCCGGCGCATCGCGGACAATGCAGGCCACCGGATCGGCAGCAAATTCACTGAGTACGTGGAGTTTTTCTGCGGGTGCTTGCTGACGGTTAAACCAATCTAATGACAGTTGATCGCTGACGGCGAAGCGGTAACGTCCGGCCTGCAGTTTTAGCAGCACTTGCTCTTGAGTGCGCGCGTCTTCTCGCTCGAGTTGGCCGCTGGCGAACAACGGCTCCAGGCGCGGGTAGTTAAAGCCGAGTATGGTGCCCACGCGCTCGCCACTGAGTTGTTCGGCCTGCAGCGATTGTGCTTGGGTGCCCAACAGCACATTGCGCTGAGTCATAAAGGGTAGGCTCCAGATGAAGCGATGGTGGCCCGCATTGACCCAGCTTGGAGTGATGTAGCACCGCACATCAATGTCGCCGCTGTTCATGGCGTGCTGAACGCGCATCCGTGGCATCACCATAAACGCTGCTTTACGCCCAATCTTGGCCGCCATGCGCTGCTGCAGATCAACCAGAATGCCTTCCACGGTGCGGCCATTTTTGATCCGCGCCATCGGCATGGCCCAGCTGTCATTAACGGAAAAGCGGATGGGCCGCTCCTCCGCAAACGGCGCAGCACTCAGCATGAGCAACAGCAGGGTCAGCAACACCTTCAAGACCAAGGCAGCCTCCGTGTGGTTGGGTGAACCGCTTAGCGGGTCATTGGCAAGGCGGCGCCCATCAGTGCAAACAACCCGCCGCAGCAGCGGTTGAAGCCTCTACCACTGCGTTGCAGCCAAGGGCGCACGTGATGAGCCATACGTGCTAGCAGGCATTCGACGCTGCCCTCGACCACGGCAAAGGTTAAGGCCATAAGAGCAAACTGTAGCCAAAGATCAGCAGCCGGATCGAGAAACTGCGGCAGGAAGGCTGCGAAAAACAAGATCACCTTAGGGTTTGACAGCGCCGACAACAGCCCCTGACGGAACAGCGTCAAACCGCGACCCGTGCCAGTTTTCTCGGCCATGCTCAGGTGCAGCGCTGGGGCGCGCCAGAGTTGAATGCCCAGCCAAATCAAGTACGCACCGCCCAGCCATTTGAGAATAATCAGCGCCTGCACTGATGCTTGCAGCAACGCTCCAATGCCAAGCATCGATAATGCCATCAGTAGGGTAAAACCGATGACCCCACCACTGACCGTAAACAGCGTTTTGCGAGGGCCATACAGCGCGCCATGGCTGAGCGCGAGCAAGCCGTTGGGGCCTGGCGTCAACGCCAAACCGAACACTGCGGCGACAAACAAAAGCCAGGTATGCAGGGCCATACAATAGGTATCCAAGGGCAAAGAGCTTTGTGTGTGTTTTTTCATGTGCTGCGCGGCTAGTCAAGCGGCGGGTGGTCACACCTTTATTAGTCAGCGGTAGGATTCTTCGCTGCGGTCGCACAAACGCGGCAGATTGAGGTTGCAGGGTTAGCTTTTTCTTGTGCTGCAGCCGCTATCGAGTGGCCAATAGACCTTCGCCGGGATGTGCCTTGCGCACCGTTAAGAGCATCTTTGCCTGACTGGCCAACAGCCGTGTGCAGTTGCCTTGACGCGCTGAGCGGACGCAGGCCCTGTGGCTGTGGCAAACTCCACCGCACGTAACAGGACGTTTCACGTGAGCCTGTCAGCTGATTTTTGCCCTTGGCCTCTGCGCCTTGGGTGTACTGGATAACCGGCCGCTGCCTGCGGCGAAGAATATGAGGAATGACTGTGCATAACGTCGTGATCAGCGGTACCGGCCTCTATACCCCGGCAAACAGTATTTCCAACGATGAGTTGGTTGAGTCGTTTAATGCCTATGTGCAGCAATTCAATGCCGACAATGCGGTGGCGATCGCCAGCGGTGATGTCGACGCGCTGAGCGAGTCGAGCAGCGGTTTTATCGAAAAAGCTTCCGGTATCAAAAGCCGTTTTGTGATGGATAAAACTGGCATTCTCGACCCCAAGCGCATGGCGCCGAGCATCCCTGAGCGCAGCAATGACGAGTGGGGCATTCTGTGTGAAATGGCGGTTGGCGCCGCTAAAGATGCCATGGCGCGTGCCGGTAAAACGGCCGCCGATATCGACGGGGTGATCGTTGCCTGCTCCAACCTGCAGCGCGCCTACCCGGCAGTGGCGGTTGAAGTGCAAGCCGCGTTAGGTATTAAGGGTTTTGGTTATGACATGAACGTGGCGTGCTCATCTGCCACCTTCGGTATTCAGGCCGCCGCCAACAGCGTGCAGCTGGGCCAGGCGCGGGCGATTTTGATGGTCAACCCAGAGATCTGCACCGGTCACCTGAACTTCCGTGACCGTGACAGCCACTTTATTTTCGGTGATGCGGCCACTGCGGTGATCATTGAGCGTGCTGACCAAGCCACCTCGGCGTATCAGTTCGATATTGTCGGCACCAAGCTGATTACCCAGTTCAGCAACAACATCCGCAACAACTTCGGCTTCCTCAACCGCTGTGCGGAGGACGCTGCCGGCGCGCGTGACAAGCTGTTTGTGCAGGAAGGCCGTAAGGTGTTCAAGGATGTATGCCCCATGGTCGCCGAGCTGATTGCTGCGCACCTGGCGGAAAACCAGCTGAACGTCAGTGACGTGAAGCGCTTCTGGCTGCACCAAGCCAACCTCAATATGAATCTGTTGATCGCCCGCAAACTGCTTGGTCGCGATGCCGAGCCAGGCGAAGCCCCGGTGATTCTCGACACCTACGCCAACACCAGTTCAGCCGGCTCGGTCATCGCCCTGCACAAATATCATGAAGACCTGCCGAGCGGCGCCCTGGGCGTACTTAGTTCGTTTGGTGCAGGCTACTCGATTGGTAGCGTGATCCTGCGTAAGCACTAAAAATCACCTTAATGTCTACTGCGCTTGGGGATGCTGCGTTGAAAACAGGCTCGGACTGCTCATATACAACTCGTAAACTCCGCGTCCTCGCCTGTTTTCGCCTTGCCTGCCCTGCGCTCGCTACGACATTAAGGCGATTTTGACCATGCCGGTAAATGACGCCGATCTCCTTCCCCGTCTACGTGCAGGCGAGCAGAAGGCCTATCGCGAGCTGGTCACCACCTATCAAGGGGCGATGCGTGCGGTGGCTTTTGCGATTGTCGGTAGCCGCAATGCTGATGAAGTGGTGCAGGACGCTTGGTTGGCTGTAGTGCGTGGGCTTGATGGTTTTCAATCGCGCTCTAGCTTGAAAACCTGGCTGCTGACCATCACCGCTAACACTGCAAAAACTCGCTTCAAGGGCAATCGCCGTGAAGTACTGCTCGACGATATTGCCTCACCCCATGGCACGCTCGGCGACGAGCGCTTCCAAGGCGATGGCCATTGGTTGCTTGCGCCACATGCTTGGCATCACGACTCCCCGGAAGCACTGCTGACTGAACAAGAGCTGCGTGAGTGCCTAGAAAACACCCTAGCCAGCTTGTCCGAGATGCAGGGCAGCGTTTTGCACTTGCGTGAGCGCGAAGGGCTGGAGCTGGAGGAAATTTGTAATCTTTTACAGGTGTCTCTCTCTAATGTGCGGGTGTTGCTGCACCGCGCACGGCTCAAGGTATTCGCCACCTTGGAGCATTTTGAGGAGACCGGCCAATGCTGAGCTGTAAAGAGTTGGTGGCCCGCGCCAGCGAGGTTCTCGATGGCCAACTGGGCCTGCGCCAGCGCATGTCAGTGCGTATGCACCTCGCGATGTGCCAGCACTGCCGACGGTTTATCCGGCAAATGCGCCTGAGCCAGGCCGTGCTGCGCACACTGCCACCTGGGCAGAGCGCGGAGCTGGATGCGTTAGCCGACAAACTGGCAGCGTTGCGCCGTAACAACCTCTGATCGCCCCTTCCTTAGTCCTTAGCCCATGGCTTACTGCGCTTTACTCGTCAGCCAGCGCCGCTTTTAGTGCGTCGTAGGCGGGTGCGGCGTAAATGCCGACTTCCACCGCTAATGCCATCACCCTCTGCACATCGCTGCTGTAGACCAGCACAGCTTGCAGCGCGTCATCCAGCGGCTCGCTGAAATCCAGCAACACATACCCCTTGGTTTCCGGCGACAGGCTGGCCAGTTGCACTTGGATGCGGTTAAGCGCTTTTAGCGGTTCGACTTTGGCCAGTTGCTTGGGCTTAAGCACAAAGCTCACCTCTGGTCCGAAAGATTCGACGATTTGCTGGAACAGCGCTTCATAACTGTCAGCTTGAAACAGCACGGTTTCCGGCAGGCTGCCAACCACCATCCATTCACCCAGCGGGATGGGGAAGCTGTCGTCGTAGTTGATGTCCGGGTTGGCAGCGAGGAACGCGTGTGGGTCGGCGTAGGCTTGGGCGGCCTCATCAGCGATTCGCGTGACGTCGTCGGCTTGCATGCAGCCCGAGCTAATTTTGCTGATGAGTTCGTCGAGCTGGGCTTTCATGCGGGTCATCCTGGGCAAAAAGTGGGCGGGCAGGATAGCTGGAAATGCCCAATGACGCTGCACTCGGCGCTTTTTGCAGACCCATAGCTGGACTATTTTCCCATTCTTATAACGACTCGCTATAAAGCTTGTCTGTGCGATAGCGTACAGACTTAAAAATAGAGTGGACTATGCTAGTGGGTGAATTTGAGGCTCTGTAAGCGAGCACATACCAATCGCCAGCAGGTCCTAGATGACCGGAGACAGTGATGTCCGTAGAACCTAATCCCGAACAAAACCATCTGCTTGCCATGTTGCCTGTTGCGGCGCTAGACCGCCTGTTGCCCGACCTTGAATTGGTGGACATGCCGCTGGGCATGGTGCTCTACGAGTCCGGCGACACGTTGCGCCACGTATATTTCCCGACCGACTCGATTATCTCTTTGCTGTATGTGATGGAAAGCGGCGCATCTGCAGAGATTTCCGTGGTAGGTAACGATGGCGTTATTGGCGTGGCCCTGTTTATGGGCGGCGAAAGCACCACCAGTCGCGCCATTGTGCAAAGTGCTGGCAGCGCGTACCGGGTCTTGGGTAAGCGCTTTAAAGAGGAGTTCAACCGCCACGGCGATATGCTGCACTTGATGCTGCGCTACAGCCAAGCGCTGATTACCCAAATGGCGCAAACAGCGGTGTGCAACCGCCACCACACCATTGATCAGCAACTGTGCCGCTGGTTACTGCTGTCGCTGGACCGCCTGACTGGCAGCGAGGTGGCCATGACCCAAGAGCTGATCGCCAATATGCTCGGCGTGCGCCGTGAAGGGGTCACTGAAGCGGCGGGTAAGCTGCATCGCTTGGGCGTGATTAATTACTGCCGTGGGCTGATTTCTGTGCTCGATCGAGACAAACTCGAACGCCTCAGTTGCGAGTGCTACGCCGTGGTTAAGTCCGAAACAGACCGCCTGCTGCCCTATAAAGCGAAGCATTAAGCGCATTGATCTGTTACGCGCGCAGTTAACAATTTAATCACCTGGTTTGAGTGCCGCAGCGCACAGAGCGCTGCCGGTTGCTCAGGCACACTGCAACGGCGTTAGCGTCAAGCACCGCTGTCGCGCCATTCTTTGGCAAGCGTCGTGCTCGGGACACATGAATGTCTGTTAAAGCACCGCTGCACATCCTTAGCCGCTTAATTGAAGGGCTGCCGAGTCAACAACGTAAACGACTGCTGAATGCCTGCGAACCGGTGGACTTGGTTTTCGGCAATATTTTGCATGAGGCCGAAGAGCCGATTCGGCATGTGTATTTCCCGCTCAGTGGGTTTATCTCTTTGGTGACCACGCTGGAAGGCCACCAACCCTTGGAAATGGGCTTGATCGGCAACGAAGGCATGCTCGGCGCTACCTTGGCGCTGGGCGTGGCACAGGCGCCCATGCGTGCAGTGGTGCAGGGGTCGGGCAGCGCGCTGCGCATCAGCAGCGGAGTGTTTAAGCAAGAAATGCTGAGCAGCCCAGCCCTGTTGCGTACCCTCAAACGCTACCTGTATGTGGTGACGGCGCAGCTGTCCCAGAGCGCGGCGTGCACGCACTTTCACGCGATTGAGCCACGGCTAGCCCGCTGGCTGCTGATGACCCATGACCGCGCTCATGCCGACCACTTTCACCTGACCCATGAGTTTTTAGCGGACATGCTCGGGGTGCGCCGCAGTGGCGTCTCGATTGCCGCCGCTGTGTTGCAGGAGCGCGGATTGATCAGCTACAGCCGAGGCGAAATCTACATCCTCGACCGTAAGGGCTTGGAGCATGCTTCATGTGAGTGTTACGCCGCCTTAACGGCTGACTACAACGCGCAATTCTAGTGGCCTTGGCATGCTGCCGGTGCAGCGCTGTGTATGCGCTGCAGCGGCAGCCAAGGCTAGGTGCCTGTGATCTGCTGCAGGGTATTGATCGGTGAGCGGATGCCGCACCGCAGCAGGTTGGCGAATTGCTCGGCATTGACCGGCTGGCTGAACAAAAAGCCCTGACCTTCCGAGCACTGGTGCTCACGCAAAAACGCCAGTTGCGCGGCCTCCTCGATACCTTCTGCCACCACGCGCTGCTTTAAGCTGAGGCCCATGGCGATTACGGCGCTAACAACGGTGCCATTGCCGTTGCGAATGTCCCGGACAAAGGATTGGTCAATTTTCAACACATCAATGGGGAACTGGTTGAGGTAACTCAAGCAGGAGTAACCGGTGCCGAAGTTATCCACGGCCAGTTGCACCCCCAGCATTTTTAGCTGCTGCAAAATTACCGCGCTGGCTTGTACGTCACGCATCAACACGTTTTCGGAGATTTCCAGCTGCAAGCGCTGCGCTGCTAACCCGGTGACGGCGAGGGCGTTGCTCACACTCTCGACAAAGCTTTTATGGCGAAACTCCAAGGCTGAGATGTTCACCGCGATTGAGTCCAGCGAGTAGCCGCAGTTCTCCCAGCGTTTGCCCTGCGTGCAGGCTTGCATCAGCACCCAGCGACCAAGCTGCAGCATCAGGCCGCTGGCTTGGGCAATGGCGATAAAGCGCGTGGGCAACATCATCCCCCAGCACGGATGCTGCCAGCGGATCAGCGCCTCGGCACTGGTGATTTTGCCGCTGAGTAAATCTATTTTTGGCTGGTAGTGAAGGATGAACTCGCCGTTATCCATGGCCTTGCGCAGATGCGCTTCAATCACCTGGCGTTCCTCCGCACGCACATTCATGTCACGGCGGAAAAACTGGTAGTTGTTGCGGCCCTCCGCCTTGGCTTGGTACATCGCGGTGTCGGCTTTTTTGATCAGGTCTGGCGCGGTTTCAGCATCATTGGGGTAGGTGCTGATGCCGATGCTGGCGCTGATATGCAGCGGCTGCTGGGCAATCTCAAAGGTGCTAGCGAGGGCTTCACGGATTTTCTCAGCGGTGCGTGCGGCGTCTTCCTCTGAGTGGTTTTGGTCGAGCAGCACCACGAACTCATCGCCACCTAAGCGGCTAACCGTATCGGCGCTGCGCACACAACTGCACAAGCGCAGCGCCACGGCCTGGAGCAATTGGTCGCCGATGTCGTGGCCGAGCGAGTCGTTAATGTCTTTGAAGTTATCTAGGTCAATAAACAGCAACGCCACGTTGCTGTTGTGCCGCTGCGCTAAGGCAATGGCTTGGCCGATGCGATCATTTAACAGGGTGCGGTTAGGCAGGTTGGTGAGGCTGTCGTGCTGCACCTGATGGAGCATTCGTTCGGTCATGACATGGGCAGCGGGCGTCTTATGAAAGACCATCACGGCGCCTTTGAGGCGACCGGCTGAGTCATGGATCGGTGCAGCGGAATCTTCAATGGCTGACTCGCTGCCGTCGCGCCGTATCAACAGGGTGCCGGCAGCCAACAGCTTGCAGGCGTCGTCACGTAGCACCTTAAAAATAGGGTTGGCTACCGGGTCGCGGGTTTGCTCATTAACCAGGCGCATTACGCTGTCAATGGGCTGGTTTTGTGCGTCCGCTAGCAACCAGCCGGTCAGGTCTTCGGCAGCCGTATTTAGGTAGTCAACCTTGCCATGCAGGTCGGTACTGATGACTGCATCACTGATGGAGTTGAGCGTAATGGCCAAGCGCGCTTTTTCAACAAACAAGGCGTCTTCAACTTCTTTGCGCAAGATCATGTTGCGCAGCGCTTGTGGCACCAGGGCGCTGCTGAAATGCCCCTTAGACAAACTGCCCTGAGCGCCTAGGCGGATGGCCTCGGCAGTTTGCGGGTCGGCATCCAAGTCGCTGAGGGTCATGATGGGGATGCCCGATGCTTGGGCAAACAGCGGGTTAAAGGTGGCTAAGCCTTGGCTGTCTGGCAGGGTCAGGTCGACCAAAATGGCATCGATCGGTGTGCGCTGCGGCGCGTGTAATCGCGCCAGGGCCAGGCTTAGTTTGGTCACCCACTCGATGATAAAAGGGCCGTCGTGGGCTCTGTCCAGAGCGTCCTCAAGGGTGGCAGCGTCGTGGCTATTAGCGGTGATAATCAGAATATGATTGGGCATGTCACACACACTTCCTTGCGAGCGTTACGCGGGGCTGAGTGCCCCTGGGGTTGCCAATACGGCGTCAATCCTTTTGCGCATTCGTACAGCTGGTGCTTAGAAGCGCAGCCTAGGCGGCAGGGCAGCAGGGGTGTTGGTTGGCATTTCTGCGTGGCCCAACCATTGGCTTGCGCGGCGGCTAGCCGCTGGTTGTCGATGGGTTATTACTGGCTGCAAAGTGGCCTGTTGCAGGCCGCTGCGTGCAGCGCTGCGCAAGTTTGGGCGAAGCGTCATGGCCTGTTGAGGCGCGGTGATAAAAACCTGCGGGGCAAATAACAACTCAGCCTGCGCGCCGGTGCTGAGCAGCAACAGGGCAAAGGCGCTGTTCTGGACGATTGAATAAGCGTATCCAAACCTGTGCATGATAACTCTCCATGGCAGTGGACGTTTGCTAGGCGTCGCTCCATAACGCACGGCGTGCAGTGGCCGCGATGACCGGCGGCATGACGTCAACACGTGCTCCTTAAGCCTGTTCGGTGAGCCTGCTCCTGATAACGCTCAGGGCACTCCAGCGCATCACTGGCGCTTACCTTGCCTAGCAGGCATGAGAAGCGCAGCACGAGGATCGGTGATTGGCCGCGTGTTGTCGGTGCGCCATCGCACCTAGCAGGCCGCACCTAGCCAGCCGCACTTAGCCAGCCGCACCGGCAGGACTGTTAGACTGGCGCACGTTTATTGCCGTGCGATTATCTGGAGTTTGCTGTGAGCCCGCGTATTCACCCTTTGGCCGGTCAGCCGGCACCTGTTTCGATGTTGACCGATATCAGCGCCTTGCTGGCTGCCTATTACGACTTGCAACCCGACCTCAGTGTGCCCAGCCACCGCGTGGCCTTCGGCACCTCGGGGCATCGCGGCAGCTCGCTGGCGTGCAGCTTCAATGAGGCGCACGTGCTGGCTATCAGCCAAGCGATTTGCGATCACCGGGCAGCGCAGGGCATCAGCGGGCCGCTGTTTATCGGCGCGGACACCCACGCGTTGTCGCAGCCGGCGCTGGACAGCGCGATTGAAGTGCTGGCAGCTAATGGCGTGCAGACGATGATCTCTGCTGCTGGCGAGTTCACCCCGACGCCTGCGATCAGTCAGGCCATTTTGGTGCACAACCAAGGCCGCAGCAGCGCGCTGGCCGATGGCATCGTGATTACTCCCTCGCACAACCCACCGGACAGCGGCGGTTTTAAGTACAACCCCACCAATGGTGGCCCAGCCGACAGCGACATCACCACCTGGGTGCAGAACCGTGCCAATGCCTTGCTTGAAGACGGCCTGCGTGAGGTCAAGCGCATGCCCCTGGCGCAGGCACGCCAGGCCGCCAATGTGCAGGAATACGATTACCTCAGCGCGTATGTGCATGATCTGGGTAATGTCATCGACTTTGCCCCGATCCGTGCGACAGGCCTGCGCCTGGGCGTCGACCCGCTGGGTGGCGCTGGGGTGCATTACTGGGCACGGATCGCCGAGCAGTATGGCCTCAATCTGCATGTGGTCAGCCAGACCATTGATCCACAGTTCGCCTTTATGAGCCTGGATTGGGATGGGCAGATCCGCATGGACCCATCCTCCAGCCACGCGATGCAGCGCCTGATCGGCCTGAAAAATGGCTACGACATCGCGTTTGCCTGCGATACCGACTACGACCGCCACGGCATCGTCGCGCCGAGTGTCGGCTTATTGCCGGCCAACCATTACCTCAGTGTGGCCATCGATTACCTGTTTCAGCATCGCCCGCAGTGGAGCGCCAACGCGGCCGTAGGTAAAACCTTGGTCAGCAGCGCGATGATCGACCGCGTCAGTGCACGTCTAGGTCGGCCGTTGCTGGAAGTGCCTGTGGGATTTAAGTGGTTTGCCAGCGGTTTGTTCGACGGCACCTTAGGCTTTGGCGGTGAAGAAAGCGCCGGCGCGACCTTCTTGCGCCGCGATGGCCGGGTTTGGACCACTGATAAAGACGGCATCGCCCTGGCGCTGTTAGGCGCAGAAATGACCGCCGTGACGGGTCGAGACCCGGGCGAGTTGTATCAAGGCTTGAGTGATGAGTTCGGTGCGATCTACGCCGACCGCGTCGACGCCCCCGCCAACACTGCGCAGAAAAAAGCACTCAGCAGACTCTCGCCTGCGCAGATCAGCAGCCGTGAACTGGCTGGCGACGTCATCACCCAAGTGCTCGATAAAGCCCCGGGCAATGATGCTGCGGTGGGTGGCATCAAGGTCATCAGCGAAGGCGGCTGGTTCGCCGCGCGGCCGTCGGGTACCGAAGATATCTATAAAATCTACGCCGAGAGCTTTCGCGATCCTGCGCACCTGCAACGCATTTTTAGCGAGGCACAGCACATTGTGGATGGGGCGTTAGCAACCCAATAACCAATGCTCCTTGGTTCGATAGCGCACCGACAGCAGCCACTGCAGCGCACAGGATGATGCAACGCTTGGGTGCCATCTCGGCACCTGATATTCCGGCGTGCTGCAGTGACTCATCAAGGAGAACGCCATGAGCCTGGGTACCATTTTATTGATCGTGCTGGTGCTGTTATTGATCGGCGCCATACCGGCTTGGCCGCACAGCAAAAACTGGGGTTACGGGCCCACCGGTGGTTTAGGTGTGGTGGTGATTGTGCTGGTCGTGCTGCTGTTACTGGGGCGCATCTAGCCGGCTGGTAAAAGCCGAACCACTGGCTAGCTACTTTGTGCAGTAGATAGCGCGCTTCACAGACCTACAGCGGTTGGTTTACCCACCAATTACGTCGGTGCCGAGCGCAGCGAAGCCCAACAGGCAATAACAGGCTTGTTGGGCTTCGTCGTTTCATTCCTCAGCACCGCTTGATCACGGCTCGCCAGCCAGCATACGTAAGGTGGGTTAGGCATATACCGCGCATGAATCGCGGCTGCGTTATGGGCTGCGCCGTAACCCACCATCGGTGCTCTGCCGATTAGCGGTTGGAGGGTTACGCGGCGTGCAAAATGGGCGGTGAATCGGCCAACAGGTTCTTGCGCCGCTAACCCACCCTACGGGGTACAAGCCAACCAACGCAGCTTGCGAATCAAGTATCTGCGCAAATGCCACGCTGCTTTTGTAGGGTGGGTTAGGCGCATACCGCGCATGAATGGCGGCTGCGTTATGGGCTGCGCCGTAACCCACCATCGGTGCTCTGCCGATTAACGCTTGGTGGGTTACGCGGCGCGCAGAGTGGGCGGTGAATCGGCCAACAGGTTATTGCGCCGCTAACCCACCCTACGGGGTACAAGCCAACCAACGCAGCGTGCGAATCAAGTATCTGCGCAAATGCCACGCTGCTTTTGTAGGGTGGGTTAGGCGCATACCGCGCATGAATGGCGGCTGCGTTATGGGCTGCGCCGTAACCCACCATCGGTGCTCTGCCGATTAACGCTTGGTGGGTTACGCGGCGCGCAGAGTGGGCGGTGAATCGGCCAACAGGTTATTGCGCCGCTAACCCACCCTACGGGTACAAGCATCCTACGGGGTATAAGCCCCCTACGGGTTTGATCAAGGCGTCCTATGCGATGCGGTTCTGCCGCGCATCACCTCGCGCTACATCTCCACGCGCAGTTGATGCGCGGCGCCGTCTAATGGCACTTTGATTTGTCCTTCCAGGCAATCGATTGGTTGCTCGTCCAGCCAGGCATGGCGGATGCCTTGGCCGTGTTGTGCTGGGTTGCTCAGCTCGATCTGGTACTGGCTATCGCCCAAGGTTATGTGCGCGGTAAAGCCTGGCCAATCGTTGGGTATACAGGGCTTGAGCAGCAGCCAGTCGCCTTCGCGGCTGATGCCGAGGATGCCCTCAACGCCGGCGCGGTACATCCAACCCGCTGCGCCGGTGTACCAGGTCCAGCCGCCACGGCCGATATGTGGCGCTACCGCATACACGTCAGCGGCGAGCACGTAGGGTTCGACTTTGTAACGCTGGCAGGCCTCAGGGCTGTTGCCGTGGTTGATCGGGTTGACCAGGTCAAACAATGCAAACGCCTGTTTGCCTGAGCCGAGTTTGCAATACGCCAAAATTGCCCACATCGCCGCGTGGCTGTATTGCCCACCGTTTTCGCGCAGGCCGGGCGGGTAGCCTTTGATATAACCAGGCTCCAGCGGGGTTTTGTCGAAGGGTGGGGTGAACAGCAGGGCGACACCGTCGTCTTCGCGCACTAACTGGCGCTGCAATGAGGCCATGGCCATGTTTGCGCGCACCGGGTCAGCCGCCTCAGACAATACCGCCCAGGACTGGGCAATTGAGTCAATCTGGCACTCCGTGTTCTGCGCAGAGCCGAGCCAGGTGCCGTCATCAAACGTGGCGCGGCGGTACCACTGGCCATCCCAGGCATGCGCCTCCAGTGCTGTACGCAGTTGGGCGGCGTGCGCCTGCCAGCGCACCGCGCGGGCGCTGTCATGCACCTCGGCGTAGGGCGCAAACAGGGCGATGGTGCGTAGCAGCAGCCAGCCCAACCAGACGCTTTGGCCTTTGCCGTGTTCGCCGACGCGATTCATGCCGTCGTTCCAGTCGCCGCCGCCCATCAGCGGCAGCCCCAGTTCGCCGGTCAGGGCCACGCATTGGTCGAGGCCACGGGCGCAGTGCTCAAACAGCGAGGCGGGCGCATCCGCTTGCATGGGCTGGAAGAAGGCATCGTGCTCGCCTGCTGCCAATAACGGCCCTTCAAGAAAATCCACGGGCTCATCGAGAATCCCTGTATCCGCCGTGCTCTGAATATATTGCGCAGTGGCGTAGGCCAGCCACACGCGGTCATCGGAAATGCGCGTGCGCACCCCTTGACCGGAATGCGGCAGCCACCAGTGCTGCACATCGCCTTCAACAAACTGGCGGCTGGCGGCGCGCAGAATATGCCGGCGGGTCATGTCTGGTCTGGCGAACGTCAGGGCCATGCCGTCTTGCAACTGGTCGCGAAAACCATAGGCGCCGCTGGCTTGATAAAACGCCGAGCGCGCCCACACGCGGCACGCCAAGGTTTGGTAGAGCAGCCAGCCGTTAAGCATGATGTCCATGGCGCGGCTTGGGGTGTGCACCTGTACCGCGCCTAGGACGTGCTGCCAATGTGCTTGCACTTCAGCCAATACCGCGTCCAGATCAGCCTGGCGATAGCGCTCAACCAACGCGCTGGCGTCTTGCTCGCTGGCGCATTGGCCGAGTAACCAGAGCACTTCGGTGCTTTCTCCGGGTTGCAGTTCCAGCTGGCATTGCAGCGCGGTGCAGGGGTCGAGGCCAGCGCCCAGGCGGCCGCTTAATGCGCTTTGCCGGGCTAATGCAGCGGGTTCGGCAAGGCTGCCGTTGCGGCCAATAAACTCACAGCGGTCGGCCGTCCAGCTGCTCTGCTGGCCGCCCAAGTCGCTGAAAGCGCTGCGCCCGGCGAAGGCGATGCTCCACGGGTTGCGCACCAGAATAGCGCCGGTGGCGGCGTCTTGGCGGCTGATAATATACGGCGCGCTGGCTGCCCGTGTAGTGCCCAACACCCATTCGGCGTAGGCGCTGACGCTCAACCGCCGTGGTCGGTCGGAGAGGTTGCGTAGGGTCAGCCGAGAAATTTTGATTGGGTCATGCAGCGGCACATATTGCAGCAACTGCATACCAATGCCGCCGGCCTGGTGGCTAAAGCGGCTGTAACCAAAACCATGACGGGCTTCGTAGTGGCCGCTGTCGCGCAGCGGTTGGGCGGTGGGGCTGTAGAGCGCCAAGCTGTCTTCGTCGCGCACATACAGGGCTTCGCCGGGTGGGTCGCTGACCGGGTCGTTGGACCACGGCGTGAGCTGGTTTTCCCGGCTGTTGTCGGCCCAGGTGTAGCCGCTGCCTTCGGCTGAAACGTGAAAACCAAACTGCGGATTGGCGATCACGTTGATCCACGGCGCCGGGGTGTTGCTCCAGGCGTTTAAGCGCACCACATACTCGCGGCCATCGAGATCAAAGCCGCCCAAGCCGTTGGCAAACTCCAGCATGTCGGGCACTGGTTGGGTGCGTTGCACGCTGATGTGCTGCGGGTTGTGATTGCCGCTGCTGGCGGGTACGGGCGCGGTGATGGGCTGAATCCGCGCCAGTTGTTCAGCGACAGGCCCGCGATGCGCCACCAACAGCACCCGCGCCACTGCTTGAAGGCGCTCACGAAATTCAGCGCTGAGCAGGTCGGCGCGCAACACAAACACCGAGCCTTGCGCCAGTTCGGTGGCAAAGGCTGGGCGTGACTGGCTGCTGCGCACCGCGGTTTCAATGGCGATCTGTAAATCCTGCAGGTAGGAGGAGGCGTGCTCATTGATGATCACCAAGTCCACAGCCAAGCGTTTCATCCGCCAGTATTCGTGGGCGCGCAGCAGTTGCCGCACTTGGGCGATGTCTTCGGCATCGGCAATGCGCAGCAGGACAATCGGCAAGTCGCCCGATATCCCCTGCGGCCATAAGCCCGCTTGGCTGCCAAGGCCGCGCAGCAAGCTGGCCGCCGGCGCGCGAAAACGCCCATCGGAAAACAGGATAGGCGCGGCCAAGCGCTGGAAGTCAGCGGCCTCGGCGGCGTGCATGTCCAGGTGGCGTAATTCCACCTGCGCTTGGGTCCAGGCTAAGGTTTTCGCCCGCTCAAAAGCGCTGCGGTCGTGGTGCTTGTCGATCAGGTCAAGCAGCGCTTCACGGGACGGCGCGACCAGCGTCCAAAACGCCACGCGGGCGATTTTGCCCGGGCCGACCAGCACGCGTTGACGCAGCGAGAAGATGGGGTCGAGCACGGTGCCGACGGTATTAGACAAGGGCAAGCCTTGGCGAATCACCGCTGCGGCATGCAGCGCGCAACTGCGCCCAAGAAAGCGCGCGCGGTCAGATTCATACTGTGGCGCGGCGCTTAACTCACCTTCAACCACAGCAAAGTGCGCCGCCCATAAAGGCTGTTCGCCGGCGGCGCGCGGCCGGCGGGTGGCAATCAATGCGGCAAACGCGGGCAGGTATTCGGTGACCACAAATAACTTGGAGAACGCCGGGTGGGCGTTGTCGCTGGCGGGGCTGGCCAGCACCAATTCGGCGTAGGAAGTCAGTTCGATTTCCCGCGCGACCCGGCCGCTGTTGGTCAGGGATACGCGGCGCACTTCGCCGTCGTCTTCACCGGAAACGAGGATTTCCAGGGCGGTGCTGAGGTTGCCGTCCTGGCGGCTGTAGCTGGCGTAGTCCTCGGCGAATACCACCTCGTTGTAGGGCATGTTGTCGCTGGGTTGCGCTCCGATGGACCAGCGGCTGTCGTTCTGCGTGTCCCAGAGGAAGATAAATGAGCCGTATTGGTCGCGGGTGGTGTCTTCTTGCCAGCGGGTGATGGCGATGTCGCGCCAGCGGCTGTAGCCGGCGCCGCTGGCGGTAAGCATTACGCTGTAGCGACCGTTACTGAGCAGGTGAGTGATCGGCGGGTTGCCGTTGACGTGGTTGAGCCGGCGTTCGCTGGGCTGGGCGTAATCACCTGCTGCGGCGCAGGCGCTGACTTCCTCGGCGCGTGGGTGGGCGACGGCGACATTGCGCGGCATGCGTTCTTGCAGCAACAGTTCGCAGGCTTTAATCATCGGCTCGCGGTGGAAACGTTCGCGCATCTGCGCGCCATGCAGGGTGTTGGCGATGGCGACGATGCTCATGCCTTGGTGGTGGGCCATAAAGTTGCGCACGATGGCGAAGGGCTGACCCTCCGGCAGGCGTGTCGGGGTGAAGTCCAGTGCTTCGTAGTAGCCATAACGGCCCAGTGCGCCCATCTCGGCCAAGCGTTGGTAGTTGGCCAGCGCGGCGTGCGGGTCGACCATGGTGGCCAGCCCGGTGGCATAAGGGGCAATCACCCGGTTGGCCGATAAGCCGCGTTTAAGGCCCAAGCCGGGTACGCCGAAGTTCGAATATTGGTAAGTCAGCTCCAGATCGCGGGCGTTGTAAGCGGATTCAGAAATACCCCAAGGGATGCCGAGTGCCTTGCCGTAATCGGCCTGACGAGCCACCACTAAACGGTTGGTTTGTTCCAGCAGGCTGCCGGCCGGAGCACGCATAACCAGCGAGGGCATCAGGTATTCGAACATCGAGCCGGACCATGAAATCAGCGCTGAGCCATTTCCCAGGGGCGTTGCGGTGCGGCCCAAGCGGAACCAGTGGCGGGTGCTGACATCGCCCTTGGCGATGGCAAACAGGCTGGCCAGCCGTGCTTCGGAAGCGAGCAGGTCGTAGCAGCTGCTGTCCAAACTGTTGTCGCTCAGGCAGAAACCGATCGACAACAGTTTGCGTTCGGGCTCCAGCAGAAAGGCGAAATCCATGGCCAACGCCATGCCCCGCGCGTGCTCGGCCACGGCGCGTAAGGTGCCGTGTAAACGCGTGCGTTCAGCGTCGCTCAACTGCGCGTCATGCTGCAGGTCGGTCATGGCTTGAGTTAACGCCTGCAGCCAAAACAGCAGGTCGGCGGTCTCGTGGTCGTGGTCCTGTGGGTTATGGCTACCAGCCAGTTGAGCGGCTTTATCACTCAGGCGCAGCAAGCTGGGCAGCAGGCTGGCCAGGGGTTGCGGGCCTTTCAGGTCAGCCTCGATTTGCTGCAGCAATTCATCTAGCTGCTGGCCGCGTTCACTGCCGCTTAACGGCAGATCAGCCAAGGCGACGCTGGCCAGTTGCAGGTTATCGAGCACGCCTTCGCGAGCATCTTTACTGACTGGGGCTGTGAGCCATTCTTCACACGCATTGGCGACCACCAGCAGGTGCCCGGCCAGGTTGCCGCTGTCCACCGAGGAGACGTAAGCGGGCGGCAGCGGACGTAAATCTTGGGTGTCATACCAGTTGAAGAAGTGCCCGCGATGGCGTTGCAGTTGCTCCATCACCGTCAACGTTGCTTGCAAGCGTGCGAGGCTACGTTGGGTGCCGATCCAGCCGAAATCACGGGCCGCGATGGTGCACAGCAGGTACAGGCCCATATTGGTCGGTGAGGTGCGATGGGCAATCACCGGTTTGGGATCTTCTTGAAAGTTATCCGGTGGCAGTTGGTTGTCGGCAGCGCCCACGAAGGTTTCAAAGAAGCGCCATGTGCGCCGGGCAATCAGGCGCAATTCAGTGGTTTGTGCAGGGTTGACCTGCAAGCGCTTGGCCGCACGCGGCGAGCGGCTGACCAGCAGGGCAATGGTGGGCGCACTTAGCCAAAGCAGGGCGAAGGGCAGCACCAGCGGCCAGATGGCCGGCGACCAGGCTTGCGAAAATATTAGGGCCAGGCCGCACAGCAGCAAACCGAGCAAGGTGCCGCCGGCCATGCCACGGTAGAACCCGAGTAATTTCAGGCGTGGGCTGATCGCGGTTTGCGCGGCGGTGGTCCATTCCAACAGGTGCCGGCGGCTGATCAGCAGGCGGAATAGGGTACGGCTGATGGCATCGAGCATGCGCCCGCTCTGGTCAGCGAGAAAGGTCAGGGTTAGCGCACTTTGCAGCAGGGCCAGCAGCAGGTCATCGCGCAACTTGGTCAGGTGGCTGCGCCAGCGAATACCGGCGCGCGCAGGCAGCAAGCCAAAGCACAGTGGCAGTAGGGCCGGGATCAGCAGGCTGGCGACCAGCAATAGGCTGGCGGTCAGCGCGGCGGGCAGCGGCAGCAGCCAGCTCACGGCCAGCGCCGCGAGTGTGGCCGGAGCTAATACGGAGCGACGCAAGTTATCCAGCATCTTCCAGCGGCCAATAGTCGGCAGCGCACGAGCGCCGTTGAATGGCCAAATAATCCACGGCAGCAACTGCCAGTCACCTCGGGTCCAGCGGTGCTGGCGTTTACCCGCGACGTCGTAGCGTGAGGGAAATTCTTCAACCACTTCAACATCTGAGGCCAAACCGGCGCGGGCGAAAACGCCTTCAAACAGGTCATGGCTGAGCATGCTGTTGTCCGCTACGCGGCCGGCTAGCGCAGCCTCGAAGGCATCGATGTCGTAGATGCCTTTGCCGGTGAAAGAGCCTTCACCGAAGAGGTCTTGGTACACATCAGAAACAGCAGCGGCGTAGGGGTCCATGCCGCCGGGGCTGGAGAAGACTTTTTGATACAACGAGCCTTCGCGCTGCAGCGGCAATGACGGAGTGACCCGTGGCTGCAAAATCGCATAACCGCCGATCACCCGTTGCAGCTGCTGACTAAAGCGCGGCCGATTCAGTGGGTGGGCCATTTTACCGATCAGGCGCAGGGCCGTGTCACGTGGCAGACGGGTGTCGGCATCTAGGGTGATGACATAGCGCACATCGGTTGGGACGCGCTGGCTTAGCCCCGGGACTGGGATAAAGCGGGTGTCCTCGGCGCCGCGCAGCAGGCGGTTGAGTTCATGCAGCTTGCCGCGTTTACGCTCCCAGCCCATCCAGACATTTTCGCTGGGGTTGAACTGGCGGCGGCGGTGCAGCAGTAAAAAGCGACTGCCCGCCACGCCTGGGCCATAGCGCAGGTTGAGTTGGGTAATGGCGTGGCTGGCCAGTTGCAGCAAGGCGGCGTCGCCGGGCAGGTGTTCTTGCGCGGCATCCAGGCCATCGGTGAGCAGGGCAAAGGTCAAGTCGCCGCCTTGACCGGACAGGTGATGGACTTCCAAACGTTCGATCTGCTCCAGCAAATCGGCCTCGCTGGCCAGCAGGGTGGGCACGGCAATTAGCGTGCGCAGGTGGCTGGGCACGCCGTCTATCAGCTCTAAACCGGGTAAACCCATGGCGCCGAAGTTGGCACTGACTGCGCGGTTGACCATCGCGGTGGCCACTTCACTGGCCGGCAAAAAGCCCAGCAAGCCAAGCGCCAGCAACCAGCCGCCACTGACGCCTTTGTCGGCCAACAGCAACAGGGCCAAGCCGAGCAGCAAACAGGCCAAGCTGACGATGGCGCCGACGTAACCGGGCATGCCGAGGCGCAGGTGCATACGGCTTATACGCAGGCGCAGCGGTGGGCGAAAATTGATGCGTTGTTCCAGCGCTCGCCGGCCTTCAGCAATCAGGTGGTAGCCGGGGTCGCTGAGGCGCGGGTCGTCATCATCGGCGTGGCTGGCATGCGCGTGTTGCGCAGCCTTTAGGGCGTGGTCAGCCACGTCCAGTTCGCTGCAAGCGCTGCCGCGAGCCAGTTGCTCGATGGCGCTACGGTATTGGTTGCGGGTGGCAAAATCCATTGCGGCAAAGTCGCTGCCCGTGGCCAGGCGGGCATCCACTAGGCTGACGCTCTCAAACAGCTGGGCCCAGTCGATGGACGAAATCAGGCGCATGCTGTTGATGATATTGCGCACCGTCAGGTTGGATGCGCCCTGGCGTTGCTGCGCATGTTGCACCACCGCATCAATGCTGCTGCCTTGGGCGCTCAGGTGTTCGCTGAGCCAGCCCAGTGCCGGTGTGGTCAATGGATCATGGTCACGCAGGCGTTTGGCCAGTTGTGCGGCGAAGGGCTCGCTCAGCGGTAAGCGTGCGCGGGCGAGCAATTCTTTATCGGCCAGCGTTGGCGCCGCACTTTTATCCAGCAGGCGACTGGCGAACGCGTCAGCGTCCTCACGCGCGCTGCGCCCAGCGCTAATTTGGTCGGCAAGGCGGCGCAGGTTCTCGATCAGCACAATGCGCAGGGTGATCGCCACAGCCCACAGTTCGCCAATGGTCAGTGGCTGCACCTGTTGGTAGGCAATGAGATAACCCTGCAAAATTTCCGGGTCAAAGTGGCTGTCAGTGTGGGCAATAAAAGCCCAGGTCAAGCCCAGTACTCGCGGGTAGCCGGCAAACGGCCCAGTGGCCAGTTTCGGCAACTGGCGGTAATAGCCAGGCGGCAGGTCATCACGAATTTCGCGGATCTGCTCTTCCACCAAATGGTAGTTATCCAGCAGCCATTCCGCTGCGGGCACCACGGCATGCCCCTTGGCCAGCTCAGCAGCGCTGGCGCGGTAAGCGGCCAGCAAGACCTTGGCATTGTCCTTGAGGCGTCGGTGCAGCGACTGCACGGCGGGCGGCTTGGGCGTGACCTTTTGTGCGGCCGCCAAGGTGGCGGCGTGTTGTTCAAGGCGTTCGATGCCAAACAGTTCTTCGCGCACCGGGGCGTGATCACGCCATGGCGAAGGGGCAGCATTGGGACGAAATAGAGCGGTGAAGACTGAGGTCATGGGGCGCGGTTCCAGCCATCATTGGCATGCGCGACGGGCATCGAGGTACGAAACCCATCTGAGAGACCGCGACAGCGGACCTACGAAGTTATGGTTGCCGTGCCCCTACTGCTTCGTTGTGCGTGCTTTGCCTGTTAGCCAACAGGCAAAGCCTAGGTGCCTCAGTGGTGAGGCTAAAGCTGCACCCCCGTGAAGAATGCTGTCGCAGCATTGCTGCACCCTACAGCAGAGGCCTCGCGGCCTCTGTTCGTTAGCCGACATAGGCGCATATGCGCCGCTGAGGAAGGTGCCTACAGTCTCGCCCGCTGCGGTTGTTTACAGCAGTTGGGCTTCTGCCAGGGTCAGGCTGCGCGGTATACGCGCAGCGTCCCAATGCTGGCTGGCCCAGCGCAGCAGCTCGGCGGGCGTGGCGTAATCGGCGCCGTCTGGCACCTGTTGGCCAAGGGCGCGCAGGGCGCGCATCAGTACTGTGGTGGCTTGGTCGGCGGGCAATGGCGGTGAGCGGTAAGTTTTGCCGAGCTTATGGCCATCTGGCTGGGTGATCAGCGGTACGTGCAGGTAGCGCGGCTGCGGCAAGCCCAGCAGTTCTTGCAGGTAAAGTTGGCGCGGGGTGGAATCAAGCAAGTCAGCCCCGCGCACCACATCGGTGATGCCCTGCCAGGCATCGTCGAGCACCACCGCCAGTTGGTAGGCGTACAAACCGTCGCGCCGGCGAATCACAAAATCACCCACCTCACGGCCTAAGTGCTGGCGGTAATCACCCTGCACCCGGTCGATAAAGTGATAGGTCAGCTCGGGTACGCGTAAACGAATCGCTGCATCGGCAAAACCATGGCCGGCATTGCGGCAGGTGCCGGGGTAAATGCCTTGGCTGTCTGCCAGTTGTTTGCGCGAGCAGGTGCAGGCGTAGCCCAGGCCTTGGCTGAGCAACCGTTCGACTAACGCTGCATATTCGCTTTGGCGGCTGCTCTGGCGCACCAGTTCGCCGTCCCATTCGAAGCCATAGCATTCTAGGGTGCTGAGAATGGCGTGCTGCGCACCGGCGACTTCCCGGGGAGGGTCGAGGTCTTCCATGCGCAACAGCCAGCGGCCGTTTACGGCGCGTGCGTCCAAGTAGGACGCGAGGGCTGCGACCAGAGAACCGAAATGCAGATAGCCGCTGGGCGTGGGGGCGAAGCGGCCGGTATAGGCAGGTGTGTTCACTGGTAATCGCACACACAGGAAGACAGAAACAACAGAGGGTGCCGAAGCACCCTCTGGGTTAGGTCAGGAACCGACCTGTTTTTCTTTGATTTCCGCCAGTGTTTTGCAATCAATGCAAAGTGTGGCGGTGGGGCGGGCTTCAAGTCGGCGGATGCCGATTTCAACGCCGCACGAATCGCACCAGCCGTAATCGTTGTCCTCGATCAGCTGCATGGTCTGGTCAATTTTCTTGATCAGCTTACGCTCGCGATCACGGGCACGCAGTTCAAGGCTGAATTCTTCTTCCTGGCTTGCACGATCCGCTGGGTCTGGGAAGTTAGCGGCTTCGTCCTGCATGTGGTGCACAGTGCGATCAACTTCCTGCATCAACTCCAGCTTCCACTTATTGAGGATGCCGGTGAAGTGGGCACGCATCGGTGCACCCATGTATTCCTCACCCTTTGATTCTTTGTAGGGCTCGAAACCGCGGATCAACTGGCTGCTTTTTGCTTTTGCTTTGGTGGGCATGGATGACCGCCTCTCACTCTTCTAATCCACTGCGCAGGACGGTGTCCCTTGCCGATCCTACGTCGCGTAGAACTGGCCCTGCGGCTATAAAGCGGGCGAACTTACCAGAACAACTCCCCCTGCGCTACTCCCGGTTGTCGACGCTGCGCTGGTTTGCTTTAGAATCCGCCTCTAAATTCAGACCAAGGCGGCCCCATGGCTCAGTCCTACAGTGCGCGCAGCCGCGCCATAGAACCTTTTCACGTGATGGCGTTGTTGGCCCGCGCCAATCAATTGCAGGCTGACGGCCATGATGTCATCCACCTGGAAATCGGCGAGCCAGACTTCACCACAGCCGCGCCGATCGTTGCCGCCGGGCAAGCCGCCTTGGCCAATGGCCATACCCGTTACACGGCCGCACGCGGCTTGCCGGCCCTGCGCGAAGCGATTACCGGCTTTTACGCCGAGCGTTACCGGCTGAGTATCGATCCCGAGCGCATCCTGATTACCCCCGGCGGCTCCGGTGCGTTGCTGCTGGCCACCAGTTTGCTGGTCGACCCTGGCAAGCATTGGTTGCTGGCTGACCCGGGCTACCCCTGTAACCGCCACTTTTTGCGTTTAGTTGAAGGGGCCGCGCAGCTGGTGCCGGTGGGGCCCGAGGTGCGTTACCAGCTGACGCCCGGCCTGATCGAGCGTTATTGGGACAAAGACAGCGTCGGTGCGTTGGTAGCATCCCCGGCCAACCCGACCGGCACGCTACTCAGTCGCGATGAGTTAGCCGGCTTGTCACAGGCGTTAAAAGCCCGCGGCGGGCACTTGGTGGTGGATGAGATTTACCACGGACTGACCTACGGGGTGGACGCGGCCAGCGTGCTGGAAGTGGACGATGAGGCCTTCGTACTCAACAGTTTCTCCAAGTATTTCGGCATGACCGGCTGGCGTCTTGGCTGGTTAGTGGCGCCGCCGGCGGCTGTGCCGGAGTTGGAGAAACTGGCGCAGAACCTTTATATCAGCGCGCCGACTATGGCCCAGCACGCGGCGTTGGCTTGTTTTCAGCCGCAGACATTGGACATCCTTGAACAGCGCCGCCATGAGTTTCAGCGGCGTCGTGATTTCCTGTTGCCGGCGTTGCGTGATTTGGGCTTCAAGATTGCCGTGGAGCCGGAAGGCGCTTTCTACTTATATGCCGACATCAGCGCCTTTGGCGGCGATGCCTTTGCCTTTTGCCAGCATTTTCTCGAAACCGAGCACGTGGCTTTTACGCCCGGCTTGGATTTCGGCCGCTACTTAGCCACTCAGCATGTACGGTTTTCGTACACCCAAGATTTACCGCGCCTGCAACAGGCGGTTGAGCGCATTGCCCATGGCCTAAACACTTGGAAGCCCCATGCGCTTTGATCCGCCATTAGAAGAAGGGCGCCTGCTGCGCCGCTACAAGCGCTTTCTCGCCGATATCGAGACCGCCGGCGGCGAGTTGCTGACCATTCACTGTGCCAACACCGGCTCGATGCTCAATTGCATGCACGACGGTGCAAAGGTCTGGTTTAGCCGCAGCAACGACCCCAAACGTAAGCTGCCGGGTACGTGGGAAATCGGCGAAACCCCTCACGGCCGTTTAGCGATGCTCAATACCGGGCGCGCTAATGCCCTGGTCGAAGAGGCGTTACGCGCCGGGCTGATTACCGAGCTGAACGGCTTTACCAGCCTCAAGCGCGAGGTACCGTATGGCCAAGAGCGCAGCCGTATCGACTTTCGCCTGGACTACCCGACAGGTGCGGCGTTTGTCGAAGTTAAGAGCGTGACCCTGGGGTTTGAGGGCATTCGCGTTGCCGCCTTTCCTGATGCGCGCACGGAGCGTGGCAGCAAACACCTGCGCGAACTGGCTGCACTGGCCCGTGAGGGGATTCGTGCGGTGCAGCTGTATTGCGTCAACCTCAGCGACATTGATGCGGTGCGCCCAGCCGTAGAAATCGACCCAGCCTATGCCGCCGCCCTGCATGAAGCCTTGAGCGCAGGCGTTGAAGTGCTGGCCTATGGCGCGGCGATCAGCGCGCAAGAAGTGCGGCTGATCAAACGCTTAGAGGTGTTGCTTTAAGCGCCACTGCTTTATAGCGGGTGGGCGCTGTTAGCCGCGCTCACGCACCCAGAACACCGTCGCACCGGCAACCGCCGCTGGCATCATCAGGATATTCAGCCCCGGCACCAACAACGCTGCGTAGGTGATGCCGCCAAACCCAAGGCTCTGCCAACGTTTCTCGCGCAGCCAGGCGAGCATGTCCTGCCAGCTCATCTTGTTGTTATCGGCGGGGTAGTCGATGTATTGGATGGCCATCATCCATACGCCGAACAGCAGCCACAGTGGCGCGGCGATGATGTTGAGTACCGGGATAAAGGTCAAAATCAGCAAAGCAATGGCGCGCGGCAGGAAGTAGCCCAATTTGCGCATTTCGCGGCCCAGGGTACGCGGCACCATGGCCGTCAGTTCAGCCCAGCTGAAGGGCGGGAAATCATCCTGACCACGCACCACCACTTCGACTTTCTCCGCGAGAAAGCCGTTAAAAGGCGCGGCGATGATATTGGCCAGCAAGGTGAAGGTGAAAAACACCATCAATAGCACCAACACCACAAACAGTGGCCATAGCACATATTCAAGAAAGCTTAGCCAGCTCGGCAGGCTAGGCATAAAGGTCTCAACCCAGCCGCCAAACTGCTGCATGGACAGGCTAATCAGCCCAACAAACAGAATCAGGTTGATGCACAGGGGTAAGAGCACAAACAGGCGTAAGCCGGGGCTTAGGACCAGCTTCAGGCCTTGGCTTAGGTACTGTGGGCCGGTCAGCACGGGAGCAGACATGGTGGGGGTCTCCGCGAGGGTTGAAAGTCGCGCCGACCTTACCGGCTTTGTGCTGTAGGCGATAGCGTCTGCAATGGGCGCTAACGATTGCGTTGCAGTCGTCATAGGGCTTGCCTATGCGGTGCATTGGTAAAGCATATTTCCGCTGCGCAGCCGCGAGGCATAGCCTGCTCGGCACCGACCTTTATGCCTTTTGTGGGGCTTCCAGCCTTATTACCTCCCCTTGGTTATTGTGGAAGCCTCCTTTTATGACTGCTTGTAGGAGTTGCTGATGTCTGCTGATCGTCATGCTCGCGTGATCATTCTAGGTTCCGGCCCAGCCGGGTATAGCGCGGCGGTGTATGCCGCACGGGCCAATCTGAAACCGTTGCTGATCACCGGGTTGCAGGCGGGTGGTCAATTAACCACCACCACTGAGGTGGATAACTGGCCCGGCGATGTTCACGGCCTGACGGGCCCGGCGCTGATGCAGCGCATGCAAGAGCATGCCGAGCGTTTTGAAACCGAGATTGTTTTTGACCACATCAATGCCGTGGACCTGGCGGGTAAGGTCTTTACCTTGGTGGGCGACAGCGGCACTTACAGCTGCGATGCGTTGATTATCGCCACCGGCGCCAGCGCTCGTTATCTGGGTTTACCCAGTGAACAGGCCTTTATGGGCAAAGGTGTTTCAGCGTGTGCCACCTGCGACGGCTTCTTTTACCGCAACCGCCCGGTGGCAGTGGTCGGCGGTGGTAACACGGCGGTGGAGGAGGCCCTGTATTTAGCTAATATCGCCAGCACGGTGACCTTGATTCACCGCCGCGAGAGCTTTCGCGCCGAAAAAATCCTGCAAGACAAACTGCAAGCGCGCATCGCCGAAGGCAAGATCATCCTTAAGCTCAATGCCGAAGTGGACCAAGTGCTGGGTGACAACATGGGCGTGACCGGTGTGCAGGTGAGAAATAACGATGGCAGCGTCGACCAGCTAACGGTTGATGGCCTGTTTGTCGCCATTGGCCATACGCCCAATACTTCGTTATTTGACGGGCAACTGGCGCTTAAGGATGGCTATTTGGTGGTCAATGGCGGGCGCGATGGCAACGCCACGGCCACCAGCATAGCGGGCGTATTTGCTGCAGGCGATGTAGCCGACCACGTCTATCGCCAAGCCATTACCTCAGCTGGGGCTGGCTGCATGGCGGCGCTGGATGTTGAGCGTTATCTCGACGACCAGTAATGCCGAGCGCGGCAAATGCTTGGGCTAATAGACTAAGGCCGAACTGCCTATTGGCATTGCTTGATGCAATGCCTAGGGCTTTTGTAGCCCGGATACCATCCGGGCTATGCAGCCAAGACCGCTATTTGCAACGGCTCAGGTCGGCAACGCCAAGGCGCTCAAATGCTGTTGCGCTGCAGGGGCGTTTGCGCAAAGCGTACGCCGGCCAAGCCAGTGTCCATTAATGCGCGGATATTGCCGTGGTCCTTGCCTGTTGGGTTGGCCAACACGCTGCGGTAATGCTCGCCAAAGCACTGCAGGGTTTCTTCCACGCTCAAGCCTTCAAGCAAGGCCAAGCCAAGGGTTTTGCACGAACCTTCGTTCTGCCCGGCAGCGCTTTCTACTTGGCCATTGCTAAAGGCACGGGGCTGGTACTGATAGTGCTCAGCGATAAACGCCAGTGTCTCAGCGAAGGTAAAGCGTTCGCTGTGCAATTTGGCGCGAAAGTCGCTCAAGGCACTCATCAGTGTTTACCTTGGTTAAAGGCGGCCTGCTGATCGGCGCTGGCTTCCTTCTGGTACTGAGCCTTCCAGTCCGCGTAAGGCATGCCATAAACCTCCTCGCGTGCTTCATCGAGGGTAACAGTGACGCCGCTGTCATCGGCGGCCGCTTTAAACCACTTGGATAAGCAGTTGCGGCAAAAGCCGCTGAGGTTCATCAGGTCGATATTCTGCACATCCGTTCGTTCGCGCAGGTGCTGGACCAAGCGACGAAAAGCGGCGGCTTCAAGTTCGAGGCGTTGTTGATCATTCATGGCGATGCTCTCTGGGCAGGCAGGGGAGGAGGGGCCGTGGTGGCGATGATAGAAGCATGCCTGCCTGGCGGCAACGGCCCCGGCGCAGGGCGCGCCGGGATTAACTCAGGGCTAGAAACTAGCAGGCATCAACGGTGACCGGCGAGGGTGATTGACACCGACTCGGCAAAGCGCAGGGCGTGCAGTTTGTCCACTTCCACTTCGGCATAACGCACGGCGGCGTTGACCATGACCAGATCAAGAATCTCTTGAGTCATGCGCTCCAGCAGAGCAAAGCGATTTTCTTCAACGTGGCGAATAACCGCTTTAGTGATGGTGCGGTAATTCAGTGCGTGGTCAATGTCGTTATCGCGCACGGCATCGGCAACCGGATAAAGAATGGTCAAGTTGATCAACACGTCCTGCTTATTGTTGATCTCCTCTTCTTTAATGCCAATGTAGGTGCGCAGGCGCAAGTCCTTGACGCGAATACGCGCCATTCCAGGTTCCAGTCGCGGCATTACTTACCTCGTCCGATCAGTTGCAAGAATTCGTGGCGGGTGTTGCACGACTCGCGGAAGGCACCGAGCATCACCGAGGAAGTCATCACCGAGTTCTGCTTTTCCACGCCGCGCATCATCATGCACATGTGTTTGGCTTCAATGACCACCGCAACGCCAGCAGCATTAGTTACCTGCTGGACCGCGTCGGCGATTTGCTTGGTGAGGTTCTCTTGGATCTGCAGGCGGCGAGCAAACATATCAACGATACGTGCCACTTTTGACAGGCCCAATACCTTGCCGGTAGGGATGTAAGCCACATGCGCTTTGCCAATAAACGGCAGGATGTGGTGCTCGCACAGCGAATACAGCTCGATGTCGCGGACGATCACCATCTCGTCGTTATCCGACTCAAACAGCGCGCCGTTGACGACTTCGTCCAAGCTCTTGTGGTAGCCGTTGCACAGGTACTGCATGGCTTTGGCTGCGCGCTTGGGCGTGTCGAGCAGGCCTTCGCGTTCAGGGTTTTCACCAACACCTAGGAGAATTTCGCGGTAGTGATTAGGCAGTTCAGTGTTCATTGCAAAGGTCCTCGCGGCCATATTCATTTGAGATGACGGCCGCCGTTGACAGTCAGTGTAGTTCCGGTGACATAATTGTTATCAAGCAGGTAACGCAGGCTTTGGTAAATCACCAAGGGCCCGGGCTCGATGCCCAGTGCCGACTTGTTCAAGGTTTTCTTACGGTAGTCAGCGTCATCGTCCGGGTTGAACATAATCAACGCAGGGGCAATGCCGTTCACTTTAATGTGCGGTGCGAAGCGTGCGGCAAATGACAAGGTGAGGCTGTCCAGCCCGGCTTTGCTGGCGCTGTAGGCGGGGCGATTAGCACTGCCTTTGCGCGCAACGTCATCACTGATATGGATGATGTCCGCCGGTGTAGAGCGTGCCAGTAATGCTTGGCAATGCAGATTGATCAAGTACGGCGCAAGCATGTGCACGTTAAACATCTGGGCGAACACGGCAGCTTCTTCACCCGCTGCTTCAACCATCCAGTCGGATGCGTTATGCACGATGGCGCGCAGGCTGTCAGTGTGGCTCTTTAACGTTTCAATAAAAGCCAGAATCCCGGCTTCGTTGGAAAAGTCAGCCTGTATGGCGATTGCGCCACGCTGCCTGAGGTGCTCAATGATTTCGCGCTCCGTACGGTAAGTCACGATCAGTGCATGGCCGTCATCGAGCAGCCGTTCGGCGCAGAACAGACCAATGCGCTGACTGGCTCCGGTGATCAAGATAGGAACAGCGTTAGCGCTCATGGTCGGCTCAACAGAAAAATAAGGTGGGTTCAGCGACGCTGCGCCGGGATACCTGACCAGTAAGACGCGGCCTCGACTGAACCGGTATTAAAGTTATACCAGCGGCAGCATTTGTACAACCATGCGGCCTGTATGGGTACTGCGTTATTTGCACGGTTTTCGCCTATTCCATTGAGCTGCATGGCTATTTTCGGCAAATACAGACTGAATAAAATTATTTATATCGTGTACAAGATAGGTTTTCTTGTACAGGTATGGGCGCATGAAGCCTTGGCAGTTGAGCATTGCAATGCTGTGTGGGCAGGTAAACCGGGTTGAGGTGCTGGCGCTGCGCTCGTGCGGTTACCGGGTGCGGGTGGTTACTCAGACTAAAGGTGTGCTCACCTTGGACTATGCGCCGAGGCGTCCGCAGTGGCCCGGGCTGTCGCTGCTAAAAGCGCGGTTACGCCGTTGCGGGGTACGACGGGTACTTTTACTGCAGCCGGAAAGCCACGATGAAATCATCGGCCGCCCTGAGCTGCTCGCGCCCGACCCTGGCCTGTGGTTGCCGCTGGTTTGATCCACTCAGCGCGGTGGCTTGATCTCGCACTGATCGTCTTTGCAACGTTTGCTGGCATCCGGATGCGGCAACCACGTGAGGTGCGGGCGTAGCCAGCAGAACAACCGATAACCCAGCTCCAATAGCGGGCGCAGTGCCGGCCATGTCAGTGGTGCAGCCCAGCGGTCCATGCCGGCGGCGCGCCAGCTCCATAATGTGGCATCCAGGCCAGTGACCCATTGCCCGTCAGCAAAGTGAGCATGCAGGCGGTTTTGCAGGGTTTCCTTGGAATGGCCGGTGCTCTCGACCTGAAAGTCACTCAAGCTGATATCAACAAGGCTTAAGCGCTCGCTGCTGGCGCGTTTGCGCAGCAGTTGAATTTCGCGCGCACACAGCGGGCAGTCGCCGTCGTAATAGAGCGTCAATGGCCAGTTAGGTTGCTTAATCATGGTCTTAACCTTTGTATAAGTTTTGTACAAAGTATGCGTTAAGTAGCTGAGTTACAATGCGCGCAACATTTTTTCTGTGATGCCGCCCGCCATGTCCGATCTCATTGGTGCTTCGTTTCCCGTAACGTGTGCCCTCAGGCAGGAAGAGCTATTTCCTATTCGTGAGGTCGCGCGCCTGACCGGCGTGAACCCGGTCACCCTGCGTGCGTGGGAGCGGCGCTACGGGCTTATTCAGCCGACTCGAACTGACAGCGGTCATCGCCTATATTCGCAAGTCGACATTGAGTCAGTGCGCAGTATTCTGGCGTGGATCGAGCGCGGCGTAGCGGTGAGCAAAGTCGGCAAAATCCTGGCTAAAAGCAGCTTAATTAAAGCTGCCAGCTCCCCCGTTTATGAAGAAGTCAGCGCTAGTGAGTGGGGTGAGTGGCAGGCTCAGCTGCGCACCGCAATCAGTGCCTTCGACGAGCTGCGATTAGACCGTTTGTATGGCCAGATATTCTCCAGTTACCCGCTGCCTGTAGTGTTTCAGGACATTCTGATGCCGCTCTGGCAAGAGTTACTGCTGCGTCAGGATGAATTCGGCCAGACCAGCGAGTGGTTGTTGTTTGACACTTTTTTACGCGCCCGCACCCTGCAACGCCTGCAGGTATCGCGTGGGCACGTCGAGGAGCGCGTGTTGCTGGCCGCCTTGCCTGGCCATTGCCGTGAGCTTGAACTGCTGGTGGCGGGTTTGTTGCTCAGCAGTGCCAATACCGCGGTCAGCGTGCTTGGCTTGGGCCAGCCGCTTGAAGAGCTGACCCTGGTCTGCGGAAAAATGCAGCCCCAAGCGCTGGTGCTGTTTTCCAATCAGCCGCCCAGTGATGACTTGCCCAAGCTGTTGTCACGCCTGGCGCTGTCGCTGGATTGCTCGCTGGTGCTGGCCGGTGACGGTGCTGACCTGGCAGAAGAAAGCCTTAGCGGTTCACCGATTGCCTGCCTGGGCAACGAAGGGCGTTTGATGCAGCGTCGCCTGCAGCAGTTTCTTGCTGGGCACCTAGACACCTGATCCTGTCTCCTGACTGCTCCTAAAAAACCCGTCTTGCGGAGCAATGGCGGCGTATTCGTGTGGCTGTAATTTGTCGCTGATTTCATTTAGTTGTACATCCTGTACAACTATTGCTTGCCATTCGAGTCGTTAGGCTATACAAAAGCTGTACATTATTTTGATGTGTATAGCTTGCTCTCACTTGTACAGCTCGAGGACTGAGTACCATGGCCCAATACCGCGCACCCCTCCGTGACATGCGTTTCGTTTTCGACGAGGTGCTCGACGCCTACACCACCCTGAAGACGCTGCCAACTCAACGTGAGTTTGGCGACGATCTGGGTGGCGCAATTTTGGAGGAAGCCGCCAAGCTTGCGGAAAACGTACTGTCTCCATTAAACGCATCAGGCGACAAGCAAGGCTGCCACTTCGACCCGGTAACCAAGACAGTCAAGGCGCCGGATGGTTTTCGCGCGGCCTACAAGCAGTTTGCTGAGGGCGGCTGGACCGCCTTGGCATGTACCCCTGAGTTCGGTGGTCAGGGTCTGCCGTCTGTGCTGAACATGATGGTTGAGGAAATGGTCTGTTCAGCCAACTTGTCCTTGGGTATGTATCCCGGCCTCACGCATGGCGCCATCAACGCCCTGACCGCTCACGGTGCACGTGAGCTGCAGGAACGTTACCTGCCAAAACTTATCAGCGGCGAGTGGACGGGCACCATGTGCTTGACTGAGCCACAGTGCGGCACTGACCTAAGCCTGATCCGCACCCGCGCTGTGCCGCAAGCAGATGGTAGTTACGCTGTCACCGGTACCAAGATCTGGATCACCGGCGGCGAGCACGACTTGGCTGACAACATTCTGCACTTGGTTTTGGCCAAGCTGCCGGATGCGCCAGACAGCGTAAAAGGTATCTCTCTGTTTCTGGTGCCGAAAATTCTTGAAGACGGTAGCCGTAACCCAGCGTTCTGCGGCGGCTTGGAACACAAAATGGGCATCAAAGGCTCCGCTACCTGCGTGATGAATTTTGAAGGTGCGCAAGGCTGGCTGATTGGTGAGCCGAACAAAGGCCTCAAGTGCATGTTCACCATGATGAACTCCGCACGCCTGATGGTAGGCATGCAGGGCCTTGGCATTGCTGAAGGCGCCTATCAAATCAGCTTGGGTTTTGCCAAAGAGCGTCTACAGAGTCGCTCGTTGTCGGGCCCGAAAGCGGCAGACAAACCCGCTGATCCGATCATCGTGCACCCCGATGTGCGGCGCATGTTGCTGCGTCAGAAAGTCATGATTGAAGGATCTCGTGCTCTGGCCTACTTCACCGGCCTGCATGAAGACGTCGCCCACGACCATGAAGACGCTGCCGTGCGCGAGCAGGCTGATGATTTAGTGCAGTTGTTGACCCCGGTGGTGAAGTCATTCTTGACCGATGAAGGCTTTAATTGTGCCAACGAAGGCCTGCAGGTCTTGGGTGGCTCAGGCTATACCGAAGATTGGGGCATCGAGCAGCTGGTTCGTGACTCCCGCATCACCCGTATTTACGAAGGCACTAACGGTATTCAGGCGCTTGACCTGGTCGGGCGCAAGCTGGGCTTAGGTGGCGGCCGTGCAGTGCGCAACTTCTTTGCGTTAGTTGAAGGTTGGCTCAAAGACAACGCTGGTGAAGACCATGTTGCGGCAGTGGGTGCTGCACTCAAGCAACTGCAGCAGGCCACCCTGTGGGTCGCCAGCGAAGGGATGAAGGACCCTGAGCAAGCCGGCGCTGCTGCTACGCCTTACCTGCGTTTGTTTGCGTTGACGAGCCTGGCATGGATGTGGGCGCGCATGGCTGCTGTGGCCAAGGCCAAATTGGCTGCCGGTAGCAGCGAAACAGCATTCTATGGTGCCAAGCTGAAGTCGGCTGACTTCTACATGGCGCGCATCTTGACTGAAACCGACAGCTTGCTGGCTGAAGTGAAGGCCGGCAAAGCAACACTAATGGCATTCAGCGACGAGGAATTCGCCGCTTAATACGACTGCGCAATCCGATGGTCAGTCTTCCGCCCTTTTCGACTGTCGGATTTTTTTATCCCTGTTGCAGGAGTCTCTCCTGCACTTTAGGCCCGCTGCGATTGCGGGTCTTTTTTTGCCTGCAGTTTATGCAGGCGTTAAGCCAGTCTGTGTGTATCCGCGATTAGCGTGCAGCATGGCGCCACCCTTGAGCGTGAGCTAAGTATTTTTGTGGGCCGCGTTTGACCGTTGCTCTTGCAGGCGATGTTGCTGGTAGATGAACGCACGCAATAGCTCACCGCTTTGTGAGTCAAGCGCATTCAGTTGGTAGGCCAGCAGGCCGTCAGCGGTTTCGCGGACAAAAACCCCAGTTAAAGCAATGGCGGTGTGCTCGTTCAGCGCCAGCAGCAGATTAAAGCGCTTGGGCGCTTTGTACTGCGCTTGATGCTCAATCAGTGCGCCATTCATCGACAGTTGGTGAATCAATAGGTTGCTGGGTTTTGCGTTACGCATCTGCAGGCGCAGGGGTTCGGGCAGGGGTGAGCGCCAGGCGCGGTCTATTTCACCCTCATCGAAAATATGCGGTGCACTGAGTTGCAGGTTTGGGAGGCTTTTCCCGCTCTGACTAAGGTGCAGGTCAAAGGTCAGGCGCTGGTTGGCGATGTGCGCGTGCAGGCTCAACTGTTGATTGGCCGTACAGTTGGAAAGCAGTTCGCTGAGTTGCTGACCAATAATATTATTTGTCTGCGGGCGCGGTTCGCTGAGCGGCTCAGTCGTTACGGGGCCGTTCAATTGGCGAATAAAGGCCAGTTCTGCTGGGGTCAGGAGTGCCTGTTCTTGCATGGGAGCGGTCTATATCTAGCCCTGGAGATGTTGTGACCGCTCAGGTCTGAATTAGTTACTGCCTGGCTTCATCTGCAAACGCAGAAGTTCAGCTTTGAGAATGACCATTTCGGCTTCCAGCTCTTTAACCCGCTCCTGCGCCTGCACCTGCTCGGTCACGTTCTTTTGGATGCCGATGTAATAGGTCAACTGGTCGGCGTCATTGACCACGGGGGTGATCGACAGCTCATTCCAAAACACGCTGCCGTCTTTGCGGTAGTTGCGAATGATCTGCCGGGACGGAAGGTTCTGCTTAACCGCTTCGCGGATGGCATGTAAACCCACCTGATCACGGTCGCCAGCCTGCAGGAAGCGACAATCCTGATAGAGGATGTCTTCACTGGTGTAGCCGGTGAGTTTTTCAAAGGCCGGATTGACGTAGATCAGAATGTTGTCATCGCCTTCCTGTTCGGCAACCACGATGCCGTCGTTAGAGGCGTTGATCACCAGTTGCAGCAGTTTGGCGTTGATCATGATGCGGTTTCCCTGTCTATGTCCGCTGCATTCTAAAACATCCGGGCGGACTGTCTACTTGCGGCATAATGCCCGCCTTATCGACTTGGTTCTGTATGTTTCGGAGTTTTGCATGAAGATCGCTGTCTTTTCCGGCTCGGTGTACGGCACCGCCGAAGAAGTTGCCCGCCACGCCGAGGGCTTGTTGAACGCGGCTGGCCATCAAGCATGGCACAACCCACGGGCCAGTGTGGCCGATGTGCAAGGGTTCGCCCCTGAAGCGTTTCTTGCAGTGACCTCGACCACCGGCATGGGTGAATTGCCGGATAACCTACAGCCTCTGTACTTCGCCCTGCGCGATGCAATGCCGGCCTGGAGCGGGCTGCCGGGCGGGGTGATTGGCTTGGGTGATTCCAGTTACGGCGATACGTTCTGTGCGGGCGGCGAGCTGATGCGTGAGTTGTTTGCTGAGCTGGGCATTGTTGAAGTGCAGCCTATGCTGCGCTTGGACAGCAGCGAAAGCGTAACCCCGGAAAGCGATGCTGAGCCTTGGCTGGCGAGCTTTATTAGCGCGCTGCACAGTTGATGCATCCGCGCGCGCTGGAGCTGATCGAGGCGCTGAACCTGCAGGCCCATCCTGAAGGCGGCTATTACCGCCGGCTGTTTGAGTCATCGCAACGCGCGGCTAATGACCGCGTGTGCAGCAGCTCGATTGTGTTTCTGTTGCCTGCCGGTGCAGTCAGTCGTTGGCATCGGGTGGATGCTGATGAGCTTTGGCATTTTTATGAAGGCGCGCCATTGCAGTTGCTCATTGCCGAGCAGCCCGATGCTGTTCGACATGAGCGCCTAGGCCCGGTGGCCGCCGAGCAACTGCCGCAGCGCGCCGTGGTGGCACACGCTTGGCAAGCGGCGCGGAGTTTGGGTGACTTCACGTTAGTCGGTTGCACGGTGGCACCGGGTTTCGACTTTGCGGGCTTTGGTTTGCTGAGCGATGACGCCCAAGCGCAACGCGATTGGCCATTGCTGCTGCACTATCCTGAACTGGTTTGACTCCTAAGGTCAGCAGCCTGGCCGCCAGAGCGACTCACCTAAGCCCTATCCCTCGCTAGACTGCTGTGACGTCGAATAACAACAGCCGAGGAAATTGCCATGACCGTCGCCCACGCTCTGCCTGCTATAAGCCTTCAGGATCAAGTTTCCGTCGCCGAGTGGCAAACCCGCGTCGACCTAGCCGCTTGCTACCGCCTTATCGCGCTGTATGGCTGGGATGACCTGATCTTCACTCATATTTCGGCAAAGATTCCAGGCAGCGAAGAGTTCCTGATCAACCCATTCGGCTTGATGTTCCACGAGATCACCGCCTCCAGCTTGGTGAAAATCGATTTGGCCGGCAACAAGCTGATGGACAGCCCTTACACCATCAACCCCGCCGGTTACACCATCCATAGCGCGGTGCACGAGGTGCGTCATGATGTGGCGTGCGTGGTGCACATCCATACCCCAGCGGGGATTGCCGTATCCGCGCAAAAACAAGGCCTGTTGCCACTGTCGCAGCAGTCGTTGTTTGTGCTCGCCAGCCTGGCTTATCACGGCTATGAAGGCGTGGCGCTCAACCATGACGAGAAGGCCCGCCTACAGGCCGACTTGGGCGACAAGAATTTTATGATCCTGCCCAACCACGGTTTGCTTACCGCCTCCAGCAGCATCGCTGACACCTTCTTGATGATGTTCACCTTGCAGCGTGCTTGCGAAATTCAGGTGATGGCGCAAGGCGGCGGCGCTGAGCTGATCCATATTCCACAACAGGTTCTCGATGGGGCTAAAGCCATGGTCGCCGGCGTGATGAAGTCTGCCCAAGGCATGGGCGGCTCGCTGGCTTGGCCGGCTCTGCTGCGCAAACTCGACCAGTACATGCCCGGTTACGCCGCATGAGTGCCTTGCCCGGCATCGGCTTAGCGCAGTGGCGCAGCCAAGGGTTGAGCTTCACCTTTCAAGGCCATGCCATGCGCTACTGGGTGGCGGGTGATGAGCATGCCGAGCCATTGTTGTTGATCCATGGTTTCCCCACCGCCAGTTGGGATTGGCATTACTTGTGGGCGCCTCTGGCGACGCGTTATCGGGTGATTGCCTGCGACATGCTCGGCTTTGGCGACTCGGCCAAACCGCGCGGCCATGCCTACAGCCTGCTGGAACAAGCTGATCTGCAGCAGGCCCTGCTCAGCCACTTGGGCGTCAGCGCGCCAGTGCACGTGCTGGCCCATGACTATGGCGACAGCGTGGCGCAGGAGTTGCTGGCGCGGCACCATGAACAGCGAATCACGCTAGGCAGTTGCGTGTTTCTTAATGGCGGCTTGTTTCCGGAAACCCATCGTCCGGTGCTGGTGCAAAAGATGCTGCTCAGCCCTGTCGGTGCACTGATCGGCAGGTTGTTCAGCCGTAAAAAACTGGCCGAAAGCTTTGCCAAAGTCTTTGGCCCGCAGACCCAGCCGAGCGAAGGTGAGCTGGATGATTTCTGGAGTTTGATCGCCAAGAATAATGGCCCAGCCGTAATGCATCGGCTGATTCGCTACATGCCCGAGCGCCGTGTGCAGCGCGAGCGCTGGGTGAGTGCAATGCAACAAGGCGGTGTGGCGTTGCGGGTGATTGACGGCGCGGCGGATCCAATTTCCGGCGCGCACATGGTCGCGCGTTACCGGGAGTTGATCGCCAATGCTGATACGGTGCTGCTCGCCGGTATTGGCCATTACCCACAAACCGAGGCTCCTGAGCAAGTTTTGCAGCATTATCTGGCCTTTCATCAGGCCTTGGCCGCGGCGTGATAAACGGGCGCGGGGGGTTGCGCCTGATTATCCCGCTGCTTTATTGCGCGCCATTCAGCGCGGCTCGTGTCTATTGTGACCAAGGCGCGCCTGCTAGACACTCAGGGCATTGTTAATCTGCTGAGGAATGCTGCATGAGCGACGCGATCCGTTTTCAAGACCAAGTTGTAATCGTTACCGGCGCCGGCGGTGGCCTGGGTCGCGCCCATGCGCTGCTGTTCGCCAAGCACGGCGCTAAGGTTGTAGTGAATGATCTCGGCGGCAGCACCCACGGCGAAGGCGCTAACGCTTCGGCAGCCGATAAGGTGGTTGAAGAAATCCGTGCGGCCGGCGGCACAGCAGTGGCTAACCATGACTCGGTGACCGACGGTGAGAAAATCGTGCAGTGCGCACTGGATACCTACGGCCGCATTGATGTGGTGGTGAATAACGCCGGCATTCTGCGCGACAAATCTTTCATCAAGATGGACGACGCCGACTGGGACCTGGTGTACAAAGTTCACGTTGAGGGCGCCTACAAGGTCACGCGTGCGGCTTGGCCGCACATGCGCGAACAAGGCTATGGCCGGGTGATTTTCACCGCGTCCACCTCGGGTATTTACGGCAACTTCGGCCAGTCCAACTACGGCATGGCCAAGCTCGGCCTCTACGGCCTGACCCGCACCCTGGCCATTGAAGGGCGCAAGAACAACATCCTGGTCAACGCCATCGCCCCAACTGGCGGCACGCGCATGACTGAAGGCTTGATCCCGCCGCAGGTATTTGAGCAGCTCAAGCCCGAGCTGGTCAGCCCGCTGGTGGTGTACCTGGCCAGCAAAGCCTGCGAAGAAACCTCCGGGCTGTTCGAAGTTGGAGGTGGTTGGATGGGCAAAGTGCGTTGGGAGCGCAGCCTAGGCGCCGGTTTTGACCCGCGCGAGGGTTACAGCCCAGAAGATGTTGCGGCCAATTTCGCGCAGATTTGCGACTTCGAGGGCGCCGCTCACCCGAAGGACAACATCGAAGCGATGAAAGAGATGATGGCCAATCTGCAAAAGTTCGCGATTTGATCCCAGCGATGTGGCGGGGAAGCCGATCAGCAAGCTGATGTCTTCGTCCCATATCGGTTAGCGTTAAGGCCGGCTAAATGCCGGCCTTTTTCTATGTGGGCGTGTGATTTCTTGGTTGCTTCTATTTGGTGCGCTTAGCCTATTGAGTCGCATCGAAGAGGCTCGGCTAAACGCGCCACAATTACCGGCAGTCCGATCAATGAGGCGTTTTAAAGCCCTGTGCAGTATCGCCAGCAGATGTTTGGCGTGAACAGGTTGTGGCGGACTGTTGCGTGTGTTTTGTACGTTTCTATTGGCCCAGCAGCCTCTCGCTTCAACTGAGGCTAGGGTGTGATCAGTGCGCTGCAGGGGGTATAGTTGGAATCGTCCTCAGATCCGCATCATTCAATCGCGCCATTGCGGGGCGTTCATCTTGCGTGTGCACAATGGGCATGCGGTCTGTTTTAACTCATTGCGCTGCGGTCTAACTGATCTGAATGGTTCTCTCGAGCTGATCAGCGCGCGAAGGCATGAAACCTGCTTTCAATCCTTACCAAAGCATTGTGATAGGGCCGGGCCGATCCTGCCGAAATGCAATCCTTTAAATTAAAGGTATTTTCTATGGCTATTCGCGTCGCGCTGCACCACAAGACTACGTACCACTACGACCGTCGCGTGGGCCTGTCGCCCCACGAAGTACGCCTGCGTCCGGCGCCTCACGCACGCACGCCGATATTGTCTTACTCCTTAAGCGTCACGCCGGAAAAGCACTTTATCAACTGGCAGCAAGACCCCTACGGCAATTACATTGGTCGTTTTGTCTTCCCGGAGAAAACCGACGTTTTAGAGTTTACCGTGGACCTGATCGCCGATATGACGGTGATTAACCCATTTGATTTTTTTGTCGAAAAGTATGCTGAGCAGTTCCCCTTCAGCTATCCCGAGCAATTGAATGATGAGTTGGCCGCGTACTTAAAAGCGACCGAGGCCGGCCCATTGGTTCAGCAATGGCTGAAAGCCGTTCGCGCTGAACTGCTGAAGAAACCATTGCCTGTCAATGACTTCCTGGTGGCCTTAAACCAGCGTCTGCAGGGTGATATTGGTTACACCTTGCGCATGGAGCCGGGTGTGCAAACGCCGGAAGAAACCCTTGAAAAGCGCTTCGGTTCTTGCCGCGATACGGCCTGGCTGCTGGTGCAGATACTGCGTGAGTTTGGCTTGGCAGCACGCTTTGTCTCAGGCTACTTGATCCAACTGCGCGCCGATCAAGAGGCACTTGATGGCCCTAGCGGCACCGAACAAGACTTTACTGACCTGCACGCTTGGACTGAGGTGTTTATCCCGGGCGCTGGCTGGATTGGCCTCGACCCCACCTCCGGCATGCTGGCCAGCGAAGGGCATATTCCGCTGGCGTGTACCGCCATGCCTTCATCGGCAGCGCCCATCAGCGGTCTATCTGACAAGGCTGAAGTCACCTTCGATCACCAGATGACCATCACCCGTATCCATGAAGATCCGCGGGTAAGTAAGCCTTACAGCGAAGACGATTGGCGGCTGATTGAACAGCTTGGCCACCAGGTTGATCGCGATTTAAAACAGCAGGATGTGCGCTTGACTCAAGGCGGCGAGCCGACCTTTGTCTCCATTGATGATATGGATGGCGCGCAGTGGAACACTGAAGCCCACGGTAAGGAAAAACGCCAGCTGGCTGGGCAGTTAACCCATCGTCTAAAAAACCACTTTGCCCCCGGCGGCATGTTGCATTACGGCCAAGGCAAGTGGTACCCAGGTGAGCCGTTGCCGCGCTGGTCGTTGAATATTTACTGGCGTGTAGACGGTCTGCCGATGTGGTTGGATGAAAGCTTGTTTTCAGCCGACGATGCTGAAGACGGATACACCGACGAGCAGGCTAAGGCGTTCACTCAACAACTGCTGCGTAGTCTGAACTTAGCCCAAGGTTCGGCCATTGCGGCTTATGAAGACGTTGTGTTGCAGGCGCAGCGCGAGGAACAGTTACCGAATAACCTTGACCCGCTCAAGCTCGACCTGGCCGCACCAGAAGAGCGGCAACGTCTGGCGCGTCTGCTTGGTAAAGGCTTAGGGGCGGTGGCCGGCTATGTCATCCCCCTTGCAGCGCACGCTCCGGACCCTAAAATTTCCTTGGGCACTGCTTGGCGCACGTCAGTGTGGCCCCTTAAGCGTGAGCACCTGTATTTAACTGAAGGCGATTCGCCGTTAGGCCTGCGCTTGCCGTTGAATACATTGCCGTGGGTTTTGCCAAAGGAGCGCCCGCTCGATGTTGAGGTCGATCCCTTCGCGCCCCGATCGCCCTTACCTGGCACGGCCCCAGCACCCAGTGGCACAACCAAACACATCAGCGTAACGCGCAAGAAAAACGCGGAAAGCACGGCTGAAAAACAGTCCGCAAAAGACGTTATCCACACCGCCTTATGTGTCGAGGTGCGTGACGGTCGCTTGCATGTATTTATGCCGCCACTGCAGCGCATCGAAGATTACTTGGCCCTGGTTACGGCGGTTGAACACAGCGCCAGCAAGCTCCAACTGAAAATTCGTATGGAAGGCTATCAGCCACCCCGTGATCCACGGATCAAGCTGCTTAGCGTCACCCCAGACCCAGGCGTGATTGAGGTAAACATTCACCCGGCGGCAAGCTGGGATGAGCTGGTCTACAACATCTCAACCCTGTATGAAGAGGCTCGGCTGATCCGTCTGGGCACTGAGAAGTTCATGCTCGACGGCCGGCACACCGGCACGGGCGGTGGCAACCATGCCACCCTCGGTGGCGCGACGGCTGAAGACAGCCCGATGTTGCGGCGCCCCGATTTGCTGAAAAGCCTGATCACCTACTGGCAGAACCATCCGGCCTTGTCCTACCTGTTCTCGGGCACCTTTATCGGCCCGACCAGCCAGGCACCGCGCGTCGATGAGGCGCGCGACGACAACCTCTATGAGCTGGCGATAGCCTTTCAGCAGATGGATCAACTCTTGCCCACCATGCATCCGGGGGATAAGCCCTGGATGGTTGATCGGCTGCTGCGCAACTTGCTGGTGGATTTGACTGGCAACACCCACCGCAGCGAGTTTTCTATCGACAAACTGTATTCCCCAGACGGTCCTACAGGGCGCCTGGGGCTGGTTGAGTTTCGGGCTTTTGAGATGCCGCCACATGCGCGCATGAGCCTGCTGCAAATGCTCTTGCTGCGTGCGTTGGTCGCGCGTTTTTGGCGCGAGCCGTATCAAGCCAAGCTGGTCAATTGGGGCACTGCTCTGCATGATCGCTGGATGCTGCCGCACTTTATTGCCCAAGACATCCGCGACGTGGTGCAAGACCTGCGTGCTCACGGCTATGCCTTCGAAGAGCGTTGGTTTGACCCCTTTATCGAGTTCCGCTTTCCGCGCTTTGGCACAGTGGTCTATGCCGGGGTTGAAATGGAAATACGCCAAGCAATCGAGCCTTGGCATGTGCTGGGTGAGGAAATGAGTGCTGGCGGCACGGCGCGCTATGTCGACTCATCGGTCGAGCGTTTGCAGCTGCGGGTGCGCGGGCTTACCGATGGGCGTCATGAAATTGCCTGCAATGGTCGTCGCGTACCGTTACACCCAACCGGCGTGCCGGGTGAATACGTCGCGGGTATTCGCTTCCGCGCGTGGAGCCCCTGGTCGGCGTTGCACCCGAGCATTAAAGTGCAGGCGCCGCTGACCTTTGATCTGGTGGATAACTGGAGTGGTCGGGCGATTGGCGGTTGCACCTATCATGTGGTGCACCCAGGTGGTCGCAGCGAGGAAAGTTCACCGGTTAATGCTAACGCGGCTGAAGCTCGGCGTTTTGCTCGTTTCTGGTCGCACGGCCATACACCGGGACCGATGCGCGTATTTAACGAAGCGCTGAATCCTAACTTCCCGCTGACCCTCGATTTGCGCTGGATGCCTTTTTAAACCGCTATAGAACCTGAGCCATTTATGGCAGCCGCTGTGTACTCATTGACCTATGGTCAATAGAGTCTCAGCGGCTAGTTTGCTTTACACCTACTTGTGCGAGGATGCGCAGGTTCAATTTGCGCCAATGGCATCCGCATGCTGCGGCCCTGTGCACAGCCGCATAACTCGCGAAGATAAGAAAGTAACCTATGTTTGAAAAGTTTATAGCTGACTACCGTGTAGCTCCCGGCAGCTTTGATGAGTTGTTCGACAGCCAGCAACAGCCCCGTGCGCACTGGCGTGGCATGCTCAATAGCCTCGCGCGCGAGTCGGCACTGAGCATGAACCAACGGCTTGATGCCGTCACCCAGCAGATTCGTGAAAACGGCGTGACGTATAACGTCTACACCGACACCAAAGGCATTCAACGGCCATGGGACTTGAATCTGCTGCCGCTGATTTTGCCCGATGACGAGTGGGCTGCAATTGAAGCGGCCGTCATTCAGCGCGCCGGCCTGCTTAATCAGATTTTGGGCGATGTTTATGGTGAGCAGCGCTTACTGAAAGAAGGGCTGCTGCCCGCCGCTTTGGTGCACGGTAATGCAGGTTTTCTGCGTCCAGCCCATGGCATCAAACACCCGGATCAGGTGGCCCTGCACTTTTATGCAGCAGACTTGGCCCGCGCACCGGATGGCAAGTGGTGGGTTGTGGCAGACCGAACTCAGGCGCCTTCAGGAGCAGGCTACGCCCTGGAAAATCGAAGTGTGCTTTCGCGCAGCTATCCGAATCTATTGCGTGAGCTCAAGGTGCAGGACCTTGGCGATTTTTTCTCCAGTATGCGTAACAGTCTGGTGCACTGGGGTCGGCAATGTGCAGCACGCAGCGGCGCGCCTTTGCACGCCAGTGAAGCCCCTTTGGTCGTGCTGTTAACGCCTGGCCCCTATAACGAAACCTATTACGAGCAAGCCTATTTGGCGCGCCACATGGGCTTTCCGTTGGTGGAGGGCAGTGACCTGACTGTGCGCGACGGAATTGTCTGCCTGAAAACCCTGTCAGGGCTGCAGCGCGTGCACGTCATCATGCGCCGGGTCGATGATGACTTTTGTGACCCTCTGGAGCTGCTTACGGAGTCGGCACTTGGCGTCGCGGGTCTGACTGAGGCCGCACGACTGGGTAACGTGCTGATTGCCAATAGCCTGGGTTCCAATCTGCTCGAGTCGGGCGCATTGCTTGGTTTTTTGCCCGGTCTGAGCCAGCGCTTGCTAGGCGAAGAATTACTTATGCCTTCGGTGGCCACATGGTGGTGCGGCGAACCCGCTGCGTTGAAGGAAGTGCTGGAAAAGTTCGATCAATTAGTGATCAAACCCAGCTTCGCGCAACTGCGTCAGCGCTCCGTGTTCGGTAAGGACCTGCAAGGCCCCGCACGCGACAAATTGATCGCCAAGATGCGCGCTACGCCGCGCAACTACGTGGCGCAGGAACTGGTGCGCCTGTCCCATGCGCCAATTTGGAACAGCACCGTCCCGCAAGGCCTGGCCTCAAGCGCTATTGGCCTGCGGGTCTATGCCTGCGCGACGCCAAATGGCTACCGTGTGATGCCTGGGGGCCTAACGCGGGTAGCCACGGGTGTCGATTCGCGGGTCATCTCCATGCAGCGTGGCGGTGGTAGTAAGGACACTTGGGTGCTAGGCCGCAGCGCTCATAATGCGCCACGGCAAACCAGCCGGACCACCCGTGCAAAAGACCTGATTCGCGACAACGCCCACCTGTCCAGTCGACTGGCGGAAAATCTGCTGTGGCTGGGGCGCAATGCTGAGCGCTGTGACAACGTCGCCCGGCTGACGCGTCTAGCCTTAAACCAGTTATTCACGCCGCAAGAGCGTGGCGAAGAGTGGGATGCGGTGAAAGCGCTGTGCTATTGGAGTCAGCTCGTTCAGCCCGCACCAAAGCTTCCACAGGCTGACCCTGCCCCTGGCGAGGAGGAGGACAGCAATAAGGATCCTGCGCCTCTAACTGATGAGCAAATTGAGGCTGCATTGTTGTTAGGTGTGGTCTCACCACGTACGCCTGGTTTGGCTCGTCAGCAGCAGAATTTATATTTCAGTGCTGGCCAGCTCCGAGAAAGACTTTCCGCTGATAACTGGCGCGCACTCAATCACATGTTGCAGCACCATGTTGAAGACGACACGCCCTTATCTCAGGCTGAAAGCATGCACCGCCTTGATGAGGCCACGGCTACGCTGATGAGCTTGTCCGGCTTTGCACTCGACGGTATGACGCGCGACTTAGGTTGGAGCTTTATGTCTATCGGTCGGCGCGTGGAGCGCCTGCAGTTTCAGGCTCAAGCCATCATCCAGGCCCTACAAATGCCGGAAGAAACCGACCTGGATTGGTTACTGGAACTCTCTGACAGCATCGTCACGTACCGTTCGCGCTATCGGGCTCAAGCCGAATGGCTGCCGGTGTTGGATCTGTTGTTACTCGATCCAGGCAACCCACGCTCGGTATTATTTCAGCTAGAAGGCTTAAACAAAAACCTTAGTAAACTTGCTCTGCGCTATGACAACGTTGGCGAAATGCTGTTGTCACCCGTGCTCAATGCGTTGCAAGCACTCGACCCTGACCAAGATTTATATTGCGGTAACAGTGCTTTGCTCGACCTGCTGCAGCAAATCAAAACAGCCAGCGAGCAGCTCTCCGAGCAGCTCAGCGCACGCTTCTTCAGTTATACCGCACGCTTTGATGAAAAACAGAGGCCGGCATGAGCAGTAATCATGAGGGCGAAAACGCGCCCATCGCATACCGTGTGCTGCATGAAACTCACTACAGCTATCTGTATCAGGTCAGCCTATCCCAGCAATATCTGCATTTGAGCCCGCGCGATTTCCCCTACCAGCAATGTGAGTCTCAGCGTATACAGATTGATCCGCAGCCTGAGCATCAGCAGTCACAGCTGGATTATTTCGGCAACCTGACCCGGCACTTCACGCTCACCGAACCTCATCACGCACTGAGCGTGTTAGCCGACTTTCGCGTGGTAGTAAGTCCACGCCCTGGACTTGAGCAGATACAAGGTAGCCTGGCTTGGGAGCGGCTGGCCCAGAACATGCTGCTTGCTCCTACGTCAGAATCCCTTGAGGCGATGCCCTTTCTCTTCGACTCGCCGCATATCTGTTGCGATACCGCGCTGGCCGACTATGCCCGACAAAGCTTCACGCCGGGCCGTCCTCATTTGGAGGCGGCACTGGCCTTAACGCAGCAGATTTTTGATGAGTTCGAATTCGACCCTAGCGCTACGGAGATTTCCACCCCACTGACTGAGGTGCTCGCCGGGCGCCGAGGCGTGTGCCAGGATTTTGCTCAGTTGATGATTGGTTGCCTGCGCAGCTTGGGCTTACCGGCGCGCTACATCTCTGGCTACATCCTGACGCAGCCACCACCTGGGAAGCCACGCCTTATAGGCGCCGATGCCTCGCACGCCTGGGTTTCGGTATTTTGTCCAAACTTGGGCTGGATCGATTTTGACCCGACTAACCGCTGCTTGGTAAAGCATGAGCACATCACCTTGGGCTGGGGCCGAGACTTCAGTGATGTCACCCCGCTGCGCGGGGTGGTGTTGGGGGGAGGCGAGCAGACGCTCGAGGTTAAGGTCACGGTGCTACCGGCGGACGAAGCCCTGCCGCTCGCTTAAACCGCACGCTTACTGCTTCTGTGACTGCATCTGCATGCTCAGTTCGCTGACCTGCACTTGGGCATGCATCTGTTCACTTCCGCCGCCGCGACGCATGCCTCGAACTGGGCATGCGTCGAGGTAGTCCATGCCCACCGCGAGTTTTAGATGGCGCTCGGGGCGGGACAGGCCGTTCGTCACATCAAAGCTGTACCAGACGCCCTCTATCCAGACTTCGGCCCACGCATGGCTGGCTAGGTGCGCGCTGTCTTCACTGCACAAGTAGCCAGACACATAGCGCGCCGGCAGGCCTAAGCTGCGCACGCAGGCTAAAAAAGCATGGGCATGGTCTTGGCAGACGCCGGCACCACGTGCAAATGCTTCTGCGGCTGTGCTGTCCACTTCGGTCGAGCCGGGCTGATACGGCATGGCCAGCGCCAGCGCCTGCATCAACTCGATTAGGGTCGCGCGGTCACGTCGTTCACCGCAGTGCTTCAGCGCAAACTCGCGCAGGGCTGCGTCGGCAGCTGTCAGCGCGGTGGTGCGCATAAAGGGGTGTGGCGCTTGTGGGTCTGGCTCGCCGTCAAAGCTGGTGTCGATTTCTACCTGTCCGCTGGCGTGAATCGCCAGCGAGTCATGCGGCTCTTCAAGTGTTAATACATGCAAGATATTGCCGTAGGGGTCGCGCTGCGCACGCGCCGGCCCCGGCAACTTCAATTGCCAATCAAGCACTTTCTGGCGCTCGCTGTTCTGTGGTGTTAATCGCAGATACTGCACGCTCGAGCGCACCTGATGTTCATAGCTGTACGTGGTGTCATGGCTAATGGATAGCTTCATGCGACCTCCAGATAAGCGATGCGGATCGCATGAGCCAGCTCACGCACTTGCACAATGGATTCAGATAGCCATGGGTGCAGTCCGGTGCTAAGGATTTTACCGACGCCTATGTGGCGTAAGCGCTCTTCCATCTCATCGGCCATGTACTGCGCCGGGCGACCGCTACGCTCGGGCAGCTCATCAAGAATCTGCTTGATCTCGACTACACAGGCACGCAGTGAGCGCGGTACATCTTCATGCAAAATCAGCAATTCAACGACCTTGCGTTTGCCCGGCGAGCCACGGTAGAGCTCGATAAAAGCTTCGAACACCGACAGTGCACGCAGCAGCGCACTCCACTGGTAGTAGTCATAGGCCGAGCCGTCGGTAATGTTGTCGGCATCTTCACCGAGCATCTCATACCGCGAGTCGAGCAAGCGCAGGGTGTTGTCCGCGCGCTCAATGCAGATGCCCAAGCGCATAAAGCGGAATGCATCATTGCGCAAACTGGTGCCATACGCAGAGCCGCGGAATAGGTGTGAGCGGCACTTTACCCATTCGCAAAATGGGCCAATGCCATAACTGCTGAGGCCTTGCTCGGCTATTTCCCGAACTTCCAGCCAGCTGGCATTGATGTTTTCCCACATTTCTAAGGTGATGCGACCGCGAACTGCGTGGGCATTGCTCCGTGCTTCGCGCAGGCAGCAATAAATGCTGCCGGGGTTTTCGCCATCCAAGGCGAAAAAATGCAATAAACGATCTGCATCCAGCTCACCGTGTAGTTGCTGGTATTGCTCAAAGGTGCCGGTGATCTTCAGTGACATGGCCAGTTCATCTAGGCCCGCACCGTGTTCATCATGGGGCATCAAAGACAGTGAATAACTGACGTCCAACATGCGCGCTAGGTTTTCAGCACGCTCTAAATAACGGGACATCCAATACAGCGATGCGGCGGTGCGACTCAACATGTCATGCACTCCCTTGTTTTATTCTTCAACTACCCAGGTGTCTTTAGTACCACCACCTTGGGACGAGTTGACCACCAGCGAGCCCTCGCGCAGTGCCACTCGAGTCAGGCCGCCGGGAACTAAGCGCGTCTCTCGGCCGGACATCACAAACGGTCGCAAGTCGATATGCCGAGGCGCGATACCTTGTTCAACAAAGGTTGGGCATGTAGACAGTGACAGGGTGGGCTGGGCGATATAGGCCGCTGGGTTAGCGATTAAACGTGCGCGGAAGTCTTCGATCTCCGCTTTGCTGGCGGCCGGGCCGACTAACATGCCGTAGCCACCGGAACCCTGCGTTTCCTTTACGACCAGCTCCGGTAAGTTCGCCAGTACGTGGGATAAGTCGGCCGGCTTACGGCATTGCCACGTCGGTACGTTGGCCAAAATAGGTTCTTCAGACAGGTAGAAACGAATCATGTCTGGAACGTAGGGGTAGACTGATTTGTCGTCCGCCACGCCCGTGCCAAGGGCATTCGCCAGCGACACGTTGCCACTTCGATAAGCCGACACCAGCCCGGGTATACCCAGCATCGATTGCGGGTTAAACGCCAGCGGATCCATAAACGCATCGTCCAGCCGTCGATAGATCACATCAACCTGCTTGGGGCCAGCGGTGGTGCGCATATACACCTTATCGTCGCGTACAAACAGATCAGCGCCCTCGACCAGTTCTACACCCATTTCTCGGGCGAGAAACGCATGCTCGAAATAGGCACTGTTGAAGTGGCCTGGCGTCAGCACTACAACATGAGGATCATCAACCGGGCTTGAGTTTTTCAAGGTTGAGAGCAGCATGCTGGGGTAGTGATCGATCGGCGCTATACGTTGAGAGGCGAACAGCTCTGGGAATAAGCGCATCATCATTTTGCGGTCTTCCAGCATGTAGCTGACGCCGCTAGGGGTGCGCAAATTGTCTTCCAGTACGTAGTAGGTACCATCGCTATCGCGGACCAAATCGACGCCCGCAATGTGGGCGTAGATATTGCGGTGCAGGTCTAGGCCCTGCATGGCCATTTGATAGCCTTCGTTGGCCAGGATCTGCTCAGGCGGGATGATCCCAGCTTTGATGATGCGTTGATCGTGATACAGGTCAGTGAGGAACATGTTCAACGCTTGTACGCGCTGGATGCAGCCGCTCTCAATGATCTTCCATTCACTGCGCGGGATGCTGCGTGGAATGATGTCGAAGGGGATTAAGCGTTCGGTGCCCAGATCATCACCGTACAGGGTGAAGGTAATACCGGCCCGGTGAAACAATAGATCAGCCTCACGCCTACGCTGGGCTAATAGCTCCGGTGGAGTGCTCGCCAGCCAGCGGGAGAAACCTTGATAGTGGGCTCGTGGGTCCCCCAGACTGTCATACATCTCATCAAAAAAACTATTCGGCATTTCTCACTCCTTCCTAAGGCGGGCTCGGGCTCAACCGTGCTTACGCCATGCCATAAATTTAGTCCTTAATTTTTAATCAGATAAAATTCACCCTAACACGTTGACCTCATCATTGGGCGTTTTGAACCCTCCAATACCATGGTTGGATAAGCATCGGCAGCATGCGGGGCGGGGGTTGTGGCCCTTTGAGCGGTACTAGTGTGGTGCGCTACAGAATTTAGATTAAGGGCTACTAACGCCGAACTTGTAGAGAACCAATACCTATAGAAATACACGGGCCATGCAATCAATTTATACACGTATTCTGAGCAGTTTCCGTGTTTCTTCGATGGCAATGGCTAACGTATTTTTTGGTGAAAGGCGGTCGCTGTTTGGCGCCAATTGCGGGCTGAAGTGCAGCGCTTATTAAGAAGGCGGTGCACGTCACCGTAAGTGCGGAGCACACCCATGTTTTAGTCTTTATCCGGTATGCCGTATTTGCGTAGGCGCATTGCAATGGCGCTGTGCGAGGTATGTAGGCGGGCAGCCAACTGCCGAGTTGAAGGGTGGCTGGGGTAGAGTTTTACCAATAAGGCTTTCTCAAACTCGGCCACGGCGGCTTCCAAGCTGTTCACGTCGCCCCCGGGTTGCTGCGCGCCGACGGCGGTGCTGGCGATGTCCAGGTCATCCATATGCACCACATTGCTCTCGCAAATGGCGGCGGCGCGGAAAATCACGTTTTGCAGTTGGCGCACATTACCCGGCCAGCGGTTACTCAGTAGCGCCGGGAAGGTGTCTGGGGCGAGGCGGCAGGGCAGGCGCTGGATCTGCGCGCAGGCTTGCTGCATAAAGTGTCGCGCCAGCAGCAGGATGTCCTGATCACGTTCACGCAGTGGCGGTACTTGCACGTTGAGTACGTTTAAGCGGTAGAACAAATCCTCACGAAAAGCGCCCTCGTTGACCATTTTCTCTAAGTCGCGGTGGGTGGCGCTGAGGATGCGCACATTGACTTTCACTTCCTGTTCGCCGCCAACCCGGCGAAACGTGCCGTCGCTGAGAAAACGCAGCAGCTTGGCCTGCAGGTAAGGCGACATTTCACCGATCTCATCGAGAAACACCGTGCCTTGGTTAGCCAGTTCTAGCAGCCCTGGTTTGCCGCCGCGTTGAGCGCCGGTGAATGCGCCGGGGGCATAGCCAAATAGCTCACTTTCGGCAAGGTTTTCCGGTAATGCTGCGCAGTTCAACGCCAAAAACGATGCGTTGCTCCGTGTACTCATAGCGTGACAAGCGCGTGCCACCAACTCTTTGCCAGTGCCGGTTTCACCTTGAATCAGCAGCGGTGCATCCAGAGTGGCGACGCGCTGGGCCCGGGTTTTGAGGTGGCGGATCGGCGCAGAGTCACCCAACAGTGAGTCAAAACCCTCAGCGTGGTCATGGTGCAGCGCCGCTAGGCGTTCACCCATACGGCTCGGTGCATACAGGCTAAGCAGGCCGCCGGCCAAGCGCCGCGCACCACCGTCCACGCTTTCTGTGATGGGTTGTGCATCCAGTAGCAGGGCATGGTTTTTGAGGGTGATCTCGCGCATGGGCAGGCGAAAGCTTTGCGCCAGCAATTCCGACTCAAGCTGCGGGTCGGCAAACAATTCACCGATACTCAGCCCCTCTGGCGGCTGGCCGCACAGTTCAAGCAAAGCCGGGTTAGCCAGCAGCACGCGGCCTTGGCTGTCGACCGCTAATACGGGGTCGGTCATGGCGGCGAGCAGGGCGTCGAGCTGTAAATGACGGCGCTGGCCGGGGAGGATGTCGACAATGCTTACCGCCTGCACACCGCGCACCTTGAACAGCGCCTCGCGCAGCTCATCCAGCACGTCAGGGCTCAAGGTCGGCGCGTCGATGTAGACGTTGGGCGGCACCATCTCCACCGCATCCAGATTGAGATTGCGTCCACCGAGCAGGGCCAGCACTTCCTGGGTGATACCAACGCGGTCGATAAAGGTGACGTGAATACGCATGGAGGCGGGCGACCGGCTGGCTTACGGGTGCGCCATTATGCCCGGTCTATCGGGCTTAGTTAACCGAGCGCGGTTTAGCCGCAACTTAGGCGCACGATGGTTTCGCTTTCATCAATATAAATATTCAGCCGTTGCAGGTCGTAATCCAAGGTGGCGGCGTCGCCTGGGGCAAGTACGCGTAAGGTTTGGGCCTTGGCTTGTCGCAGCGTTTGCTCGATACGTTTCGCGCTGGCGCTCTGCCCGAGTGCACCCTGCACATTGTCGATGTTGCAGTGGTCGCTGAGTGCAGCGCCGTGATGCGCTGTCGGTAATGCGCTGCAGCCGGCCAACAGAGCGAGCAGGCTGAGGGCAAAAAATGAGTGGCGAAGAGCCATGAGCTATTTCCTTGTTTGGGTAAAACCGACCGCAGCCTAGCAGTCCAGTCGGCTGCAGCTCAACGCCGTGGCTGACAAATACGTTCAGTTTGGGCGTCAGTATTTCCGCAAGCCTTGGCAAGTTCCTTACAATTGCGCTTTCCCCCAGAGAAGGCAGTCCTGTGCAAGCGGTGATCTCGATTCAACAATTGAGCAAGACCTACGCCAGCGGCCATCCGGCGCTGCAAAATATCAATCTGGATATTCGCCAAGGCGAGATTTTCGCCTTGCTCGGGCCTAATGGCGCGGGCAAGACCACCTTGATCAGCATCATTTGCGGCATCGTTAATCCGGGCGGCGGGCGGGTGCTGGTAAGCGGCCACGACATCATCAAAGATTACCGCGCCGCCCGCTCGCAAATTGGCCTGGTGCCGCAGGAGCTGGTCAGCGATGTGTTTGAAACCGTCTGGGCCACGGTGAAATTCAGCCGCGGCCTGTTCGGCAAAAAGCCCAACCCTGCCTACCTGGAGCAGCTGCTCAAGGATTTGTCGTTGTGGGACAAACGAGACGCGAAGATTTTCGAGCTGTCCGGTGGCATGAAGCGCCGGGTGATGATCGCCAAAGCGCTGAGCCATGAGCCACAGATTCTGTTTCTCGATGAGCCCACCGCTGGCGTTGATGTGGAGCTGCGCCGCGACATGTGGAACATGGTGCGTGGCCTGCGCGCGCGTGGGGTGACCATCATCCTCACCACGCACTACATCGAAGAAGCCGAAGAAATGGCCGACCGCATCGGCGTGATCAGCAAAGGCCAGATCATCCTGGTGGAAGACAAGCAGGCGCTGATGCACAAGCTCGGTAAAAAACAGCTGACACTGCACCTGCAGCAGCCGCTGGCGAGCATCCCCGCCGAACTGGCGCGCTATGCCCTAGAGCTGGCAGGTGATGGCCACGCTTTGGTCTTCACCTTTGATGCACAGAGCGAGCACACGGGCATTGCCGAGTTGCTCAAAGACCTTGCCCAGCATGGCATTGACTTCAAAGACCTGCAGTCCAGCCAGAGTTCGCTGGAAGATATTTTCGTCAACCTCGTACAGGAGTCGCGTCGATGAATTTCTATGCAATCCGCGCCATTTACTTGTTCGAACTGGCGCGCACCTGGCGCACTCTGCTGCAAAGTATCGCCACCCCGGTGATCAGCACCTCGCTGTATTTCGTGGTGTTCGGCTCGGCCATCGGTTCGAGCATGACCCAGGTGCAGGGCGTCAGCTACGGTGCGTTTATCGTACCGGGGCTGATCATGCTGGCGCTGCTGACTGAGAGCATCTCCAATGCCTCGTTCGGCATCTACATGCCCAAGTACTCGGGGAGTATTTACGAGCTGCTGTCGGCCCCGGTGTCTTATCTGGAAATCCTTATTGGCTACGTCGGCGCGGCGGCCACTAAGTCGATCATTCTCGGTTTGGTAATTCTACTTACCGCCCGCTTGTTTGTTGATTTCGAGATTCTATACCCGGTATGGATGCTGGCGTTTCTGGTGCTCACCGCGCTGACCTTCAGCTTGTTCGGTTTCATCATCGGGGTGTGGGCCGATGGTTGGGAGAAGCTACAAGTTGTGCCGGCGTTGATTGTCACGCCGCTGACCTTTCTCGGCGGGGCGTTCTACTCCATCAGCATGCTACCGCCCGCCTGGCAGACGGTGACCCTGTTTAACCCGGTGGTGTACTTGATCAGCGCTTTTCGTTGGAGCTTTTACGGCGTATCTGATGTCAACGTTGGCTTGAGCCTGGTGATGATTCTCGGCTTTCTGCTGCTGTGCATCTTGGCGGTAGGCCTGATCTTCAAAACCGGTTATCGGCTTAAAAGTTAGCCGGCTAACGAGCTGCTTTTTCGGGTGTAAACGCCTGAGTTGAAAAGAATTGTCTGATATCAAACGCAGCGCTGTAACGTACAGGGCACAAGGGTTACAGGGTGTTAAGGCGCGTTGCAGCGCACGTTTGTGGCTAAGACCAACGTCTTAGGGCTTGCCTAAAGGGGGGCTCAATGGCGTAGGCTGGAGTTGTTGCCTTGGGAGGCAACGCATTCGCGAACAGTTGAAGAAGGAAAGCTTTATGCAAATCCAAGTTCACAGCGATAACCACATCGAAGGCAGCGCCCGGTTGGTTGAGTGGGTAAGCGACAGCGTAGCGAGCAAGCTTGCGCGTTTCGATGATGAATTAACTCGTATTGTTGTCCACTTGCACGATGACAACGGTGCCAAAGCTGGTGCGCAAGACAAGCGCTGCCAGATCGAAGCACGGCCAAAAGGCCTGCAACCGCTCTCTGTTACCCACAAGTCTGAAACGCTAGAACAGGCCATCGACGGTGCCATCGAGAAGATGCACCACGCGCTTGATCACCAATTCGGCAAGATGCGCAGCAAGCGCGCCACGCCGTTACAGGCCGATGAAACCGGTGATATTCCCGCTCGTGATGCACTGCTGGAAGAGGACTTCCTCGCTGAGGAGCGGCTCCGCGCTCTAACCTAACGCTCACAGGCAGGCGCTAATTGCGCTGCCATAACCTTTTACCCATGCGCCTCCGCAGCCTTCTGCGGAGGCGCTGTCGTTTTAGCACGCTATTGGCAATCGGCCGTTGCATATGGCGCCAGCATCACGGTAGGCAGGCCGTGAGCGATGGCCAATGTGGCAGCTAGTGCGGCATCACTGTCGTGGTATTCACGGGGCTGGTGTAAGCCTGCGAGGTGCGCCACCGTCACCGTACAACCTTTGTAAACACGCCGTATCGGCATTGTCAGGGCGAGGGATTTTATGGGCACAAGGTTACTCAGTCGGGCGTTAGCTGCCCTGGTAGTGGGGCTGTTGAGCGTGACCGGCACGCAGGCTGCTGATGAGCAACAGCTGGTTAAGTTGATCAACGACTACCGCAGCCACGTGCAGCGCTGCGGCGTGCAGGCTTCTGCTGAGTTACCGCCCTTAACGGCCGATCCGCGTTTGCGTCAGCCAGTTGGTCGCGCCGGTGATTTACAGCAGGCGATGAGTGCAGCGGGTTACCCCATGGTCAACGTGCAGGCCATCAGCCTGTCTGGCCCGCGCGATGCGTCGGCAGCGCTAAAGGTATTGCAAGAAAGCTTCTGCGCGATCGTACTGGACCCGCAGTTTGTCGATATTGGCGTTAACCAGCAGGGTCGCGACTGGCGCATCCTGCTGGCCCGACCGCTCATGACTTCACGTTTGGGCGATTGGCAGGCAGAAGGGCAGAAGCTGCTGACATTGACCAATGCTGCACGCAGTCAGGCGCGTCAATGCGGCGGCCGTTCGTTCGCTGCCACCGGCGCGTTGCTGTGGAATGCCACGCTGGGCAGTACCGCCGAAGCCCACAGCCGCGCCATGGCCAATGGCAACTTCTTCGACCACCAAGACCCCGACGGCCGAACTCCGGGCGACCGCGCTGAACTTGCTGGCTACAGCGGCCAGCGCGTCGGTGAGAACATCGCCGCCGGACTGGACACCGCGAATAAAGTGGTCGACGGCTGGCTGGCCAGCCCCGGCCATTGCGCCAACCTGATGAACCCGCAGTTCAGCGAGCTGGGCGCGGGCTACGCCAACGACCCGCGAAGCGATGCCGGGATTTACTGGACGGCCATGTTTGGCGCGCCTTAGTCAGTCGTGCGAGCGGCGCACCGGCTCGCACGGCCTTGCCGGCTGTATAAGGCAGCATTCACGTCACGCTCAGTCTTGAACGCGGGTGGGTGTCGGTACATGCTGAGTTTCACCCAGCGCTAGAGGCTTATTTATGCACGTCCTTCGCACCCCAGACAGCCGCTTTGCCAACCTGCCAGGCTACGCCTTCGCCCCCCATTACCTGATTGTCGATGACGACGAAGGTGGCCAGTTGCGCGTGCATTATCTGGATGAAGGCCCTGCCGATGCGCCGCCGGTGTTGCTCCTGCATGGCGAGCCGTCGTGGAGTTACCTGTACCGCAAGATGATCCCTATTCTGGTCGCCGCCGGTCACCGGGTCATCGCCCCTGATCTTGTTGGCTTCGGCCGCTCCGACAAGCCGAGCAAGCGCAGCGACTACACCTACCAACGCCATGTTGACTGGATGCAGGCCGTGCTTGAGCAGCTTAACTTGCAGCACATCACCCTGGTGTGCCAAGACTGGGGCGGTTTGATTGGCCTGCGCTTGGTGGCGGAAAACCCACAGCGCTTTGCCCGCGTAGTTGCCGCCAACACCATGTTGCCCACCGGCGATCACAACCCCGGTGACGCCTTCAAAAGCTGGCAGGACTACTCACAGAAGGTCCCCGAGTTTCCGGCGGGCGCCATCATCAGCCGCGCCACCACCACTGAGCTTTCGCAAGCAGTGATCGACGCCTACGACGCGCCCTATCCGGATGAGTCCTACAAAGAAGGCGCCCGACAATTCCCCCTGCTGGTGCCGATCACCCCTACAGACCCCGCCTCCGATAAAAATCGCGCCGCTTGGGCGGTGTTGATGAAGTGGGATAAGCCATTTCTCACCGCCTTCAGCGACGCTGACCCGATCACGGCCGGGGGCGACAAGGTTATGCAGAAGCTGATCCCCGGCACCCAAGGCCAGGCTCACACCACCATCGTCAATGGCGGCCACTTCTTACAAGAAGACCAGGGCGAGGCATTGGCAGCGGTAGTGAACACGTTTATTGCCGCCAATCCATTAGCAGTAGGCTGATGGCGCAGGGGTTTTTGAGGGGAGTAGAGCAGATAACCCGGTGTAGTTGGGCTATCTGCATGTAGCAGAGGACGCTAGCGGCAACCGTTGACTTGCCTTACACCACCCTCGGCATTGAGGGAGGCGAGCTTGAGTCGTTGCGCTTTATGTTCGTCTGGCAGGTTAGCGCGCAAGCTCGGTGCTCATTACGCCCTTCTTACCTTCTGCTTCGGATACTTCCTGCAGCTTTGCTCCGCCTACGAAGACGCCCATCTTGATCGACTGACGTACAAAATGGTTTTTACCCGCTACAGCATTTAGGTTGATGGTGTTGTCACTGAACTCGGACTCGGTGGCCAAAACGAGTGGGCCTGGGCTTACTACACGATAGAAGTAGGTGTTCATGGCAGTTTCACCGACTACTTCGTTATTGATTTTGACTGTTTTCTTCACGGCTGTACCCAGCATCGAGTCGCGGAAGATATACAGCCCGGCCTGGTTCTCAGGTGGTGCTGGGAAAGCCTTTAGAGCCTGGTCTTTCTGCGCTGATTCCATCGGCACAGATGCGCAGCCAGACAGCAGTGCGATACCGAGAACTGCTGCACACATCTTTATTTTTTTATACATGGGGTACTCGTTCCTGAGTAGAGAGTTGGGCCGGCGCAGTGACAGTTTGCCGGCGGCCGACACTCTATCGGGAACTATTCACAAATCAAGTTGTTGCCACAGGAAAATCGGTGGTTGTGGCAGGTTAGTTAACCCAATCCAGTTATTAATCCACTGCCCAGTGGGCTCAGTGCACGGAGCCTGAGGCGCGGCGTTCGTGTACCAGCGTCAGTGCGCGCTGGGTCATCTGGTCGAGCAGGCGGTCGCGCTGTTTTTCCGCGTCGCTCATGGCCTTTTTACCGTGCTGCTTGAGCAGGTAGGTGTGGATCTGCTGGACTTCCTTGGACTGGAAGATGGGCCTCAGGTCCTGCACAGCAAACAGCCCATCCGAGCTGTGATCACGGGTATTCATCAGCACCTGCGGCCCCTGCGCCGCCAGCACGCGAAAACCCATGGCCTCGAAGGTCGGTACTTTGCTGGCCACACAGGCCAATTCGGCATGCGGGTGGCGCGTGACTATGTGCTGCAGCATGGCCCGAGCAATCCCGTGTCTACGCTGGCTGGCCTGCACGGCCATATAGGCCAGGGTGCAGGCCTCGGGGTCATCCTTGGCCGGCAGGTACAGGGCAAAGCCCAGCACCTGTGACGGGTCGAGATCATCCAGCGCCAGCACCAACTGCGCGCGGCTGTCCAAAGCACTGTTCATGGCCTGTAAATACAGATGCATTTCGTAGCCGATTACGTATTGGTACAGCTGATACAGCGGATTGCTGGGTGTCAGTGACACCGGGCTGATGTCACTGAGGTAGTCCACCACCATCTGCAGCACCTGGCTTTTCAGCGACTCGGGTGGCGGGGTGTCCAGGTGTACGAGGGTGAACATCAGTCGGGCTCCGGGGCGTTAGCGGTGGAGGCATTGTAACGCCCTCGGCACGAACCCGTTGCAACGCGACGCTGACAACGCGCTGTGCAATCTACGCGCCTCGGCGCAACGGTAGCCTCCCTGGGGGCAGGCTTCCTATATGATGCGCCACCCGCAAAAACCGCCCCTTAATCATCAGGTCACTATGCCCGTTAATGCCCTCTATACTGACCTGTCTGATTATTACGACCTGATGTGCGCCGATATCGACTACCAGGCGCAAAGCCACTGCATCCATCGGCTGCAGCGGTTGTTTGGCAACGCCGGCAGTCGCCACCTGGATTTGGCCTGCGGGACGGGGCCGCATGTGCGCTATTTTCTCGATGCGGGCTACACCAGCAGCGGCCTGGATATCAACCAGCCGATGTTGGACAAGGCCGCCATCCGCTGCCCGCAGGCGCACTTCTCGGTGCAGGATATGTGCGCTTTCAGCATGAGCGAGCCGCAGGACCTGATCACCTGCTTTCTCTATTCCATCCACTACAGCGCTGGCATTGAGCGGCTAAAAGCCTGCATCGCCAGTGTGCATGCGGCGCTCGCCGCCAATGGCTTGTTCTGCTTTAACGTGGTTGATAAGGGCAAGATCGATAACAGCCTGTTTACCGCACACAACGCCGAGCATGACCACAGCCAGTTCATCTTTAGCTCTGGCTGGCATTACCCGGGTGAGGGTGAGCAGCAGTTATTGAAGCTGCGGATTGAGAAGGTGACAGCCGGGCAAACCGAGGTGTGGCACGACGAACACCCGATGGTTGCGCTGAGTTTCGTTGAGTTGCAGGCGCTGCTACAGCCGTACTTTGAGGTGCATGTACTGGCGCATGATTACCAGAAGCTCATCCCGTGGGACGGGGCGTCTGGGAATGCCTTGTTTGCCTGCGTAAAAATCGGCTGATCATCCCCACGTATGGCGCGGAGACGAGCGGGCCAAGGCTATTGGCTGTTGCGTAGGTCGCTGACGTTGCCGTCAACCAAGCTGATGCGGTAAAGCTCGCGGATAACGTTACCGGCGAACTCTAATTGCACGATGGACACATCGTTGAGGGTCGTCTCAATACCCACGGGTTGCGCCTGATTCAGCTTGGCAACCAGTGTGTCGAGCCCAGCGTTCAGCTCGGCGGTGAGCGGGGTCATGCTGTACACCAAGGTGTTATGCGGGTTGTGTGCTAGCAGCGGTTGGCCGTCTTTGATGACGTTAACTCCGCTCACGCCCACCTGCTTAACCAGTGCTTGACCGGCGTCGCTCATTTTCGCGTAAACCGGGCCCGTCACCCTCGGCAGTGGGCCATCGCGCAGTGGTGCCAAAGCGGCGGTGGCGGCGGTGTTGTAGCTCATCATCTGCTCAAATCCAGCCCTTTGTTTGACCACGGCCAGGTCAATCCACCAGGGCCGGCCGGCATCTTTGGCGGCTTCGGTTTTCGAGAAGATTTTTAGCGTGATCATCAGCGGTGCCGGTGGCTTCGGCAGCGCGGCAAGCATTTTTTCCGGGGTGGTTGGGTCGGCACTATGGATATGCACAACCGTGATGTGCGGAATATTGACTGTTTTCAACTCGCCGCTGAGCTTCTGCTCGCGCAAGGTCTGCTCCACCAGCGGCGTGACGTTGTTGTTGAGGGTTGCATTAACCGCTTCCGGCAAACGGTAAACCAGGCCGTAGGTGGCAACGTGCTGCCTGAAATCAGCTGACTCCAGCGAGCTGTTGTCGATTTCAGCCGCAGACAGGCTGCTGATGCTCAATGCACTGAGCAGTATTGAAGCAAGCAGCGTGCGGGGCAGGGTGAGGTTAGGCATGAGGGCTCCATTCGTTGGTGTATCCAGAATGCTCAGTGTCGAGTCCAGGTGTGACAGGCCGGTGACAGGCGCAGGCTTCAGTTGGACCTCTGCGCGGGTTGCCGCTGGTTGGCTGTTGCCATGCGCTACACCGTCTGCGAGCAGGGCGTTAGTCGCTTTGTGGCTTAAGCTCGCTGACGCACAGACGGCAACCCGTAATGAGTACAAAATGACGCTGCGCCTTCTATGCAGTCGGGCAACTCGCCAGCGCACTGCATAAGTTGTCGCACTGGAGTCAATCACATGAGCATTTCAAAACTGCTGTTCACCGGCATTCTGCTGTCCACTTTGGGCTTGAGTGGTTGCTCGAATATGTCTCACCAAGACAAAACCACCGCAGGCGGCGCCGTGGTCGGCGGGGTGGCCGGTCATTTGTTGTGCGGCGGCGTGCTGTGCACCGGCGTTGGCGCTGCTGTTGGCGGGGTGATTGGTCACGAAGTGGGTAAAGACGACAAGAAAAAATAGCCAGAGGCCAGGCAGGCTTTAGCGAGTAGGGTGGATGACACTTTATCCATCCACCGTTGCGGTGGTTGGTGCGTTACAGGCTCACTCCCCAAAACCGCTCGCCGCCGGCTCCGGCTCGACGCACCAATCTTCTGAATACACCCCCTGTGCCACGGCACGGTGAAAGCTTGAATAGGGCCAGTCCGCCAGCCGTTCGACATGCCCGTGTTTGATGGGGTTGTAATGGATGTAGTCGAAGTGGCGTTGGTAATCCCGTTCATCACGGATCAGGTGTTCCCAGTAGCGCCGTTGCCAGATGCCACGCTCGCGCCTGCGTTGTTGATTTATGGTGCGCGTCTCCGTGAGTAGCATACGTTTGGCGAAGGCGAATTTGATGACCTTCCAGCGCAGCGCAAAGTCGGCATCGCCGGGTGGCAGTGTCCACATGCAGTGCATGTGTTCGGGCAGTACCACCCAGGCATCGATATGGAAGGGATGCCGCAACCGCGTTGCGCGCACCGTTTCGCGCAATAGCTCGATTTCACGGATCAGCAGATTGCTGCTGCGGTCACGCAGGTTGACGGTAAAGAAGTAAGTGGCACCGGCAACACGGGCGCGGCGGTAGTTGGGCATGGCGACTCATCCTTGAGCGGTGGGGTCGTTCAACCGTGGTGGACAAGCTTCGCGTTGTCCACCCTACACGACAGTATGCGTAGGGTGGATGACGCTTTACCCATCCACCGCTGCGGTGATTGTCCGGGCTATTTGCTGCCGTTGCTCTGCTTTTATATCGCTTTTGCCTTTCGCTCCGCTTTCCACAAATCACCCAAACAGCGCGGTCCCCGAATCCCGTAGCGAGGGGAGTTGAGCGCAGCGAAACCCGGATGCCGGGCGCGCTTTCTCTTTGGTTACTTTCTCTTTGCGCGCGCAAAGAGAAAGTAACTCGCCGCAAGGGCGAAAAGGGAGGGTTGGTTCAGCGCAGTCGCTCAGAAAATAAATCTGTCCCCTTTTTCCTATTCTATGAGTTCAGGAGGTTTGAAAACAAAATTCCCGCAATAAATATTACACCTGCTAGGACAACCAATTCCCATTGGGTGAATATATGTTGGAAGGTTTTAAGGTAGCCCCTGCGGTTTCGAATATCGAGAAAATGCCATGCTCTTACTTTGAGTTTGTCTAGTTGGCTAGGGCGCAATAGCACGCTTTCAACTCTGTTAAAAGTAAGTAGTCTATTGATTTGTGTCTCGGCCCAGTGGAGGGTTAAGTCATCTGTATTTAAAGTGTGTTCAACTAGAAGCCCTTCTCCATTCCATGCCTTGCTGTCGCCTGCTCGAATATATGGTTTTTCTAAGAATACTTGAATGACTCCTTGAGCTGGAGAGTGGTGCACAAACAATGCGGCGCCAATCTCCATGTCAGGCGAATTTTCCGTGCCTTTTTCAGTTCTGTTAACGACTCCTTCGCCAGTCCAAGTATTACCAAAGCTTAAATTTAGAGTTGTTTGTCCCCATGGTCTAGACTGTCCAGGGCTTTCAATCTCGGCTAGGGCTTTCGAGAAATTTAAACATGGCTCGTTAATATATAAATAAACTCCGTCACGGGCCGCAATTTCTGAGAATTTTTTGAAAGCATTAGCAATGATCTCGGCATGTATTGGCCAGTTGCAATTCATACGCGCCTTACGAGCGGAGTCTTTTTTTCGACGTATATGATCACGCTTCCAAATTCCCTCTAAGCGCATTGCAGTTTTTTCCTTCGAGATGTCTAGGTTTTCAAAAGTTTATTTTTTATTTTTGATAAAGACCTATGCCGGGTTTAGTTTTTTAATGATTATGGTGTGGAGCTTTTTGGTCTGTTAATAAAAAGCCCCGCACTAGGCGGGGCTCTTACTTTAAATCGCCACCCCAAACATCCATTTCAGGTAAAGCGCTCTTAATCTCTTTAGTGAGTGACCGGAATCAATCCCAGCTCAACGCCCCACCGGTCTGATACTCAATAACCCGCGTCTCGAAGAAGTTCTTCTCTTTCTTCAAGTCCATGATTTCGCTCATCCATGGGAAGGGGTTAGTGGTGCCTGGGTACTCTTCCTTCAAACCAATCTGGGTCAGACGACGGTTGGCGATGAACTTGAGGTAGTCCTCCATCATCGCGGCGTTCATGCCCAGTACGCCGCGCGGCATGGTGTCGCGTGCGTATTCGATTTCCAGCTGAGTGCCCTGCAGGATCATCTGGGTGGCTTCGTCTTTGAGCTGGGCATCCCACAGGTGCGGGTTTTCGATCTTGATCTGGTTGATCACGTCGATGCCGAAGTTCAAGTGCATGGACTCGTCACGCAGGATGTACTGGAACTGCTCAGCCACGCCGGTCATTTTGTTGCGGCGACCCATGGAGAGGATCTGGGTGAAGCCGCAATAGAAGAAGATGCCTTCCAGTACGCAGTAGTAGGCGATCAGGTTGCGCAGCAGTTCTTTGTCGGTCTCGACCGTGCCGGTGTTGAAGGTCGGATCGGAGATCGAGCGAGTGTACTTGAGGCCCCAGCTGGCTTTCTTCGCGACCGATGGAATCTCGTGGTACATGTTGAAGATCGCGCCTTCATCCATGCCCAGCGATTCGATGCAGTACTGGTAGGCGTGGGTATGGATCGCCTCTTCGAAGGTCTGGCGCAGGATGTACTGGCGGCACTCCGGGTTGGTGATCAGGCGGTACACGGCCAGGGCGAGGTTGTTAGCCACCAGGCTGTCGGCGGTGGAGAAGAAGCCGAGGTTGCGCATAACGATGCGGCGTTCGTCGTCGGTCAGGCCGTCTGGGGTTTTCCACAACGCGATGTCGGCGTTCATGTTCACTTCTTGCGGCATCCAGTGGTTGGCGCAACCATCCAGGTACTTCTGCCAAGCCCAGTCGTACTTGAAGGGTACGAGTTGGTTGAGGTCGGCGCGACAGTTGATCATGCGTTTTTCATCAACGGCAACGCGCGCGGCAGTGCCTTCCAGCTCGGCCAGGCCTTCGGCGATGTCGAGTTGGTCGAGTGAGGCTTTTGCACGTGCTACAGCAGCACTGTCATCGCCAGCCACGGCACGAGCTTCAACGGCGGCAGCACCGCCAACTTGGTCGAGTTTGTCGAAGCTCATGTCTGCCAGGTGGGCAGAGGCGTTGTTAGCTACAACGGCATCGCTGCCGTCTTCCTTGTCAAATTCATCCCAGCTCAGCATGGCTTGGCTCCTGCTTACGGGCCGGTGAAATAACCGACCTGTGTGGATATACAAATTAAGTGTGTTCCGTTGCATACAGCGCGCAAAGGCAAAACAGGTACCGCTGGTCGGGGGTGGCTCTAGTGGCTGGCCGTTGCCCCGAGGCCCACGCCGGTTAGGGCGGGGGCTGGTAATAAGTGGGGAGGGCTGTGTTGCTTGCCCTTCTCCCGATACTGCTGTGTTGCTTGTGCTCTTTGCTCGACATTCGAGCGTGTAGCTGAGCGAGTGAGCGCTAGGCACCTGGTCGGTTGGAGCCCCTGAGCACACGACTGTATGTGATGGGGGCCGACCGACTAGGCAACAACGCGCGCGCCGCTCAGATCCGCGCGCTTATTGACACGCTTCGCAGTCTGGCTCGTCGATCGCACAAGCCTTTGGCACGGGTGCTGGACCGGCACTCATTTCTACATCCGCTGCCTTGGCCGGTGCGGCGCTAAAGCCTTCGTCGATGCCGCCATTGGACACTGCATTCAGTTTGCCGGTGCTGATGGTGGACTTCTCGGTGCTGGTCGCAGCCAGAGCACGGAGGTAGTAGGTGGTTTTCAGGCCACGGTACCAGGCCATGCGGTAGGTCACGTCGAGCTTCTTGCCCGAGGCGCCAGCGATGTACAGGTTCAGCGACTGGGCTTGGTCGATCCACTTCTGGCGGCGGCTGGCGGCGTCAACAATCCACTTGGTGTCGACTTCAAACGCGGTGGCATAGAGCTCTTTCAGCTCTTGCGGGATACGCTCGATCTGCTGCACGGAGCCGTCGTAGTACTTGAGGTCGTTGATCATCACCGAGTCCCACAGGCCGCGGGCTTTGAGGTCACGAACCAGGTAGGGGTTGATCACGGTGAATTCGCCCGACAGGTTCGATTTCACATAGAGGTTCTGGTAGGTCGGTTCGATCGACTGCGACACACCGGTGATGTTGGCGATGGTGGCGGTCGGGGCGATGGCCATGATGTTGGAGTTACGAATGCCTTTCTGCACACGGGCGCGCACCGGTGCCCAGTCCAGGGACTCGGTCAGGTCAACGTCGATGTACTTCTGGCCGCGCTGCTCGATCAAAATCTGCTGCGAATCCAGCGGCAGGATGCCTTTGCTCCACAACGAACCTTGGAAGGTCTCATAGCTGCCGCGCTCGTCGGCCAGGTCACAGGAAGCCTGGATGGCGTAGTAGCTGACCGCTTCCATCGACTTGTCGGCGAACTCAACGGCGGCGTCCGAGCCGTAGGCGATGTGCTGCAGGTACAGCGCGTCCTGGAAGCCCATGATGCCAAGGCCTACCGGGCGGTGCTTGAAGTTGGAGTTACGCGCCTGCGGCACGCTGTAGTAGTTGATGTCGATAACGTTATCGAGCATGCGTACAGCGGTGTTGACGGTTTTTTCCAGCTTTGCGGTGTCCAGCTTGCCGTCTTTGATGTGGTTCGGCAGGTTGATCGAGCCCAAGTTACACACGGCGATTTCGTCGGCGTTGGTGTTCAAGGTGATCTCGGTGCACAGGTTCGAGCTGTGGACCACGCCCACGTGCTGCTGCGGGCTGCGCAGGTTGCATGGGTCTTTGAAGGTCAGCCATGGGTGGCCGGTTTCAAACAGCATGGAGAGCATCTTGCGCCACAGATCTTTGGCTTGGATGGTCTTGAACAGCTTGATCTTACCGCCGAACTGGGTCAGGGCTTCGTAGTACTCGTAGCGCTCCTCGAAGGCTTTACCGGTGAGGTCGTGTAGGTCGGGTACTTCGCTTGGCGAAAACAGGGTCCATTGGCCATCGTCGAACACGCGCTTCATAAACAGGTCAGGGATCCAGTTGGCCGTGTTCATGTCGTGGGTGCGGCGACGGTCGTCACCGGTGTTTTTACGCAGCTCGATGAACTCTTCGATGTCCATGTGCCAGGTTTCCAGGTAGGCGCAGACCGCGCCCTTGCGCTTGCCGCCCTGGTTAACTGCAACAGCGGTGTCGTTTACCACTTTAAGGAACGGTACAACGCCCTGGGATTTGCCGTTGGTACCCTTGATGTAGGCGCCCAGCGAACGCACTGGGGTCCAGTCGTTACCCAAACCACCGGCAAACTTGGAGAGCATGGCGTTGTCGTGGATGGCGTGATAAATGCCCGACAGGTCATCCGGCACGGTGGTCAGGTAGCACGACGACAGCTGCGGACGCAGGGTGCCGGCGTTGAACAGGGTCGGCGTGGACGACATGTAGTCGAACGAGGACAGCAGGTTGTAGAACTCGATGGCGCGGTCTTCTTTGTGCTTCTCTTCAATCGCCAGGCCCATGGCCACGCGCATAAAGAACACCTGTGGCAGCTCGATGCGTACGCCATCTTTGTGGATGAAGTAGCGGTCGTAAAGAGTCTGCAGGCCCAGGTAGGTGAACTGCTGATCGCGCTCGTGGTTGATCGCCTTGCCGAGTTTTTCCAGGTCAAAGGTGGCCAGCACCGGGTTGAGCAGTTCCAGCTCAATGCCTTTGGCGATGTAGGCCGGCAATGCTTGGGCGTAGAAGTCGACCATTTCATGGTGGGTGGCGCTGACCGCGACACCGAGGTAGTTCAGCGCTTCGGCGCGGATGTTGTCCATCAGCAGGCGGGCGGTGACGTAGCTGTAGTTCGGCTCACGCTCAACCAGGGTGCGGGCGGTCATCACCAGCGCGGTGCTGACGTCGCTTTGTGCAACGCCGTCGTAGAGGTTCTTCAGGGTTTCTTTCTGGATCAGGGCGCCATCGACTTCAGCCAGGCCTTCGCAGGCCTCACGGATGATGGTGTCCAGGCGGCCCATGTCCAGCGGCGCAACAGTACCGTCGAGGTGGGTGACGCGGATGCTGGGGTGCGGCTGGGCGATATCAGTGGCTGCAACGCTCTTGCGCGCCTGGCTGCGCGACTCACGGTAGATCACGTAGTCGCGGGCCACTTTCTGCTCGCCGGAACGCATCAGGGCCAATTCGACTTGGTCTTGGATTTCTTCGATATGGATAGTGCCGCCTGATGGCATGCGGCGCTTAAAGGTGGCGCTAACTTGTTCGGTCAGGCGCGCAACGGTTTCATGAATACGCGACGAGGCGGCAGCGGTGCCGCCTTCAACAGCGAGAAAAGCCTTGGTGATGGCCACGGTGATCTTGTCGTCGGTGTACGGCACCACGGTGCCATTACGCTTGATCACACGCAGCTGACCTGGCGCGGTAGCGGCCACGTCAAGGTTGTCGCTGGCTTGTGGCGCAGCGGCCTTGGGCGTCTCGCGAGTGCTGTCGGTATGCATTAAATGTCTCCGTGTTCTGTATTTATAAGGTTGGACACGTGGCGTGCTGACCGTTCGTTCATCGCTGTAACAACGTCACACGCCAGCTCGGGCCGGCGCGTACATCATCATTGAGGTCGGAAAGGGCACGACTCAAGCACCTTCCTGGCTCAAAAGTCACTGGCGCTGGCGTTAAGGGCCAGAACCACAATACCTAGTGGTGCGTGCCTGTGGGCACTACACCGAATTAAAGCCACCGTCACGCTTTGTTTGGGCTTTATTAGCACCCATCGCGTGGGCGGTGGATGGTTGTTGCAAAGAACGGTTTTAACCACCGGAGTTGGCCTGCTAGGAGACCTAAGCAGGACGTTTGTGCTAAGGCCGGTAAATCAGCAAAACCCAACATATAGGTGTTTGGCGCGATGGGGATACAAGATAGAGCGCTAAACAGATCATTGCAAGGCGACAGTTGTGTGCGCCTTGTGGATAACCCTGTGGGTTAACCTTGGGTAACTTTGGCCAGCCCGCATGGGCCTTGGGGTTGCTCTGGTATGACCACTCGTCGCCAGTTAAATGGCTTTGACAACGACCTTTGAAGATGTGTAAGGCATCACAGCTCAACACTATATGTTGTGTTTTGCCTAATGGCTGGCATGCGCTGTGCTGAGGGCTGTGCATTGTTACAATGCGGCGCGCCTCGATCGGGGCGCAGCCGTGTCAGGAGTGAATGTGGTGGAGCAGCAAGATTGGCAAATTCTAATCGTGGAAGACGATCAACGTCTGGCTGAGTTGACCCGTGAATACTTGCAAAGCAACGGCCTTAATGTGTCCATTGAAATGGACGGTGCCAAGGCGGCTGCGCGGATTTTGCAGGAGCAACCTGACCTGGTGATTCTCGACCTGATGCTGCCGGGCGAGGATGGCTTATCGATCTGCCGCAAGGTGCGCGGGCAATACGAGGGGCCGATTCTGATGCTGACCGCACGCACCGACGACATGGATCAGGTGCTCGGCCTGGAGATGGGTGCGGACGACTATGTCTACAAGCCAGTGCGTCCGCGCGTGTTGCTGGCGCGTATCCGCGCGCTGCTGCGCCGCCATGAAAGCAATGAGGCGCAAGAGCTGAGCGAGCGCCGGCGTTTGCAGTTCGGCCCGCTGGTGATCGACAGTGCCATGCGCGAGGCCTGGCTGGGTGAGCAGGGCATTGAGCTGACCAGTGCCGAGTTCGATTTGTTGTGGCTGCTGACCTCCAACGCCGGGCGGATTCTCTCCCGCGAGGAAATCTTCAACGCCCTGCGCGGCATTGAGTACGACGGCCAGGACCGCTCCATCGACGTGCGTATTTCGCGTATTCGGCCGAAAATCGGTGATGACCCGATGCACCCGCGCTTGATCAAAACGGTGCGCAGCAAGGGTTATCTGTTTGTGGCCGAGGCAGCCGAGGCCATGGCATGAACTGCGCCGTGAGCCGCCCATGAATTCGATCTTCCTGCGTATCTATGCCGGCATGCTGGCCGTGCTGGTGCTGGTGGCATTGCTCGGTGTCGGCGCGCTGCAGTTACTTAACGACGTGCGTGTGGATCAATACCGCGAACGTCTGGCCCAGGGCACCTTCCGCCTGATGGCTGATAACCTCACGCCGATGGTGGACATTGAGCGGCGCCGCGCCGTCGCGGTGTGGGGGCGTTTGCTCGGTATTCCGATGCAGGTCTCGTCGCTGCCTGAGGCTGGCCTCGACAGCAGCGCGCGCAACAACCTGCGCCGTGGCCAGGTGCTGGTGCAGCAGACCGGCCCGCACGAGGCGCGCATTTACAGCCAGCTGGGGGAACAGCCGCTGTTGCTGGTCGCCGATGTGCAGCAGGTCAGTGAGCAACTGGCGCGTGCCACCAGCTTTTTGTTGATTGATGAGCTGGTGCGCTACCCCTGGGACGAGCAGCCAAGCCGGCTGGCCGCGCTTAAGCGCGATAAGCGCTTCGGTTTCGACCTGCGCCTAGTGCGCCTCGATCAGGCCGACCTCGACCCTGACCAGCGTCGCCGCGTGGATGAAGGCGATACGGTGATGGCCTTGGGCCGTGGCGGTGACAGCATTTATGTGTTCTCCGGCATCGTCGACACGCCTTGGGTGCTGGAAATCGGTCCTCTTTACCAGATGGACCCTTACCCGGCGCAATGGTTGGTGCTGATCGGCGCACTTAGCCTGAGCCTGATCGGCATGATGGTTTACCTGTTGGTGCGGCCGCTGGAGCAGCGCTTGCGTGACGTCGAGGCGGCGGCCACGCAGATTGCCAGTGGCCGCTTGGATGCCCGCGCGCCAACCCGTGGCACAGATTCAGTGGCGCGGCTGGCAGCGGCTTTTAACGCCATGGCTGAGCACCTGCAGCGGTCTTTGGGTATTCAGCGGGAGATGGTGCGGGCGGTGTCACACGAACTGCGCACGCCAGTGGCGCGGTTGCGTTTCGGCCTGGAGATGATCGGTGATGCGCAAACCGATGCGGCGCGGCGTAAATACATGGCGGGCATGGACAATGATATTCAGGACCTCGACAAGTTGGTCGACGAAATGCTCACCTACGCACGCCTCGAGCAGGGTGCGCCAGCGCTGAACTTCCAGCAGGTCGACCTGAATGAGCTGATCGATCAAGTGGTTACCGAGCTGGCTCCGCTGCGCGCCAGCGTGCGGGTTGAACACGGCCCTTCACGCGATGCCTTGGATGGCGGCGGCGCCTGTGTTGAGGCTGAGCTGCGCTACCTGCACCGTGCCCTGCAGAACTTGGTGAGCAACGCCATGCGCCATGCTGAGTCGCGGGTGCGGGTGAGTTACCAGATAGGCGCGCAGCGTTGCCGGGTGGATGTCGAAGATGACGGCCCCGGCGTGCCGGAAGAGGCCTGGGAGCACATTTTTACACCCTTTTTGCGCTTGGACGACAGCCGCACCCGCGCCTCTGGCGGACATGGTCTGGGTTTGTCCATCGTGCGCCGTATCACCTACTGGCACAGCGGTCGTGCGCAAATCAGCCGCAGCGAAAGCCTCGGTGGAGCGTGCTTTACCCTGATCTGGCCGCGTAAGCAGGGGTGAAAGCAGCCTGGATGCAATCAGGGTTACGGAGTGCTTTCAGCCTCGTAGGGTGGATGGCGCTTTACCCATCCACCAACGGCAATGGTGGATGAAAATAGCGTCATCCACCCTACAGTGCTTATCAATGCGATCTGTCCTTAAAACGGTGCCAGGCACTCAAAGCGCATGCGCTCGCCTGTTTGCGGATGGGTCAGGCAGAGCATGCGGGCGTGCAGGCACAGGCGTGGGTAGGCGGCGAGCGCTTGCGCGTGGGCATACAGGCCGTCGCCGAGCAGCGGATGACCGATGGAGAGCATGTGCACGCGCAGTTGGTGTGAGCGGCCAGTGATCGGTGTGAGCTCGACGCGGCAAAAATCGCCGCAACGCTCCAGCACTTTCCAGTAGGTCAACGCATGTTTGCCTTGTTCATGGTCGACCACGTGGCGTGGTTTAGTCGGTGGGTCGTAACGCAGTGGCAGGTCGATGCTGCCGCTGTCCAGCTCGGGTTGGCCCCAGCACAGCGCGGTGTAGGCTTTCTCGGTTTCGCGGTCGTGGAACTGGCGCGACAGTTCGCGGTGGCTGTCGGCGTCGCGGGCGAGAACGATGATGCCTGAGGTTTCCCAGTCCAGGCGATGGACGATGCGTGCTTCTGGGTAACCGTTTTCCTGCAGGCGGGTGACCAAGCAATCACGATTATCTTCCGCGCGGCCGGGCACCGACAGCAGTAGGGTGGGCTTGTTAATCACCAGCAGGGCGGCGTCTTGGTGGAGAATTTCTACTTGGCTGAGGGGCATGGGCTTCTTGAGTGCGCGTCGGTCTGCTGGTGTAGGAGCGGGCTTGCCTGCGATGACTTTGCCGGTGCTGCTTAAACGCTTCGCGGACAAGTCCGCACCTACAGGTTTTGTGTAAGGCTGAAATAAAATGACGGCCATTAAGGCCGCCATTGATACAGGCTCTGCTGTGATAACCGGTTTAGCGGTCTGGCAGGGTGATGTTGAGTTCCAAAATGGAACAGCTGCCTTGGTTTTCCAGTGCGACCTGGACTTGATCCGAGTCGATGTTGACGTACTTGCGGATCACTTCAACCAGCTCTTGCTGCAGGGCTGGCAGGTAGTCCGGCTGGCTGCGCTGGCCGCGCTCGTGGGCGACGATGATTTGCAGGCGTTCTTTGGCAATAGACGCCGTGGTTTCTTTCTTTCGCTCACGAAAGAAATCAAAAATATTCATTCACGACCCCCAAACATGCGCTGCATGAATCCCTTCTTTTGCACATCGAGGAACCGATGCGCCACTTCCTTGCCCAGCAGGCGGTCAACCGCGTCGCTGTAGGCTTGGCCTGCGTCGCTCTGGTCATCCAGAATCACCGGCACACCTTGGTTCGAGGCCTTGAGCACCGCTTGCGACTCAGGGATCACGCCGAGCAGGCGGATGGCGAGGATTTCCTCAACGTCTTCCACGCCGAGCATTTCGCCTTTGACCACACGTTCTGGGTTATAGCGGGTCAGCAGCAAGTGTTCCTTGATCGGCTCTTCGCCTTTCTCGGCACGCCGCGATTTGCTCGCCAACAGGCCGAGCATGCGGTCTGAGTCACGCACCGAGGAAACCTCCGGGTTGGTCACCACAATCGCTTCATCAGCGAAGTACATGGCCAAGTGCGCGCCTTTTTCGATACCGGCCGGCGAGTCGCAGACCACGTATTCGAAGGTTTCACGCAGCCCGTTGATAACTTTCTCAACGCCTTCCTGGGTCAGCGCATCTTTGTCGCGCGTCTGGCTGGCAGCCAACACAAACAGATTATCCAGGCGCTTATCTTTAATCAGCGCCTGCGACAGGGTCGCTTCGCCGTTGACCACGTTGACGAAGTCATACACCACGCGTCGTTCGCAGCCCATGATCAAGTCAAGGTTACGCAGGCCGACGTCGAAATCGACGATGACAGTTTTGTGCCCGCGAAGGGCAAGGCCGGTACCAATGGCAGCGCTGGTGGTGGTTTTACCAACACCACCTTTACCGGACGTAACAACGAGGATCTTGGCCAAGGTGATTCACCCTAAAAGGTAGAGAAAACGCAGGTTCCGTGGCCTATTCAGGCGTCCGGATGCCCTGTTTGAAAAGTGGCGGCAGTATCCGTTAAAGGCGGGTGATGTTCAACACGTCACCCGACAAGCTGACCTGCACCGCTTCGCCCCATAGTGGCTCACGGCGTAAGTCCTCAGAGACCTTGTAGTGGCCAGCGATGGAGAGCAACTCGGCGCCCATTTGTTGACAGAAAATCCGCGCCTTTAGGTTGCCCTTGATGCCCGCTAGCGCACGACCGCGCATCGGGGCGTACACATGGATGTTGCCATCGGCGAGAAGTTCCGCACCGGCGCTAACCGGGGCCAAGACAATGAGGTCGCCGCCTTGGGCATACACTTGCTGGCCGCCGCGTACTGGACTGGTAATGATTTTGCTCGGTTTGAGCTCCGGCTCAGCAGGTTTTTGTGGTGTCGGCGGTGCGAGTTCGATCAGCCGCTCGCGCGCGCCCGAGGGCGGCAGTACTGGTAAGTCCAGTGTTTCAGCCGCTGCAATGTCAGCTTCGCGGTTGGCACGGATCGCTAACGTACGCAGGCCATGCTTGCGACACACGGCCATTAGCTCAGCTAGATCGAGCTCGCCTTCACCCTCCGGCAATTTGTCGAGGGCCAACACCAGCGGGGTATTGCTGAAAAAAGCTGGGGCTTGCGCAACTTTTTCGCTCAGTTGCAAATCGAGGCGGGCGAGGTCGTTGTGCGCCAGCTCCATCACGGTGATAGCCAGCATGCTGCCTTTTAGCTGGAATACAGGGTCTTGCTCGAGAAGATCAGCTTGGCTCATGGTTTGCCTGACGCGGCCTAATAAATTAAGCCGGACTTATAGCGAGAACGCCGCGCGCTAGCAAGTTGCAAGCGGCTAAACCAAGGGCGCGGAAAACTCCTGATAGAATGCCGCGCTTTGTTGCATGCTTTGGACCTGTGTTATGGATCGTCCTGTTTTCCGCACTTATTTTCTGCACCCGCGTTTCTGGCTGTTGTGGCTTGGCTTAGGCCTGTTATGGCTGATCGCCCAGCTGCCTTATAAAGCGCTGCTACTGCTGGGTCGTGGTCTTGGCGCGTTGATGTACAGCCTGGCCCGCTCGCGGCGGCAGATCGCGGCGCGCAACTTAGGGCTGTGTTTCCCGCACATGACGGCGGCTGACCGAAAGGCGCTATTAAAAGAAAACTTCGCTTCGACCGGGATTACCTTCTTTGAGATGGCCATTGCTTGGTGGTGGCCCGCCGAGCGTCTGCGTCGGCTGGGCACCGTCGAGGGGCTGGAACATTTGCGCCAAGCCGAGGCTGACGGTCAGGGGGTGATCTTGATGGCGCTGCATTTCACCACCCTGGAAATGGGCGGCGGCCTTTTAGGGTTGGAGCAAGGCGTGTATGGCATGTACCGACCGCATAAGAACCCGCTATTCGATTATGTGCAGCGCTGCGGCCGCGAGCAGCGCCTGCTTGGCGTGATTGGCCGTGATGATGTGCGTGGCATGCTCAAGCTGCTGCGTGGCGGCGGCATCGTCTGGTACGCGCCGGATCAGGACTACGGCGCCCAGCGCAGTATCTTTGTGCCGTTGTTCGGCGTGCCCGCCGCCACGGTGACAGCGACCAGTAAGTTCGCGCGCATGGGCCGGGCGCAGGTAATACCCTTTACCCAGCAGCGTTTACCCGACGGCCAAGGCTATCGATTGGTGATCCATCCGCCGCTGGTGAATTTTCCCACTGAAAACGATGAAGCGGATTGCCTGCGGATTAATCAATGGATTGAGCAGGCCGTCAGCGTTTGTCCTGAGCAGTATCTGTGGGCGCATCGACGCTTCAAGACGCGGCCGCAAGGTGAGGCAAAGCTCTATAAAAAGAAGCGCTGAGCTGTCATTCAATTGGCGGACTGCGCAATAAGGCTCGTTTTCTTGGCGTGTGCGGGTTCCGCGTGCGCTTGGCTGGCTCCTATACTGGCAAAAAAGTGGGGAACAGCCTATGTCGCACAGCGCTTCAACCAGTCAGCCAATTACCGGGCTGATTCTTTCCGGCGGTGGTGCGCGGGCGGCCTACCAAGTGGGTGTGCTGGCGGCGATTGCTGATCTGCTCCCTGATGCATCGCATAATCCCTTCCCGGTGATCGTCGGTACCTCAGCCGGCGCCATCAATGCCGTGGGTTTAGCCTGCGGGGCGTTGCACTTCCGAGAGGCAGTGCGCCGGCTGACCAGTGTTTGGCAGGGTTTTCATACCCACCAGGTGTACCGCAGTGATTGGCCGGGCGTGCTACGCCAAGCCAGCCGCTTTATCGGCCACAGTCTGCTCGGCTTGGGCGGCGAGGTGCCGGTGGCGCTGCTCGACAGTGCGCCGCTGGCCAAATTGCTGGCGAAGGAGATGGACTTCAGCGGGATTGCCGCTGCCGTGCGCCACCGCAAGCTGCGTGCGGTGGCCGTCACCGCCTTTGGCTATGAAAGCGGCCAAGCGGTGACCTTTTATCAAGGCCGTGCGGCTATCGACCCTTGGTTTCGTCATCGCCGTGTGGGCGTGCCGACCCGTCTGGCACTGGAGCATCTACTGGCCAGTGCCTCGATTCCACTGATATTCCCGCCGGTAAAGATCAACCGCGAATACTTTGGCGATGGTGCGGTGCGTCAGTCCGCACCGATCAGCCCAGCACTGCATCTGGGGGCGAGTCGGGTGTTAGTGGTGGGGGTCAGTGATAACCCGGTTGGCCCGCAGGCACAGGCGCCGGTGGTGCGCTCGCGGCAAACCCGCCCGCCGAGCCTGGCGCAGATCAGCGGGCATATGCTCAACAGCACCTTTATTGACAACTTGGAAAGCGATATCGAGTTGCTGGAGCGGCTGAATCAGATGGGCCGGCTGATCCCGGCTGAGAATCAGCCGCGCGGGTTGGGTCTAAAGCCGGTGGATGTGTTGGTGATTTCACCCAGCCAGCCGCTGGACCGAATTGCTGCGCGTCATCGGCATGAGCTGCCCAAAGCACTGCGTCTATTTTTGCGTGGCCCGGGGGCAACCAAGGCCAGCGGCGCTGGTGTGCTGAGTTACCTGTTATTTGAGCCGGGTTATTGCAGCGAGTTGATCGAGTTGGGTTACCAAGATGCCATGGCGCAGAAAGCTCAGCTGATTGAGTTTCTGCAGCTGGAAACTCCGCCTGTGCCGGCCAGTATTCCCGTCCCCGCGTGAGCTAAACCGAGCCTCTTGGTGCGCGACTTAGGTGGCGCATGTGCGCCGAGCCTGCAGAGCCCGTGCGCAGGGAGCCGTAAGCGATAAAAACCTTTTGCCCAGGGCCGATTAAACCGCGCCAAGGTGGCGAGCTGCATTTAAACTGCGCCTTCCCGATGCTTTCTGTCGCATTTGCGCAAGCAGCGGTTTTCCTTGGGTTGGCGCTGTAAGAAGTTGTCGCATGGCGGCAATGCCAACCTTGGCTCAGTCCCTACAATCGCTTACGTCACCTGTTTGCCAATACAGGTGTTCCTTGTCAGGAGAGTTCAGATGTCTGTTCAGCACGATCCGGTGGAGCGCCACCCGGTTCAACGTGACCCGGTGCAGCGCGCCGATTTCGATCAGGTGATGGTGCCCAACTACGCACCCGCAGCGTTTATCCCCGTGCGCGGCGCCGGTTCGCGTGTGTGGGATCAAAGCGGTCGCGAGCTGATCGACTTTGCCGGCGGCATCGCCGTTAATGTGCTGGGCCACGCCCATCCTGCCTTGGTTGCGGCACTGACTGAACAGGCCGGCAAGCTTTGGCATGTGTCCAACGTGTTTACCAACGAGCCGGCCCTGCGCCTAGCCCGCAAGCTGATCGACGCCACGTTCGCTGACCGGGTGTTCTTCTGTAACTCCGGTGCTGAAGCCAACGAGGCGGCGTTCAAGCTGGCTCGTCGCGTCGCGTTTGATAAATACGGCGAAGACAAATGCGAAATCATTGCGGCGACCAACAGCTTTCACGGCCGCACCCTGTTTACCGTCAGCGTGGGTGGTCAGCCGAAATACTCCGAGGGCTTTGGTCCGAAAATTCAGGGCATTAGCCACATTCCTTTTAACGATATCGAAGCGCTGAAAGCCGCCGTGTCGGATAAAACCTGCGCCGTGGTGCTGGAGCCGATTCAGGGTGAGGGCGGCGTTATGCCAGCCGATTTGGCTTACCTGCAAGCCGCGCGCGAACTGTGCGACCAGCACAATGCCCTGCTGGTGTTTGATGAGGTGCAAAGCGGTATGGGCCGCAGCGGTTCGCTGTTTGCCTATCAGCATTACGGCGTCACACCCGATATTCTCTCCAGCGCTAAGAGCTTGGGCGGCGGTTTCCCGATTGGCGCCATGCTCACCACTCATGAGCTGGCCAAGCACCTAGCCGTCGGCACCCATGGCACCACCTACGGCGGTAACCCGTTGGCCTGTGCGGTGGGTGAAGCGGTCATCGATGTGATCAACACCCCCGAGGTGCTAGCGGGCGTCAGCGCCAAGCATCAGCGCTTCAAAACCAAGCTGGAGCAGATCGGCCAGCAATACGGCGTATTCAGCGAGGTGCGCGGTCTGGGCTTGTTGATCGGTGCGGTGCTGTCTGATGCCTGGAAGGGCAAGGCCAAGGCCATTCTCGATGCAGCGGCGATTGAAGGCGTGATGGTCCTGCAGGCCAGCCCGGACGTGGTGCGCTTCGCCCCAAGCCTGGTGGTCGAAGACGCCGATATCGATGAAGGTCTGGCCCGCCTAGAGCGTGCAGTGGCCAAGCTAACGCAGGCCTGATAGCCGGTTCGCTCGACCCATGGAAGGGTTGAGCTAACAGCAAGGACGCCCGTCTCTGTGTGTGCCGTAACTACGGTTGCGGTTTTCTCTAAGTGGCTCGCAAGCGCCTCTTAGAGTTTTTATCAAAAGGAGTGGCACCATGCTGGTGATGCGCCCCGCGCAAATGGCTGACCTGACTGACGTGCAGCGTCTGGCCGCGGACAGCCCGGTTGGTGTGACTTCACTGCCGGACGACAGTGATCGTCTGCGTGAAAAAATTGCTGCTTCGGAAGCCTCGTTTGCCGCTGAAGTCAGCTTTAACGGTGAAGAAAGTTACTTCTTCGTGCTGGAAGACAGCGCCAGCGGCCGTCTGGTCGGCTGCTCCGGCATCGTCGCTTCGGCGGGTTATTCCGAGCCGTTTTACAGCTTCCGTAACGAAACCTTTGTGCACAACTCCCGTGAGTTGAAAATCCATAACAAGATTCACGTCCTCTCGCTGTGCCATGACCTCACCGGCAACAGTTTGTTGACCAGCTTCTATGTTGACCGGGCCTTGGTGAACACCGCCTGGTCGGAGCTGAACTCGCGGGCACGCTTACTGTTTCTGGCCAATCACCCGGAGCGCTTTGCCGATGCGGTGGTGGTGGAAATCGTCGGAACCAGCGATGAGGCGGGTGATTCGCCGTTCTGGGATGCGGTGGGGCGCAACTTTTTCGACATGAATTACACCGAGGCCGAGCGTTTGTGTGGCCTGAAGAGTCGCACCTTCCTTGCTGAGTTGATGCCGCATTACCCGATTTACGTGCCATTACTGCCCGATGCCGCTCAAGAATCCATGGGCCAAGTGCACCCGCGCGCGCAGATCAGCTTTGACATTCTGATGCGTGAAGGCTTCGAGACTGATCATTACATCGACATCTTCGATGGCGGCCCGACCCTGCATGCGCGCACCTCGGGCATCCGCTCGATTGCTCAGAGCCGCGTGGTGCCCGTGCGCGTTGCGGTAGAAAAAAGCGAGCCGAGTAAGGGCAGTCGACCCTACTTGGTCTGCAATGGCCAGTTGCAGGATTTCCGCGCGATTGTCGCGGAGCTGGATTGGGTGCCGGGTAAGCCCGTTACCCTCAGTGTTGCGGCCGCCGAGGCCTTGGGCGTCGGTGAAGGCGTGAGCGTGCGCTTGGTTGCGGTTTAAGGAAGGAGTTAACGCATGATCGTTCGTCCCGTCCGCAGCGCCGATTTGCCTGCCCTGTTCCAGTTGGCGCGCAGCACCGGCGCTGGTCTGACCACCTTGCCCGCCAATGAGGAGCGCTTGGCGCACCGCGTCGGTTGGGCCGAAAAAACCTTCAGCGGCGAAGCTGCGCGCGCCGATGCGGACTACCTGTTTGTGCTGGAAGACGACAACGGTGAGGTGGTCGGTATCTCGGCGGTCGCAGGCGCCGTTGGTCTGCGTGAGCCTTGGTACAACTACCGCGTCGGCTTGACTGTCAGCGCGTCCCAAGAGCTGAATATCCACCGGCAAATCCCCACGCTGTTTCTGGCTAACGACCTGACGGGCAACTCCGAACTGTGCTCGCTGTTTTTGCGCAGCGACCAGCGCAGCGGCCTCAATGGTCGTTTGTTGTCGAAAGCGCGCTTTTTGTTTATCGCCGAGTTCCGTGAGCTGTTTGGCGACAAGGTGATTGCCGAGATGCGCGGCATGTCCGATGAGCAGGGCCGTTCGCCGTTCTGGGAAAGCCTGGGGCGGCACTTTTTTAAGATGGAATTCAGCCAAGCTGACTACCTTACCGGGGTTGGTAATAAGGCCTTTATTGCCGAGCTGATGCCCAAGTTCCCCCTGTACACGTGCTTTCTTTCCGAGGATGCGCGCAACATCATCGGCCGTGTCCATCCCGATACCGAACCGGCGCTGGCCATGCTCAAGGGCGAGGGTTTCAGCTATCAAGGCTATGTCGATATTTTCGACGCCGGCCCGGCGATTGAAGCCGAAACCGCAAAAATCCGCGCGGTGCATGACAGCCAGGTGCTGGTGCTGGCCATTGGCACGCCGGGCGATGACGCCCCGCAGTACCTCATTCACAACCGCAAACGCGAAAACTGCCGAATTACCGCCGCCGCCGCACGTATGGCCGCCGGCACGCTGGTGGTTGATGCGCTAACCGCTAAGCGCTTGCAGCTGTCAGCGGGCGATCAGGTGCGCGCGGTCGCTGTCTCCGCTCGCGGCTAAAAGCTACGCGCCGCTATGCAGCGCGGCTGTGTCTAAATTGCCGACTCGGCGGATGCCGGGTCTACACCTTGCTGGGAGTGATAAAACAAGATGAGCACTCATTACATCGCCGGTGCGTGGCACGCAGGTCAGGGCGAAGCCCTAGAATCACTCAACCCGGTCAGCCAGGAAGCCATCTGGCAGGGTCAGGCGGCCAGCGTTGAACAGGTAAACGCTGCCGTGCAAGCTGCCCGCGCAGCGTTCCCAGCCTGGGCCTCGCGCTCGCTGGATGAGCGCATCGGTGTGCTTGAACAGTTTGCCGTGACCCTTAAACAGCATGCCGACGCGCTGGGTTACTGCATCGGTGAAGAAACCGGTAAGCCGCTGTGGGAAACCGCCACTGAAGTCGCCAGCATGGCCAATAAGGTCGCCATCTCGATCCAGAGTTACCGTGAGCGCACCGGCGAGAAAAGCGGCCCGCTGGCGGATGCCACTGCCGTCTTGCGGCACAAGCCGCATGGCGTGGTGGCGGTGTTTGGCCCCTATAACTTCCCTGGCCACTTACCTAACGGGCACATTGTCCCCGCGCTCTTGGCCGGCAACTGCGTGGTGTTCAAACCCAGCGAGCTGACGCCAAAAGTTGCCGAGCTGACCGTCAAGTGCTGGATTGAGGCGGGCTTGCCAGCCGGCGTGCTCAACTTGGTGCAGGGCGCGCGCGATACTGGCGTGGCCTTGGCTGCGCATGATGGTATCGACGGCTTGTTCTTCACCGGTTCCAGCCGCACGGGCAACCTGCTGCACAACCAGTTCGCCGGGCGTCCAGATAAAATCCTCGCGCTGGAAATGGGCGGCAATAACCCGCTGGTGGTCGAACAGGTCAGCGATCTTAACGCGGCGGTGTACACCATTATCCAGTCGGCCTTTATCTCGGCCGGCCAGCGTTGCACTTGTGCGCGGCGCTTGCTGGTGCCGCAAGGCGCGTGGGGCGACAGCTTGCTGGAACGTTTGGTGGAGGTGGCGGCCAGCATCAAGGTTGGTAGTTTTGATGCACAGCCGGCACCTTTTATGGGTTCGGTGATCTCCCTGGACGCCGCGCGGCACCTGATCAAGGCGCAACAGCACTTGCTGAATCAAGGTGCGAAGCCGTTGCTGGAAATGACCCAACCGCTGCAGGGCGCAGCCTTGCTCACACCAGGCATTATCGATGTGACGGATGTGCCCGAGCGTGCGGATGAGGAATTCTTTGGCCCGCTGTTGCAGGTGATTCGCTACGCCGATTTCGACGCCGCCATCGCCGAGGCTAACAACACCCGGTACGGTTTGGCGGCGGGGCTGTTGTCCGACTCCAAGGCCCACTATGAGCAGTTCTGGCTGCACAGCCGCGCCGGTATCGTTAATTGGAACAAACAGCTGACCGGTGCGGCCAGCACCGCGCCATTTGGTGGTGTCGGGGCGTCTGGTAACCACCGCGCCAGCGCCTATTATGCGGCTGACTATTGCGCCTATCCGGTGGCCTCGCTGGAAGCCGATAGCCTGAGCCTGCCTGCCACCCTAACGCCGGGAGTAAGCCTATGAGCCACGTCGATAATGCGTCTGCTTTTGAGGTGAACTTCGACGGCTTAGTCGGGCCGACGCATAACTATGGCGGTCTGTCGTACGGCAACGTCGCCTCGCAAAGCAACAGTCAGGTTGCATCCAGCCCCAAAGAGGCGGCCAAGCAAGGCCTGGCGAAAATGCAGGCGCTGATGGAGATGGGCTTCAAGCAGGGTGTGCTGGCCCCGCAGGAGCGCCCGAATGTCGCCGTTCTGCGTAGCCTAGGTTTTACCGGTACGGATGCGCAGGTGATCCAGAAAGCCGCGAAAGACGCCATGCCGCTGTTAGTCGCCAGTTGTTCGGCCTCCAGCATGTGGACGGCCAACGCCTGCACCGTCAGCCCCAGTGCAGATACGGCCGACGGTCGCGTGCATTTCACTGCCGCCAACCTCAACTGCAAATTCCACCGCTCGATTGAACACCCCACCACCAGCCGCGTGCTTGGCGCGATGTTCGCCAGCGACCAGCACTTTGCCCACCACGCCGCGTTACCGGCTGTGGGTCAGTTTGGCGATGAAGGCGCAGCCAACCACACGCGCTTTTGTAAAGGCTACGGCGATGCTGGTGTAGAGTTTTTTGTGTTCGGCCGCAGCGCCTTTGACAGCCGCTTCCCCGCGCCGCAGCGCTACCCGGCGCGGCAAACCTTGGAAGCCTCGCAGGCAGTGGCTCGCTTGCATGGCCTGAGCGATGACGGCGTGGTTTACGCCCAGCAAACGCCTGCGGTGATCGATCAAGGCGTGTTCCACAATGACGTGATCGCGGTGGGTAACGCCGAGGTGCTGTTTTATCACCAAGACGCCTTCCTCGATACAGACAAGGTATTGGCTGAGCTAAGCGATAAGCTCGCCCGCCGTGGCGGCAACTTCCAGGCCGTGTGCGTACCGCGTGGTGCAGTGGCTGTGGAAGATGCGGTCAAGTCTTACCTGTTCAACAGTCAACTGCTTAGCCGCGCCGATGGCGGCATGCTGCTGATCGTGCCGGAGGAGTGCCGCAACAACGCCAACGTGTGGAATTACCTGCAGCAGCTGACCCGCAGCAATGGCCCGATCCGCGAAGTCAGGGTGTTCGACCTTAAGCAGAGCATGCAAAACGGCGGCGGCCCGGCGTGCCTGCGCCTGCGTGTGGCGCTTAAAGAACATGAGCTGGCGGCAGTTAATCAGGGCGTGATCATGACCCCGGCGCTGTATGAAACGCTGAACGTTTGGGTGGATACGCATTACCGTGATCGCTTGAGCGAAAATGACTTGGCTGACCCACAATTGCTTAACGAATGCCGCACGGCCTTGGATGAACTGACGCAGATCCTTAAACTGGGCGCGGTTTATCCCTTTCAATTAGCGTGAGTAGGGTGAGTCGCGCTTGATCGACCCATCGGTGGGTGTCAAAAGCGACACCCACCCGACACCCAACACTGTGGAGATTTTATGAGCGACGCCCTGCAACTGATCCTTGAAGACACTGACGGCACCCAGCTGGAAACCTCTTGCACACGGTTTGCCGTGATCTGGCAGGGCCAAGAAATCTGGTTTCAGCAAGTGGGCAATAACCAGTTGATGATCGGTGTCGAAGTCGAGGAGGGCGCTGCTGAATACGCCAACCTGCTGCTGCGTCCGCTGGCCACCAACTTGGTCAGCCTGGAGCTGGAAATGGAAGCGGCTGACCTCAGCGATGACGACGAGCACGTGCACGGTCCTGACTGCCACCACGATTGAGGAACCGCCCATGCTTGCTCTCGGTAAATTGCTTGAACTGACCTTGGCCGGCCATGAGCCAGCAGTGAAAATTCAGCTGACCACCGAGGGCACGCGTTTGCGTTGGCTGGCTGAAGGTGCGTTAGAAGTGACGCCGCCCGCGGCCCGCGACAACGGCCAAGACCTGCTGCTGTCAGCCGGCATTCATGGCAATGAAACCGCACCTATTGAATTGCTTGATGACCTGCTTCAGGCCATCGCGCGCAGTCAGTTGCAACCCTGTGCGCGCCTTCTTTTTCTGTTCGGCAACCCCGCCGCCATGCGCAGCGGAGCCCGCTATATCGAACAGGACATCAACCGACTGTTTAACGGCCAGCACGATCAGCACACCGGCGCCGAAGCGCTGCGCGCCTGCGACTTGGAGCACCTGGCTGCCAATTTCTTCAGCAAGCCTGAGCGCGCGCGCTTGCATTACGACCTGCACACCGCCATCCGCGCGTCGAAGATCGAGCAGTTTGCCCTGTATCCGTTTCAGCCAGATCGGCCCCGCAGCCAGCGTGAGCTGGCGCGCTTGAGCGCCGCGGGGATCGAAGCGGTGCTGCTGCACAACAAGAGCTCCGTCACCTTCAGTGCCTACACCTACACTCAGCTAGGAGCCGAGGCCTTTACTCTGGAACTGGGCAAGGCGCGGCCGTTCGGGCAGAACGAGTTGGTCAACCTGGATTTGCTTGAATTGCACCTGCAGGCCCTCATCGAAGGGCGTGAGCCTGAGGGCGTAACGGATGACCTGAGTAAACTCAAGTTGTTTGCCGTGGCCCAAGAGGTGATCAAGCACAGCGATGCCTTTCAGTTGCACCTGCCGGCGGATATCGAAAATTTCAGCGAACTGCCGGTCGGCTACCTGTTGGCTGAAGACCTCAGTGATACCCGCTGGGTGATCAGCGAGCCTGGTACATGCATCATCTTCCCCAACCCCAAGGTCAAAAACGGCCTGCGTGCCGGCATCTTGATTGTGCCCGCTGAAGACGTACCGCTGTCTTAAGTGCTGCTTGGCATTCCCCGACTATCGCGCGGCGTTAAGCAGTAGCCCGAATAAGCGCCAGCGCAATCCGCGATTACCGTCATGCGTGCCGGGCCAATCTGACCCGCTGTGCTTATCCCTAGCTGTACCTTGTTCCCCAATACGTGGCGCCTTAGCATCGGTGCCCCCTCTGTTCTAGGATCGCCCGCCATGCCCATCATCGACCTGCGCAGCGACACCGTCACCCAACCGACACCCGCGATGCGCGCCGCCATGCAAGTGGCTGAACTGGGCGATGACGTATACGCCGAAGACCCTACGGTCAACCGGCTGGAGCATTACCTCGCGGCCGATTTGGGCTTTGAGGCGGCGCTGTTCGTCCCTACCGGCACTATGAGCAACCTGCTCGGGCTGATGGCCCATTGCGCGCGCGGCGACGAATACATCGTCGGTCAGCAGGCGCACACTTATAAATATGAAGGCGGCGGCGCGGCCGTGCTTGGCTCTATTCAGCCCCAGCCCATCGAGGGCGAAGCGGATGGCTCCCTCGATCTGGTCAAGGTCGAAGCCGCCATCAAACACGACGACTTCCACTTCGCCCGCACTCGCCTGCTGGCGCTGGAAAACACCATGCAGGGCAAGGTGCTGCCCCTTGTCTACCTGCAGGCGGCGCGCGAGCTGACCACCCGCCGTGGCTTGGCCCTGCATCTGGATGGCGCCCGGCTGTATAACGCGGCAGTTAAGTTAGGCGTGCCGGCGCGGCAGATCACCCAGTACTTTGATTCGGTCTCGGTGTGTTTATCCAAGGGTCTTGGTGCGCCGATCGGCTCGGTGTTGTGCGGTTCAGCCGAGTTGATCGGTAAAGCACGGCGCCTGCGTAAGATGGTGGGTGGCGGCATGCGCCAAGCCGGCATGCTCGCCGCAGCAGGGTTGTATGCGCTTGAGCATCAGGTGCAGCGGTTGGCCGACGACCATGCCAACGCCGAACGGCTGGCCGCTGGCCTGCGGGAGGTGGGTTATGTGGTTGAGCCGGTGCAAACCAACATGGTCTATGCCCAGCTTGGCGAGCAGGCTGGCGCGCTGAAAATTTTCTGCGCTAAGCGGGGGATTACGCTCACTGCCGCGCCGCGACTGCGCATGGTCACTCATCTCGATATCACGCCGGAGGCGATCAATCAGGTCATCGCCGCCTTCGCAGATTTCCGTGCGAGTTGAATGAAACTGGTAAGCCAATAGCGGTTATCTATCAATAAAGACACTAGCCCCTTGGCGCAAGGCCGATATAATGCGGCCCTTTGCCGGCTTTGTTGTGGCCGCTGGTTTTTGGAAGATTCCTATGAAAAGCGCAGAAATCCGTGAAGCCTTCCTCAGCTTCTTTGAACAGAAGGGGCACACCCGTGTCGCCTCCAGCTCCCTGATTCCGGGTAACGACCCGACCCTGCTGTTCACCAACGCCGGGATGAATCAGTTTAAGGATTGCTTCCTTGGTCTGGAAAAGCGCGCCTACACCCGCGCCACCAGCAGCCAGAAGTGTGTGCGCGCCGGCGGTAAACACAACGATTTGGAAAACGTGGGGTACACCGCGCGCCACCACACCTTTTTTGAAATGCTCGGCAATTTCAGTTTTGGTGACTACTTCAAGCGCGATGCCATTCACTTCGCCTGGGAGTTTCTCACCGGCGACAACTGGCTAAAACTGCCTAAAGACAAACTCTGGGTCACCGTCTACGCCACTGACGATGAAGCCTATGACATTTGGAACAAAGAAATCGGCGTGCCGGCTGAGCGGATGATCCGTATCGGCGACAACAAAGGCGCGCCCTATGCCTCCGACAATTTCTGGACCATGGGCGACACTGGCCCGTGCGGCCCGTGCACCGAGATTTTCTTCGACCACGGCGAGCACCTCTGGGGCGGCCCGCCCGGCTCGCCAGAAGAGGACGGTGATCGCTACATCGAAATCTGGAATAACGTCTTTATGCAGTTCAACCGCACGGCTGACGGCGTGTTGCATCCGCTGCCCGCGCCGAGCGTTGACACCGGTATGGGCTTGGAACGCGTCAGTGCCGTGCTGCAGCACGTCAACTCGAACTACGAGATCGACCTGTTCCAGAGCCTGCTCAATGCAGCCGCCCAGGCCATCGGCTGCGCCAATGAGGCGCAGGCCTCGCTGAAAGTGGTGGCTGATCACATCCGCTCGTGCGGCTTCCTGATTGCCGACGGCGTCACCCCATCCAATGAAGGCCGCGGCTACGTGCTGCGCCGCATTGTCCGTCGTGCCTGCCGTCACGGTAACAAGCTCGGCGCCAAGGGCAGCTTCTTTTACCAGATCGTTGCCGCGCTGGTGGCCGAGATGGGTGATGCTTTCCCGGAGCTTAAGCAGCAGCAAGCGCATATTGAGCGCGTACTCAAGACTGAAGAAGAGCAGTTCGCCAAGACCTTGGAGCAGGGCCTGAAAATTCTTGAGCAGGACTTGGGCGAGCTTAAAGGCACGGTCATTCCCGGCGATGTGATCTTCAAGTTGTACGACACCTTCGGTTTCCCCATGGACCTCACCGGCGACATCGCCCGTGAACGCGAGCTGACCCTAGACGAAGAAGGTTTTGAGCGCGAAATGCAGGCGCAGCGCACGCGCGCGCGGTCTGCCAGCGCGTTCGGCATGGACTACAACAGTGTGGTCAAAGTCGACAGCGACACCGCTTTCCTCGGTTACCAGGGCACCAGCGGCAGCGGCAAAATCATTGCGCTGTTTAAAGCAGGTGAGGCGGTGGACAGCCTGAATGAAGGCGAGGAGGGCGTGGTGGTCCTCGATCAAACGCCGTTCTACGCCGAATCCGGTGGCCAGATTGGTGATTGCGGCTCCCTGGAGGGTGCTGGCGTGCGTTTCGATGTGCGCGATACCACCAAGGCCGGTGGAGCGTTCCTGCACCACGGTGTTGCGGTCAAAGGCGGCTTGAGTGTCGGCCCCTCGGTCAAAGCCGAAGTAGACGCCAGTGTGCGTCAGGCTACGGCGCTCAATCACTCGGCCACTCACTTGCTGCACGCCGCGCTGCGTCAGGTGCTCGGTGAGCACGTTACGCAGAAGGGTTCGCTGGTCGACAGTCAGCGCCTGCGCTTTGACTTCAGTCATTTCGAGGCAATCACTGGCGCGCAATTGAAAGAGCTGGAAACCATCGTCAACCGCCAAATACGCGGCAATAGCGACGTGGAAACCCTGGAAACTGACATCGAAACCGCCAAGGCCAAAGGGGCGATGGCGCTGTTTGGCGAGAAGTACGGTGATCAGGTACGGGTGTTGAGCATGGGCGGCGACTTCTCCGTTGAGCTGTGCGGTGGCATCCACGCTAAGCGCACCGGTGATATCGGCCTGTTCAAAATCATCAGCGAAAGCGGCGTGGCCGCCGGCGTGCGACGTATTGAGGCGGTCACCGGCGCTGCGGCATTGGCCTACCTCAATGGTGCAGAGGAACAGCTGAAAGAAGCGGCTGCGCTGGTTAAAGGTAGCCGTGACAACCTGCTGGATAAGCTCGCCGGCGTGCTGGAGCGCAACCGTCAGCTGGAGAAAGAGCTGGAACAGCTCAAGGCCAAGGCCGCCAGTGCGGCAGGTAATGATCTGGCCGGTTCGGCTGTCGACGTCAAAGGCATTAAGGTGCTTAGTGCACGCCTAGATGGTTTGGACGGCAAGGCATTGTTGGCCATGGTTGATCAGCTGAAGAACAAGCTGGGCAGCGCGGTGATCCTGCTTGGCGGCGTGCAGGACGACAAGGTCGTGCTGGTGGCTGGCGTGACGCAGAACCTGACTGCCAAGCTCAAGGCTGGCGATTTGATGAGGCAAGCCGCGGCGGCTGTGGGTGGTAAGGGCGGTGGTCGTCCAGACATGGCCCAAGGCGGCGGTGTCGATGCTGCTGCGCTGGAGGGTGCCTTGGGCTTGGCGGTGACGTTCGCTGAACAAGGCCTCTAAATATCCAGTATACAAATGCACAGCCCAAGGTCCGGCATACGCCCGGCGGATCTTGGTAGAGAATTAAGTTATATGTCTAATGGACGCCCTTCACGGGCTGAGGCGGCTTTGAAATGGCTTTAATCGTACAGAAATTTGGCGGCACGTCCGTCGGCACTGTTGAGCGTATTCAGCAGGTAGCCGCGAAAGTTAAGAAATTCCGTGAAAATGGCGATGACATTGTGGTTGTGGTTTCCGCCATGAGCGGTGAAACCAATCGTCTGGTTGAGCTGGCCAAACAGGTCAGCGATGGTCAGCCGGTACCACGTGAATTCGACGTAATGGTTTCAACCGGTGAGCAGGTGACTATTGCCCTGTTGGCCATGGCGCTGATCAAAATCGGTGTGCCGGCGGTGTCTTACACCGGCAGTCAGGTACGTATTCTCACTGACAGCACGCATAACAAAGCGCGCATCCTGCAAATTGACGACCAAAAGCTGCGTGCGGACCTTAAGGCCGGCCGCGTGGTGGTGGTTGCAGGCTTCCAAGGTGTCGATGAGCTCGGCAACATCACCACCCTCGGGCGTGGTGGTTCAGACACCACGGGCGTGGCGTTGGCCGCAGCCCTCAAGGCGGATGAGTGCCAGATCTACACCGACGTTGATGGTGTTTACACCACCGACCCGCGTGTGGTGCCACAGGCTCAGCGTTTAGAAAAAATCACCTTCGAAGAGATGCTGGAAATGGCCAGCCTTGGCTCCAAGGTGCTGCAAATCCGCTCGGTGGAATTTGCCGGCAAATACAACGTCCCGCTGCGCGTATTGCACAGCTTCCAAGAGGGGCCGGGCACCCTCATTACCCTTGATGAAGAGGCATCCATGGAACAGCCGATTATTTCCGGCATCGCTTTCAATCGCGACGAAGCCAAGCTGACTGTCCGTGGCGTACCGGACATCCCGGGCGTAGCGTTCAAAATTCTCGGGCCAATCAGTGCCGCGAATATTGAAGTGGACATGATCGTGCAGAACGTAGCGCACGATAACACCACTGATTTCACCTTCACTGTGCACCGCAACGACTACGCCGCTGCCCAGCAGGTATTGGAAAATACCGCCCGCGAGCTGGGTGCCCGCGAAGTGGTTGGCGATATAAAGATCGCTAAGGTGTCGATTGTAGGCGTCGGCATGCGTTCCCACGCCGGCGTTGCCAGCCGCATGTTCGAGGCGCTGGCCAAGGAAAATATCAATATCCAGATGATCTCAACCTCGGAAATCAAAGTCTCCGTGGTAATAGAGGAAAAATATCTGGAGTTGGCGGTGCGCGCCCTGCACACTGCTTTTGAACTGGATGCTCCGGCCCGAAAAGCGGACTGAAGCATCATCCGAAAGGCGCGGTTTTTACCGCGCCTTTCGTGTTTTTGGTTGGCATGAGCAGGGGCTTTATTTCTGCTTACACTGGTCAATACTTGATGAAAGCTCTGCTTAGGTTGTTTGGGGCTGACATCATTTTATTTTTGCAGATTGTTGTTGTCCCGAACTGTTGTCCGTAAGGAGAAAGTAATGCTGATTCTGACTCGTCGGGTCGGAGAGACCCTGATGGTGGGTGACGAAGTCACTGTCACCGTGCTGGGTGTTAAAGGTAATCAGGTGCGCATCGGCGTTAACGCGCCAAAAGAGGTTGCCGTGCACCGCGAAGAAATTTACCAGCGCATCCAGAAAGAGAAAGGCGAAGAACCAAGCCACTAATTTTTATCGAAATTTTGGCTTTGCAAACGGGGGAAACATGGTTATCATGCGCCCCGTGTTGCGGAGAGGTGGCCGAGTGGCCGAAGGCGCTCCCCTGCTAAGGGAGTACATCTCAAAAGGGTGTCGGGGGTTCGAATCCCCCCCTCTCCGCCATATTTAGTGTTGTAAGGTGTGGCTGCGTTAGAGCGATAAGTTATTGAAATTGCTCACTTATAACGCTTGTTTCTGAAAGCCAAATCCTTATAATGCGCACGCTTCATGCACTCATAGCTCAGCTGGATAGAGTACTCGGCTACGAACCGAGCGGTCGGAGGTTCGAATCCTCCTGAGTGCACCAAATAGAAATGGCTTGCAGCAATGCAGGCTATTTTGTTTCAACCAGCGGTGATCTGGTTAAAAGCGCCATTTGCACTCATAGCTCAGCTGGATAGAGTACTCGGCTACGAACCGAGCGGTCGGAGGTTCGAATCCTCCTGAGTGCACCAAATAGAAGGGCCTGCAGCGATGCAGGCCCTTTTTTGTTGCCGCTTTTTTATTGCGGCCTGTTCACGCTTGTCTTTCTGCGGCGCCAAAACAGCTGGGCAGCTATTAAAGCGCGCTTCTAGCGTTTGCTCTTGCCCGTGACGCAGCCGGCTTCATCGAAGCTGACGTTGCGCTTATTGCCTTTTTTGACCTGGTACACGTAACGCGTTTTGCCGTTTTGCTCGGTGATCGTGTCCGGCTTACCCAGGCTGCTCTCGACATCGGCGCGGCTCATGCCGGGTTGTATCTGTTGCTTGATGATGGCAGCGCGGCGTTCGCTGTTGCTTAGCGCGTTGCCACAGCCGTGCTGCTTGGCGCCGACCACGGTCAATTCTTGCTCGGTTTGTGACTTGCTCTCGCGGTTACTTTTACGCGGTTTGGCCAGTGGCACCGGCTTACCGCTGCCAGGTGTGGGGTTATAGGCTTCCTGCACACGCTGGCTGTGGTCCTCAGGGCAACCCTGGCGGGTGAAGGTAACGTGGCCCTTGGCGTCTTCGCAGCGATAGACGTTTGCGCCAAGTGTGGCCAGTGGGCAGAGCAAAATGGCGCAGAAAGCTGCGCAGCGCAGTCCTTGCATGGGTGTGTCCTCCGTGGCGGTTGATTGGCAAGCGTAGACGAAGCCTCCCGCTGCGCCAGACGTGTCTTTATAAGTGCCTTACGCGTCGCATTGTGCGATGTGCAGGTGCGTTGACGAATGGTTAACCGGCGCGTGTTCTGCGTTGTTTTTGTCACAGGCAAAGTGCTGGAGCGGTGATATCATCCGCCGCGTCAGCCCCGCCGGGGCTTGTGGATTGCCACCATGGACTTACCCAGTAGTTACGTTGAATCTCGATTGTGCAATCACGTGTTGACTGATTGACCCTCTTTGGCGTGCGCTGCCGCTGGGGGTGGAGCGCGCCATGACTGAAATAGAAGCAAAAAAGCCGCAAGAAAGCCTGCAAGATCGCCTCGCTCTGGTGGTCGAGTTGTTGCATCGGCACAAGCTGGTAGAAGACTTGGCGCATCGCCAAGAAGGCCAGCACCGCGACCGGGTGGAACACCTGGTGCATCGGCAGAATCTGGTCGAATTGCAGCGCAAGCTCGATGATCTGCACTGCGCTGACGTGGCTCACATCCTCGAAGCCTTGCCACTGGATGATCGCCAAACTGTTTGGCAACTGGTTAAGGCCGAGCGCGACGGCGATATCCTTCTCGAGGTGTCCGATGCGGTGCGCGAAACCCTGCTCGCGGACATGGATGACCACGAGATTTTCGCTGCGGTCAAAGAGATGGACGCCGACGAACTGGCCGATCTCGCCGCTGAGCTGCCGCGTGACGTCGTCCTTGAGCTGATGGAAACCCTTGACGCGCAGCAACGTGAGCGCGTGCGCTCGGCGCTGTCATATGAGGACGACCAAGTGGGCGCACTGATGGACTTCGAGATGGTGACCATCCGCGAAGATGTCAGCCTGGAAGTGGTGTTGCGATACCTGCGTCGTCTTAAGGAGCTGCCAGGGCACACTGACAAGCTCTTTGTGGTTGATTACGATGGCGTACTCAAGGGCGTGTTGCCGGTTAAGCGGTTGTTGGTGAACGACCCAGACAAGCTGGTCAGCGAGGTAATGGCCACTGATCCAGTGAGTTTCCATCCTGATGAAGATGCCTACGACGCTGCCCAGGCATTCGAGCGTTACGACCTTATTTCAACCCCGGTGGTGGACAAGAACGGCAAGCTGATTGGCCGCCTGACCATCGATGAAATGGTCGACCTGATCCGTGAGGAGAGCGAAAACGAAGTCCTCAATATGGCCGGTTTGCGCGAGGAGGAAGACATCTTCGCCTCGGTGTGGAAGTCCCTGCGCAATCGCTGGGCTTGGTTGGCTATCAACCTGGTAACCGCCTTTATGGCCTCGCGCGTCATCGGGCTGTTTGAAGGCTCCATCGAGAAGCTGGTGGCGTTGGCGGCGCTGATGCCAATTGTCGCGGGCATCGGCGGTAATTCGGGTAACCAGACGATCACCATGATTGTTCGCGCCATGGCGTTGGATCAGGTCAGCACCGGCAACACCTCGCGCTTGATTCGCAAGGAGCTGGGCGTGGGCTTGATCAACGGCATCGTTTGGGGTGGTGTGATTGGTGGGGTGGCTTGCCTGCTTTACGACAGCTGGTCACTGGGTGTGGTGATGACTGCGGCGATGATCTTGAACCTGTTGCTGGCGGCGCTGATGGGTGTGCTGATCCCTATGACGTTGGTGCGCATGGGGCGTGATCCAGCCTTAGGTGCCAGCGTGATGATTACAGCGGTTACCGACAGTGGTGGTTTCTTTATCTTTTTGGGCTTGGCCAGTCTGTTTCTGCTCTAGATGATGACGCCTTGTTGACGGTAAATGTCTCATTAGTTGACTCTGGGTTTGCCTCAAACACTTCTTTCACGCTAAGGTCTGCCAGCTTTGCCCGGGATCGGATCCCGGGCGCTCCTCTCTAATAATTAATACAGCTCGCGTGAGCGGGTAGTGGAGCCAAGATGACCCCTAGTGAACTCCTGCTCGAGGGTGTCGAACTCATGCTGTTCGGCTTGGGCTTCGTATTTCTCTTTCTGATCTTATTGGTGCTGATGATCCGCGTGATGTCGTGGGTCATCGGGCAGTTTACTGCGAAGACGCCAACCCCCGTATCGGCACCCTCAGCAGTCAAGCCGGCCTCCGATATGTCGAGCACCGATGTACCGAGCGCTGATGTGTTAGCTGCTATTCAATCCGCCATCCATCAGCACCGCGCCCGTCGTGGGTGAGTCAGGTTCGACAGGGAGCACCTCTATGACTGTCATAAAACAAGCACTCGGAATCACTGATGTGGTGCTGCGTGACGCCCACCAGTCCATTCTGGCCACCCGTGTGCGCCTAGAAGATATGCTGCCGATCGCATCTAAGCTCGATCAGGTCGGTTTTTGGGCAGTAGAAACTTGGGGCGGCGCGACCTTCGATGCCTGCATCCGTTACCTGGGTGAAGACCCATGGCAGCGTATCCGCGAGTTGAAAAAGGCCATGCCCAATACCCGCCAGCAGATGTTGCTGCGTGGGCAGAATTTGCTCGGCTATCGTCATTATGCCGATGACGTGGTGGAGAAATTTGTTGAGCGCGCCGCCTTTAACGGTGTCGATGTGTTCCGCGTATTTGATGCGATGAACGACCCGCGTAACCTGCAAACCGCGCTCAAAGCGGTCAAACAACTGGGCAAACATGCCCAAGGCACAATCTCCTACACCACCAGCCCGGTGCATACCTTGGAGATGTGGGTTGATCTGGCCAAACAGATTGAAGACATGGGCGCTGACTCTATCGCGATTAAAGACATGGCGGGCATTCTCAACCCCTACATTGCGTTTGATTTGGTCACGCGTTTGAAGGCGACCTTGTCCATCCCGGTTCATTTGCATTGCCATGCCACCGCCGGTTTGTCGACCGCCTCCATCGTCAAAGCGGTAGAGGCGGGCGTCGATAACGTCGATACGGCGATTTCCTCGCTGTCGATGACCTACGGCCATTCGCCGACTGAATCTGTGGTGGCAATTTTCCAGGGTTCCGAGCGTGACACCGGCTTAAACCTGCCGCTGCTTGAAGAAATCGCCGCCTATTTCCGTGATGTGCGGAAGAAATACGCCAAATTTGAAGGCAATCTCAAAGGTGTGGATTCGCGCATCTTAGTCGCCCAGGTGCCGGGCGGCATGCTGACTAATATGGAAAGCCAGCTGAAAGAGCAGGGCGCTGAAGATCGCTTTGACGAAGTGCTGGCAGAAATTCCGCGCGTGCGTGAAGACCTCGGCTTTATCCCGCTGGTCACTCCGACCTCGCAAATCGTCGGCACTCAGGCAGTGATCAATATATTGACCGGGGAGCGCTATAAGTCGATCACCAAAGAAACCGCCGGCGTACTTAAAGGTGAGTACGGCGCAGCGCCTGCGCCTTTCAATAAAGAGTTGCAAGCTCGGGTGTTGGCTGGTGCGGCTGCGATCACCTGCCGCCCGGCTGATCTGCTTGAAGCTGAAATGGATAAGCTCACCGCTGAGCTCAAAGGCATTGCCAAAGAGAAGGGCATCAAGCTTGCGGTCGATGAAATCGACGATGTACTGACCTATGCGTTGTTTCCACAGATCGGCCTGAAGTTCCTGGAAAACCGCGGTAATCCTGCGGCCTTTGAACCGGCGCCGACGGGTCAAGAAATACCTGTTCGTGAGGCCGGTAAGCCTGAGGTTTACACCGTTGAAGTGAGCGGCAAAGCCTATGTGGTGCAGGTTAACGAAGGTGGCGATATTCAGGGGCTTAAAGCTGTTGGCAGCGCCACTTCTGCAGCGGCGCCGGCGGGTGCAGGCGAGCCGCAGAATGCGCCGCTGGCCGGCAATATTTTCAAGGTCCTGGTGCAGCCAGGGCATGCCGTGGAAGAGGGGCAGCTGGTGATTATCCTCGAAGCCATGAAGATGGAAACTGAGATTCGCGCGTTCAAGGCTGGCACCATCGGTGCGGTCAACGTCAAGGTGGGCGACGCGGTGTCAGTGGGCGATAGCCTGCTGACCATCGGCTAAGGGGCGCGGTAATGGATAAGCTGCTCAAACTTTGGCAAAGCACGGGCCTGTATCACATCGAGGTGGGTCAGGTTTTTATGATCGCGGTGTGCATTCTGCTGATCTATATGGCGATCAAGAAGGGCTTCGAGCCGCTGCTGCTATTGCCGATTGGTTTTGGTGGCCTGCTGGCTAATATCCCGGTGGCCAATATGGCCGAGGGCAGTGGTTTCTTGCATATGATTTACGAGGTGGGCCTGCCTACCAGTATCTTCCCGCTGCTAATTTTCCTCGGCGTCGGCGCCATGACCGACTTCGGGCCGATGCTGGCCAACCCGAAAACCCTGTTGCTCGGTGCGGCGGCCCAGTTCGGCATCTTCGGTACGCTAATGGGAGCGCTGGCGCTGACGTCCCTAGGGATTCCTGGATTGGAATTCACCCTTAAAGAAGCTGCATCAATTGCCATCATCGGTGGCGCGGATGGTCCGACTTCCATTTTCGTCACTTCAAAACTGGCGCCACACCTGCTCGGCCCCATTGCGGTGGCCGCTTATGCCTACATGGCGCTGGTGCCGCTGATTCAGCCGCCCATCATGCGTGCGCTAACCACTAAAGAAGAGCGCGGCATCGTCATGCAGCAACTGCGCCCTGTTGGGCAAGCGGAGAAGATTATCTTTCCGATTATGTTGTGTTTGTTGATCGGCCTACTGCTGCCAGATGCCGCGCCGCTGATCGGCATGTTTGCACTCGGTAACCTGTTGCGCGAGGCGGGTGTGGTCGAGCGTTTGGCCGACACATCACGCAACGCGCTGATCAATATCGTGACCATCTTTCTCGGTTTGACTGTAGGTTCGAAGCTCTCGGCAGAATCATTCCTGCAACTCAGGACTTTAGGCATCCTAAGCTTGGGGATGGTTGCGTTCTGCGCCGGCACGGCTGCCGGGGTGTTGATGGCCAAGCTGATGAACCTGTTTAGCCACAACAAGATCAACCCGTTGATCGGTTCGGCTGGTGTGTCTGCGGTGCCGATGGCGGCGCGGGTGTCGAACAAGGTCGGCCTGGAAGCGAACCCGCAAAATTTCTTACTGATGCACGCTATGGGGCCCAACGTCGCTGGAGTGATTGGCTCGGCAGTAGCCGCAGGCGTGCTGCTCAGTTTTGTAGGCTGATTACCGCAATCAACAAAAACCGCCAAAATGGCGGTTTTTTGGGCCGGCTATTTATGGTGTGCAGCCTCTGGGCCGTTGCGATGCGCCGTTAAATGGCGCGGCTTTTTACCCATAACGAAAAAACCGGCCAGAAGCCGGTTTTCGTTGTGCAGTGCAATCAAGTTTCTTCGCTGGCCATCTCGGTGTCGTGGGCAATCAGTGCCACCAAGGCATTTTGCTGACGACGCGACAGCTGGCGAAAGCGTTGTAACAGCTCGCGCTCGTGCAAGGACAGCTCGCTGCTGTCTAGGCGCATATTGAGGTCATCACCCAGAGCACTCTCTTGGAGCATGCTTTGCTCGAGGCGAGCAATGATCTCCGAGTTCATGCTGCGGTGGTGGTTGCGTGCGACATCCGCAATGCGTTCGCGCATGCCATCAGGCAGTCGAACTACGAACTTGTCAGCCGTACGGCTGGAATAGAGTGCTGGTTTCATAGGGCGCGTACATTAAACCCGTTGGTTCAGGAAAGCGATGCTGGCAATGAGCTATGGATTGTCACCTTTCTGACCATCATTAGCACTAACCGTTCAGCCAAAAGGCCGCTTACATCACGTATGAATCTTCAGCTGAAGGTCTATAAATTGACGTCAATCTTGTGTCGCATTTTGCTTTGGACAACGGCGCAATGCCAGCGCTAGTCATCAGAAATGCGCTGCGCTATGCAAAAAGCTAAGAATTTGAGCCTCACCCAGCAAAAGCTTCAAACAATGGTCACCTAAGTGTCACGGCTTATTAACCGGTCTGACACACGATTTGCCTACCTTGGTTTACATCAGTAAGCGGCCTTGAGTCGCGGTGTAACCGTCAATAAAGGAGGCATTCCATGAGCGCAGTGATCCGGGTTGAGAGTCTGAACAAAACGTTCGGCCGTAAACAGGCGCTGTTTGACTTGGCGCTGTCTGTTGAGCCCGGTGAAATGGTCGCCCTCATCGGTGCATCGGGCTCCGGCAAATCGACCCTGCTGCGCCATGTTGCAGGCCTTGCCTGTTGTGATCGCAATGGCGGCGGCAGCATTCAGGTGCTAGGCCGTGAAGTGCAGGCCGAAGGTCGCTTGAATGGCGATGTGCGCCGGCTGCGCTCAGACATTGGCTACATCTTTCAGCAGTTTAATTTGGTTGGCCGTATCAGTGTGTTGCAGAACGTACTCTTGGGTTGCCTGGGGCGCATGCCGCGCTGGCGCGGCACGCTTGGCTTGTTCAATACCGAAGAAAAGCAGCGTGCCTTGCAAGCACTGGCTCGTGTTGGTTTGGCGGATTTAGCCCAGCAGCGCGCTTCAACTTTATCCGGCGGGCAGCAGCAGCGTGTGGCGATTGCCCGTGCCTTGTGCCAGCGCGCCAAAGTAATTCTGGCCGACGAGCCCATTGCCTCGCTGGACCCCGAATCCGCACGCAAGGTCATGCAGATTCTCGCCGACATCAACCGCGAAGACGGCACCACCGTGGTGGTCACCTTGCATCAGGTTGACTATGCCATGCGTTATTGCCAGCGCGCTGTGGCGTTGAAAGCGGGGCGTATTTATTTCGACGGTACCGCCGCCGAGCTGCATCCCAACTTCCTCAACGATCTCTATGGCGCCGAGCTTCAAGAAGAGCCGCTGCCCATCGAGAAAGCCCGCCGCGCACGCACACCGAAAGTACCGCTGGCTCTGGCCAAGGCCTGAGTTACGTCCGCTGTTATGCCAATCCCTGTATATCCATCCGCACTAGGAGTGCTTTGCATGTTCAAACGTATCAGTCGCGTTCTCGTCGCGTCCACGCTGCTGGCAGGCTCGGTTCTGGGCGCTGCTCAGGCCGCTGAGCAGGAGATCAACTTTGGCATCATTTCCACTGAGTCGTCGCAGAACCTCAAGACTATGTGGGACCCCTTCTTGGCGGACATGAGCCAGCAGACCGGCCTGAAGATCAATGCCTTCTTCGCCCCTGACTATGCAGGGATTATTCAGGGCATGCGTTTCGACAAAGTCGATATGGCGTGGTACGGCAACAAAGCGGCCATGGAAGCCGTAGACCGCGCCGGTGGTCAGGTATTTGCCCAGACCGTCGCCGCCAACGGCACTCAGGGTTATTACAGCCTGATGGTGGCGCACAAGGACAGCCCGATCAATTCGATCGAAGACATGCTGAAAAATGCTAAAGACCTGACCTTCGCCAACGGTGACCCGAATTCAACCTCGGGCTATCTGGTGCCGGGCTATTACGTGTTTGCGCAAAACAACGCCGACGCCAACAAGATCTTCAAACGCGCGCTTAACGGCAGCCATGAAGTCAACGCCCTGTCGGTGGCCAACAAGCAGATTGATATCGGCACCTTCAACAGCGAAGGCATGGAGCGTCTTGAAGTGACCGCGCCGGATAAGGCGGCACAACTGAAAGTGATTTGGACCTCGCCGCTGATTCCGTCAGACCCGATGGTATGGCGCAAGAACCTGGATGACGCCACCAAGAACAAACTGCGTACTTTCTTCAAAACCTACGGCGACAAGCCGGCTGAGATGAAGGTGCTTGAAGGCCTGCAATGGGCCAAGTTCAAGTCTTCGGATGACGATCAACTGCTGCCGATCCGTCAGTTGGAACTGTTCAAGAAACGCACCGAAGTGGCCAACAACGACAAACTTTCGGACAGCGACAAGCAAGTACAGCTCACAGAGCTGGACCGCGAGCTGGCCAAGCTGGAAAAGCGCCTGGCTGAAATCGCCAAGCAAAGCCCTGCCAGCGCGGGCTGATGGCCTGGGTCGGCTCGCCTTGCATGACCTAAGGGCGGGCCGATCGTCTTTGTCGTTTTAATCGAGAAGTCGTTATGACCACTTTGACTACCGCACCTGTGCCTGATTTATCGGCCAAGCGTTCCTGGACGCAGCTGATTGGCTGGGGGCTGTTCTTCGCCGTGCTGGCCTGGTCTTGGCAGGGCGCGGAGATGAATCCGCTCGGCCTGATCCGTGACTCCGGCAACATGGCGACCTTTGCTGCGGACTTCTTTCCGCCGGATTTCAGCAACTGGGAGCTGTACCTCAAGGAGATGATCGTCACCGTACAGATCGCCCTCTGGGGCACGGTGCTGGCGATTGTCTGCGCCATTCCGCTGGGCATTCTCTGCTCTGAAAATATTGTGCCGTGGTGGGTCTATCAGCCGATTCGCCGGGTGATGGATGCCTGCCGCTCAATCAATGAAATGGTCTTCGCCATGCTCTTTGTGGTGGCGGTGGGTCTCGGTCCATTCGCCGGGGTGCTGGCGCTATTCATCGGCACTACCGGGGTTTTGGCCAAGCTGTTTGCCGAGGCGGTGGAGGCGATTGATCCCGGCCCGGTCGAAGGTGTACGCGCCACTGGCGCCAGTGCCTTGCAGGAAGTGATCTACGGGGTGATCCCGCAAGTCCTGCCACTGTGGATTTCCTACTCGTTGTACCGCTTCGAGTCCAACGTGCGCTCGGCCACCGTGGTCGGCATGGTCGGGGCGGGCGGTATCGGGGTGATTCTTTGGGAGGCGATTCGTGGCTTCCAGTTCGCCCAAACCTGCGCCTTGCTGCTGGTGATCATCATGGTGGTGAGCGTGCTCGACATCATCTCTCAGCGTCTGCGTAAACAATTTATCTAGCAGGCTGTTGAAAACGTAGGCGAGGCAGCCAGCGCAAGGCAAAACAGGCGAAAAAGCGGAGTTTACGAGCTGTAAATGAGCATTTTGAGTCTGTTTTAACGCCGCGATGGCAACGCAGGTAGTTTCTCAACAGTCTGATAACGGAGATTGGGCATCTGCGGATGCCCTTTATTAGCCATGCACTTGTCTAGACAACCCGAGCCGCTGTACCGCGAACTGGCTGCCGTGCTGCGTGATGAGCTGCAGCACATGAGTCCTGGTGACTACTTGCCTGCGGAGGTGCAGTTGGCGGCGCGTTTTGCAGTAAATCGCCACACCTTGCGCCGCGCCGTCGATGAGCTGGTGCTCGAAGGCCGCTTGCTGCGTCAGCAGGGCAAAGGCACGCGGGTATTGGCCAAGCCGCTGATCTACCCAATGCAGGCCGCAAGCGCTTATAGCGCTTCGCTGTCGGCGCTCGGTCATCAGGTTGACGCGCAGCTGCTGCAACGCCGCGTGCGCCCGGCCAGCCATGAGGAGCGTGGCTACCTGCAATTGCCAGAAGGTGCGCAGCTGCTGGAATTGACCACCTTGCGCCTGATTGAAGGGCAGCCCGTCAGCTTGATTCGGCATGCCTTCAGCGTGCTTCACGCGCCGTTGTTGGCGGATTACCAGGGCGGCTCGCTGCGCCAGTACCTCAGCCAACGTGAACTACCGCTAACCCGCACCTTCAGTTTGATCGGCGCGCGCCTGCCCAGCCGTGAAGAGGCGGCGCGCTTAATGATGCCCAAACATGCGCCGCTGCTCAGCGTGCAAACCCTTTCCCGCGATCTGGCTGGCCAGCCGGTGGAGCTGTCGTTATCGACCAGCCGCGCCGACCGTTTCCAGTACCAGCTCGCTCTTTGATGGAGGCCTGTGATGAACCGCAACCTGTTGCACAGCGACCCGCAAATCGCCACACGTCAACGCTGGATGGGCGTGCTTGCCCGAGCTGGCACTGGCTTAACAGCCTATGAGTCGGCCCTGAAAGAAGCCGCGTACAGCCTGATCCGTGCGCCGGAGATCGGCATGACGCTCGTGCGTGGGCGCATGGGCGGCACCGGCAGCCCGTTCAACCTAGGGGAAATGACCGTGACCCGCTGTGTGGTGCGTCTGGCTGATGGCTGTACCGGTTACAGCTACGTGGCGGGCCGCGACAAGCAACATGCCGAACTCGCCGCACTGGCTGACGCGCATTTGCAAGGCCCTGCACAGCAGGCCTGGTTAACCCGAATGATTGAGCCGTTGGCTGCTGGCCAGCAGCGTCAATACGCCGCCAAAGCGGCAGAAACCGCAACGACCCAGGTTGAATTCTTCACCCTGGTTAGAGGAGAAGACTGATGAATGCGGCGAATAGCTCGCAATGGCTGCAACCGGCCTTCAACGACCCGGTGTTAGATGCGCAGGCCAGTTTTCGCAGCGCTCTCAAGGGGCTGGCAGAACCGGGCTTGCTGCAGCCGATGAATCGCGCCTTGGCCTTGGAAAACCTGCACCCGGCGACTTACGCCTTGTGCTTGGCCTTTCTCGATGGCGACACACCGTTGTGGCTGGCGCCCTGCTTTGATACCCCGGCGATTCGCGCCAACCTGTCATTCCACTGCGGCTGCCCGGTTGTTGCTGAACGTGAGCTGGCGCTGTTTGCCTTGCTTGATGAGGCGGGCGCCGATGATTTGTCTGCGTTCGACAACGGCAGCGAGCGCTATCCGGATCAATCCTGCACCCTGCTGATTCAACTCGATGCCCTGGAGGGCGGTGAGCACCTGCGCTGGCGTGGGCCGGGGATCAAGGATGTGCGTGCCGTCGAATTGCCGTTGCGCCCCAGCTTCTGGCAGCAGCGTCAGGCGCGCAGCGCATTTCCACGTGGCCTGGATGCCTTCTTTGCTGCTGGCGAACAGGTGATCGGTCTGCCACGCAGCACCCACGTGCTGCTCAATGCCGAGGAGGTGGCCTGATGTACGTTGCCGTCAAAGGTGGCGAGCGCGCCATCGACAATGCCCACCTGCTGCTGGCCAAAAAACGCCGTGGCGATACCGCGATTCCGGAACTCAGCGTCGATCAGGTGCGTGAGCAAATGCCCTTGGCTGTGGCCCGGGTGATGAGTGAAGGCTCGCTGTTCGACCCGCAGTTAGCCGCACTGGCCATCAAACAAGCGGCCGGCGACCTGATGGAGGCGATCTTCCTGCTGCGCGCCTACCGCACCACCTTGCCGCGCTTTGCCGCCAGCGTGCCGCTGGAAACCACGCAGATGCAACTGAGCCGGCGTATCTCGGCCACCTTCAAGGACCTGCCCGGTGGGCAGCTGCTCGGTCCGACCTTCGACTACAGCCATCGCCTGCTGGATTTTGCCTTGCTGGCTGAAGGCGAGCAGCCGGGACCGCACGTCGATCCATACGCTGAACTGTCGCCCTGCCCACGGGTACTCGACTTTCTTGCCGACGAAGGCCTGATGGCCCGCGAAGTCGACGACGGCGCCACGGTGCCCGATATCACCCGCGAGCCGCTGGATTTCCCCGCTAGTCGTGCTCAGCGCCTGCAGGCCTTAGCCCGTGGCGACGAGGGTTTTCTTCTGGCGCTGGGCTATTCCACCCAGCGCGGCTATGGCCGTAATCACCCGTTCGCCGGTGAGATTCGCATCGGCGAACTGGAGGTTTGGCTGGAGCCGGAAGAGCTGGGCTTTGCCGTGCCGCTGGGTGATATCGAAGTGACCGAGTGCGAAATGGTCAACCAGTTCGTCGGCGGCAAAGGCATCGATGCGCAATTCACTCGCGGCTATGGCCTGGCCTTTGGTTACGCCGAGCGCAAAGCCATGGGCATGGCCCTAGTCGACCGCTCGCTGCGCGCGGCCGAGTACGCCGAAGAAGTACAAGGGCCGGCGCAGCAGGAAGAGTTCGTGCTGATGCACTGCGACAACGTTGAGGCCGCAGGCTTCGTCTCGCACCTGAAGTTGCCGCACTACGTCGACTTCCAATCCGAGCTGGAGCTGATCCGCAAACTGCATACGCAGAAGCGTGAGCAGCCCGCCGCCGAGGAGCAGCGCACATGAATGCCCAGACCCAAACCCAGCCAGCCACCGAAGTGGGCTACAACTTCGCCTACCTCGATGAACAAACCAAAAGAATGATCCGCCGTGGTCTGCTTAAAGCCGTGGCGATTCCTGGTTACCAAGTGCCCTTCGGTGGGCGCGAGATGCCGCTGCCCTATGGTTGGGGCACCGGCGGCATGCAGCTGACTGCCGCGATCCTCGGCGCCGAGGATGTACTCAAGGTGATCGACCAAGGTGCGGACGACACCACTAACGCGGTGTCAATCCGGCGCTTTTTCGCCCGCACTGCTGGAGTGAAAACCACCACCCGTACGCCCGAAGCGACGGTGATCCAGACCCGCCACCGCATCCCGGAAACACCGCTGCACGGTGGTCAGATCATGGTTTATCAAGTGCCGATTCCCGAACCGCTGCGCTTTATCGAACCGTCGGAAACTGAGACCCGCACCATGCACGCGCTGGAAGATTACGGCGTGATGCACGTCAAGCTGTACGAGGACATCGCCACCTTCGGCCACATCGCCACCAGCTACGCCTACCCGGTGACGGTGGATGAGCGTTACGTGATGGACCCCTCGCCGATTCCTAAATTCGACAACCCCAAACTGCACATGAGCCCGGCGCTGATGCTGTTCGGTGCCGGCCGTGAGAAACGCTTGTATGCCGTGCCGCCCTTTACCCGCGTAGTGAGTTTGGATTTCGACGACCACCCGTTCGCGATTCAAAGCTGGGATGAGTGCTGCGCGTTCTGTGGCAGCCATGACTCCTATCTGGATGAGCTGATTGTCGACGACGCCGGCAGCAAGCGCTTTGTCTGTTCCGACACCGATTACTGCATGCAACGCCGCGATCTTGAAGAGGAGGGTGCGCAATGAGTGCGGCCGAGAAATTACAGCTGCACAACGAGCCCGTGCAGCCGCTGTTCAGTGTGCGCGATTTGAGCCTGTTGTATGGCCCGGAGAAGGGCTGCCAGGGTGTGTCGTTTGATCTGTATCCGGGTGAGGTGCTGGGTATTGTCGGTGAGTCGGGCTCGGGCAAGTCGACCCTGCTCAGTCTGCTCTCCGGGCGCTGCCCGCCGGATCGCGGCACGGTCAGTTATCGCGACACGAACGGCAACTGGGTTGATCTGTACAGCGCCAGTGAAGCGCAACGGCGCACCTTGCTGCGCACCGAGTGGGGCTTTGTTGAGCAGAACCCGCGTGACGGCCTGCGCATGGGCGTGTCGGCCGGCGCCAATATCGGCGAACGTTTGATGGCTCAAGGCGTGCGCCATTACGGCGAATTGCGCGCTGCCGGCATCGATTGGCTGAGCCAGGTGGAAATCGATCCACTGCGCATCGACGACCTGCCGCGCACCTTCTCTGGCGGCATGCAGCAGCGTTTGCAGATTGCCCGCAATCTGGTCTCCAGCCCTCGCCTGATCTTTATGGACGAGCCCACCGGCGGCCTTGATGTGTCGGTACAGGCACGCCTGCTCGACCTGCTGCGCAGCTTGGTGCGCGAGCTGGACCTGGCGGTGGTCATCGTCACCCATGATCTTGCAGTGGCGCGCTTGCTGGCGGATCGGCTGATGGTGATGCGTCGCTCACATGTGGTGGAAGCCGGGCTGACCGATCAGATTCTCGACGATCCGCAGCATCCCTATTCGCAGCTGCTGGTGTCGTCAGTCTTGCAGCCTTAACGCGGTGCTTGTCTCCCCTCTCCCGCATGCGGGAGAGGGGCCGGGCGAGAGGGCCTGTGCACCGCCCCGAGTCGCCTGTAACACCCTCTCTCCAGCCCTCTCCCATGCATGGGAGAGGGGGTAGATCGCGCATGGCATCGGCAAATTATTGGTATCTGAGGTTTATATGAATACGCTTATCGAGGTCTCCGACCTCAGCAAGACTTTCACCCTGCACCAGCAGCATGGCGTGGTGCTGAATGTATTGAACGGCCTGAGCTTCAGTGTGCGTGCCGGCGAGTGCTTGGTGTTGCACGGGCAATCTGGCGCAGGCAAGTCGACCTTGCTGCGTACCCTTTACGGTAACTACCTGGCAGCAGGCGGCAGCATCCGCATGCTGCACGACGGCGCTTGGGTTGATTTGGTCGGTGCCGAGCCGCGTCAGGTGTTGGCCGTGCGCAGGCAAACCTTGGGCTATGTCAGCCAGTTTTTGCGGGTGATTCCGCGTGTCGTCACCCTGGATGTGGTGATGGAGCCTGCCCTCGCCCGTGGCTGGAGCAAGACCGACGCGCAGGCGCGGGCCGAGCGCTTGCTGAGTCGCCTAAATATCCCACAAGCCTTGTGGCAGCTGGCGCCTGGCACTTTCTCTGGCGGCGAGCAGCAACGGGTAAATATTGCGCGCGGCTTTATGGTCGCCTGGCCGCTGATGCTGCTGGATGAGCCAACGGCCTCACTGGATGACGCCAACCGCCGAGTGGTGCTGGAACTGATCAACGAGGCCAAAGCGGCGGGTAGCGCATTGATCGGCATCTTCCACGACCGCGCTGCCCGCGAGGCAGTGGCCGATCGTTTCCTCGATATGACCCCCGATGCAGCGCCCAAGCAGGAGTATGTGTATGCCAGCTGAACAAATTTTTACCCATGCGCGGGTGGTCACGGCCGAACAGGAGTTCGTCGGCACGGTGGTACTGCGTGATGGCGTGATTGCGCAGGTGGAAGAGGGCATTAGTGGCTTGCCCCACGCTATCGATTTTGGCGGCGACTACCTGCTGCCGGGTCTGGTCGAACTGCACACCGACAACCTGGAAAAGTACATGAGCCCGCGCCCCGGCGTGGACTGGCCGTCCGCTTCGGCGGTGCTGACCCATGATGCGCAGATTGTTTCTGCGGGCATCACTACGGTGTTCGATGCCCTGGCGATTGGCGACGTTAACCCGCGTGGCAAGCGCATGCAGCAGCTGCCGGCCATGCTCGAAGCCATCGCCGCGGCGGCCACAGCCGGGCTCCTGCGTGCCGATCACCGTCTGCACCTGCGTTGTGAGTTGTGCCACCCGGATAGCCTGGCGGTGTTCCGTGATCTGGTGGAACACCCGCAGGTAGCGCTGGTCTCGGTGATGGATCACTCGCCAGGCCAGCGCCAGTTCGCCAAGGAAGATAAATACCGTGAGTACTACATGGGCAAATACCACCTGAGCGAGGCGGAGATGGACGCCTTTGTCAAAGAGCAGGTGGCCAACTCCCTCGAGTTCAGCGACCGTTATCGCCGGGCGATTGTCGAGGACTGCCATGCCCGTGGTTTGTCAGTGGCCAGCCACGATGACGCGACCCTGGCCCATGTGCAGGAATCGGCTGGTTTTGGCATGTCCATCGCTGAATTCCCCACCACCTTAGAGGCCGCCAAGGCCAGCCATCAGCTGGGTTTAAAGGTATTAATGGGCGCGCCAAATATCGTTCGCGGCGGCTCGCACTCGGGCAATATCGCCGCTGCCGAACTGGCCCGTCATGGGGTGCTGGATATCCTCTCCAGCGACTATTACCCGGCCAGCCTGTTACAGGCCGCTTTTATGCTGGCCGCACAAGACAACGGTTATGATCTGCCCCGGGCAATTGCCACCGTCAGTCGCCAGCCGGCCCATGCGGCGGGGCTGCATGATCGCGGTGAAATCCGTGTCGGCCTGCGTGCTGATCTAGTTCACGCCAAGCTGCACGGAGGCCAGGCGGTGATTCAGCAAGTGTGGCGACAAGCCAATAGGGTGTTCTGATGAGCGGCAGGTTGATCTATTTGATGGGGCCTTCAGGCTCGGGCAAGGACAGCCTGTTGAATGCCGCGCGTGAGCGTCTAGCCGCGCGTGATTGCGTGATTGTGCGACGAGTGATCACCCGTTCGGCGGAAGCGGTCGGTGAGGACGCCATTGGCGTTTCCCCGGCCGAATTCGATCAGCAGGAGGCTGCTGGCGGTTTTGCCCTGAGCTGGCGCGCCAATGGCCTGGCCTACGGCATCCCGAGGCAGATAGATGACTGGTTAGCGGTGGGGCAGGATGTGTTGGTCAATGGTTCGCGCGGCTACCTACCCACGGCGCGCGCGCGCTACCCAGAGCTGCAGGCCATCCTTTTGCAGGTCGATGAAGCCGCGCTGCGTCAGCGTCTGCAAGCTCGCGGACGGGAAAGTGCCGAACAGATTGAGGCCCGCCTGGCACGCAGCCGCGAACTGCAACCGCTCCCTCGCCCCTCCGGGGACGACTGCAGGGATGCAGGAGGTAGGGCGACGCAGGATGCTCAAGCCGAGAGGGCTGGGGAGAGGGGAGAGGCCGAATCGCAATGGTTGCTGAATAACTCCGGGCCGCTCGAGCAAACAGTTACCCAGCTGCTGCAACTGCTTAGCGATGCCCGCACATGCGCCTGACCCTGCTCGGCACGGGCAATGCACGGCAGGTGCCGGTGTACAACTGCAACTGCGTGGCCTGCGACAGCGCGCGGGTCTATCCCGCACGCCGCCGCGGCCCCTGCAGTGCGCTGATCGAGTGCGGTACGCAGCGCTGGCTGATTGATGCGGGCTTGACCGACCTGGCTGAGCGCTTCCCGCCGCATAGCTTGAGCGGCATTCTGCAAACCCATTACCACGCCGACCATGCCCAAGGTTTACTGCACCTGCGCTGGGGTCAGGGGTTGATTATCCCGGTGCATGGCCCGGATGATCCGGAAGGGCTAGCCGACCTCTACAAACACCCCGGCATCCTTGATTTCAGCCAGCCTTTTGCAGCGTTCGAACAGCGCCAGTTAGGCGCGTTAAGCGTCACGGCGCTGCCGCTGAATCACTCCAAGCCGACGCTGGGTTATTTGTTCGAGAGCCCAGCGGTCAATGGCGAGCGCCAGCGCATGGCCTATCTCACCGACACCCTCGGCGTGCCGGACGCCAGTGCCGCCGTGCTGATGCAGCAGCCGCTGGATCTGCTGGTGCTGGACTGCTCCACCGCGCCGCAAATCATTGCGCCGCTCAACCACAACGACCTAACCCGCGCACTGGAAGTGGTTGAGCATGTGCAGCCCAAGCAGACCGTGCTGACTCATATTGGCCACAGCTTCGATGCCTGGCTGCTGGATAACCCGAATGCTCTGCCGTCAGGCGTGAGTCTGGCTTTTGACGGGCAGGTGTTATGAATAACACCCAGTGTGTAGGGTGGGTTAGCCGCCCAACGCATATGCCGGGTTGTACGCGATATGGGGTGCGGTGTAACCCACCATTGGCGCAACGCGTTCTATTGCCTGGCGGGTTACACGCCGCGCCGTTTTCGCGGTTGGCTTTTCGAGTGGTGCTCGGCGTCGCTAACCCACCCTACGTGTCGGTGGTGTTATGACTAGCGCTCGCCGCATCACCCTGCTGCTGTGCGGTGCACAAACCTTGGGCATGGCCGGCTTTGCGTTGTTCGCCGCACTGTTGCCAGACTTTCAGGCGTTGTGGGGGTTGAGCAACACCCAGGCGGGCTGGATCGGAGGCGGTTTCTTTCTCGGCTATATGGTTGCGGTGCCGATTCTCACCGGGCTGACCGACAAATACGATGCGCGGCAGATCTACCTGGCTGCGATGCTGTTAACAGCGGTGGCCAATGCCGGCTTTGTTTTCGCTGATGGCTTCTGGTCGGCGCTGGCCTGGCGGGTGCTGGCAGGGATCGGCATGGCGGGCACTTATATGCTGGGGCTCAAGGCCTTGTCCGAGCGTATCGAGGGGCCGGCGCAATCTCGTGCAATCGCGATTTATACGGCAAGCTTCGGCTTGGGCACGGCGCTGTCTTTTATCCTCGCCGGCGAGTTGGCCAAGGTCGGCGGCTGGCATTTGCCCACCTTGCTCAGCGGCGTGTGCGCGTTGCTGGCCTGGGCGATGGTCTATTGGGGTTTGCAGCCCAAGGCGGTGGTGCAGCATGCGCCGCGCAAACTGTTGGACCTGGCCCCGCTGAAAAGCCGCGCGGTGGCGGCCTACTGCGTAGCTTATGCGGTGCATAACCTTGAGCTGTTTGCCCTGCGCGCTTGGGTAGTGGCCTTTGTGGTGTTTTCGGGTCACTTACAGGGCCGCGATCCCTGGCTCTCTGGCACGTGGGTGGCGATGTTGGTAACCCTGATTGGCATGCCGGCGAGCATCTTCGGTAATGAACTGGCACTGCGTTTCGGCCGGCAACGCTGGCTGATCGCCGTGATGCTCAGTTCGACCATGCTGGCGCTGTTTATCGGTCTCAGTGCTGCCTTACCGTTCTGGCTGATGCTGGTGCTGGTGCTTCTTTACAGCGTCACCGTGACCGCTGATTCAGCGTCATTGACTGCTGGCCTGATAGCCGTTGCACCGGCCAGCCACCGTGGCGCGGCCATGGCGCTGTATTCCTGCACGGGCTTTAGCGGCGCCCTTCTTGGTCCGCTGCTATTCGGCATTAGCCTGGACCTACTGGGCGACAAGAGTCTGCTTGGCTGGTGGGCCGCGTTTACCCTGATGGGTCTGCTACTGCTACTCGGCCCGCTGGCGTTGTGGTGGGCGGGAAGGGCGCAGCCCAACAGCGCCTTACTGCAGCGTGCACAGACTTTATAAAGCCACGATGTGCAGTTCGTAGGGTGGGTTAGCTGCTTACTGCGCTTGTCAGGTGTCACGTGACTTGGGGCGCGGTGTAACCCACCATCGGCGCAACGTGTTCGATTGTCTGGTGGGTTACGCGCCGCGCTGCTATCGAAGTTGAATTGTCGAGTGGTGTTCGGCGTCGCTAACCCACCCTACGAGTCTGCGTTTGCCAGATGTTATGCAACCTTGGGTGCTGCGCTTTAGCCGCGATAAACCGCCAGTAGCCCGGATGCAATCCGGGGAGTCTTGCAGTCCATGCCCCGGATTACATCCGGGCTACAAAAATGCTCAATCCAACGGCAACTCGGTGGTGCGCTTCACCTCGCTCATGGCGATGTGCGAGTGCGCTTCGTGCACATGCGGGCGTTGCAGCAGGTGATCGCGCAGAAAGCGCTCGTAGCTGGCGATGTCCTTGGCCACCACCTTGAGCAGGTAGTCCGAGCCGCCGGCCATGGTGAAGCACTCCAGCACCTCCGGGTAGCCGACCACGGCTTTCTCGAATTCTTCCAGGTTGCTGCGCCCGTGCGCCGAGAGCTTGATGTCGACAAATACGGTGATGCTAAAGCCCAGTTGCTTGTGGCTGAGCAGGGCCACCTTGCGCTCGATAATGCCGTCTTCCTGCATGCGGTGAATCCGCCGCCAGCAAGGCGATTGTGACAACTCGACCTTTTCGGCGATCTCGGCGGCTGAGAGGTCGGCGTTACGTTGCAGCAGGCGGAGAATCTTGCGATCAATGGGGCTGAGTTTTTCTTGCATGACTGTTTCCATTTTTTTGTATTTATTGGATTAATCATGCGCAGTATTTGAATAACAGCCAGCAAAAAGAAAGAAATTCTCAGTACTGCTCGGTCATATTCTTAGCCATGCGCCTGTGTGGTGATCCCGCACTAGGCTTAACAAGGCTGGCATTCACCGGTGCCAGCCCCGCTCGCCAAAATAATAAAAGGAGCGCAGATATGTCCCTGGCCGAGATCCGCCTGGATGATAAGTACCGCCTTGCTACCGGTCACCTCTACCTGACCGGCACCCAGGCGCTGACCCGCCTGCCGATGCTGCAGAAGCAACGCGACGCCGCCCATGGCCTGAATACCGCGTGCTTTATTTCCGGCTATCGGGGCTCGCCCTTGGGCAACCTCGACAAGAGCCTGTGGGATGCCAAGCAGTACCTCAAAGACAACCACATCCACTTCCAGCCGGGCGTCAACGAAGAATTGGCTGCCACCTCGGTGTGGGGCAGCCAGCAAACCAGCCTGTTCCCCGGTGCACGCTACGACGGCGTGTTTGCCATGTGGTACGGCAAAGGCCCGGGTGTGGACCGTTGCGGTGATGTGTTCAAGCACGGTAACTCGGCCGGCGTTTCTGAGCACGGTGGCGTGCTGCTGCTGGCCGGCGACGACCATGGCTGTAAATCCTCCAGCATCGCCAACCAGAGCGAGCATGCGTTTATCGCCGCCTCGATTCCGGTGCTTAATCCGGCCAACGTTCAGGAAATTCTCGACTACGGCATCATCGGCTGGGCGCTGTCGCGCTACAGCGGCTGTTGGGTGGCGCTGAAAACCATCGCCGAAAACGTCGATTCCTCCGCCGTAGTGGATGTCGATCCGCTGCGCATTCAGGTAAACATCCCCGAAGACTTCCAGCTGCCGGAAGACGGTGTGTACATCCGTTGGCCCGACCCGCCCTTGGCTCAAGAAGCGCGCCTCAATACCTACAAAATTTACGCCGCCCGTGCTTTTGCTCGAGCGAATAACCTTAATCGGGTGATGCTCGATTCGCCCAATCCGCGTCTGGGGATTGTCACCACCGGCAAGTCCTATTTGGATGTGCGTCAGGCCTTGGATGACCTTGGCTTAGATGAAACGCTGTGCGCTCAAGTGGGGCTGCGCGTGCTCAAGGTTGGCATGAGCTGGCCGCTGGAGCCGGTGTCGGTGCATGAGTTTGCCGAAGGCCTGGATGAAATTCTGGTGGTCGAGGAAAAGCGCAGCATCATCGAAGACCAGCTTACCGGCCAGCTCTACAACTGGCCGGTGGGCAAGCGCCCGGTGGTGGTGGGCGAGTTCGACGAGGCCGGCCATTCGTTGCTGCCGAACCTCTCTGAACTGACGCCGGCGATGATCGCCCGCGCCATCGCCAAACGCCTCGCGCCGATCTACAGCAGTGCCAGCATTGATGAGCGTCTGGCATTTCTCGCCGCCAAAGAAGCCTCGCTGGCAGCGCCCAAACATACCACCCTGCGGACGCCGCATTTTTGCTCCGGCTGCCCGCACAACACCTCGACCAAACTGCCGGAAGGCAGCCGCGCTCAGGGCGGTATCGGTTGCCACTACATGACCCAGTGGATGGACCGTAACACCGACACCTTTACCCAAATGGGCGGCGAGGGCGCGACCTGGATCGGCCAGGCGCCGTTTACCGACACCCCGCACATCTTCCAAAACCTCGGCGACGGCACCTACTTCCACTCCGGCCATCTGGCTGTCCGCGCTGCCGTGGCGGCCGGGGTGAATATCACCTACAAGATCCTCTACAACGATGCGGTAGCGATGACTGGCGGGCAGCCGATTGACGGCGAACTGCGGGTTGACCAACTCAGCCAGCAAGTGTTTTTCGAGGGCGTTAAGCGTATTGCGCTGGTGACCGATGAGCCGGAGAAATACCCGGATCGCAGCACCTTCGCGCCTATCGTCACTTTCCATCATCGCCGCGATCTGGATGCGGTGCAGCGTGAGCTGCGCGAGTTCAAGGGTTGCTCGGTGATCATCTATGACCAGACCTGCGCCACCGAGAAACGCCGTCGGCGCAAGCGCGGCAAGCTAGTCGACCCGCAGAAGCGCGCTTTTATCAACCCGGCGGTGTGCGAAGGTTGTGGTGATTGCAGCGTCAAATCCAACTGCCTGTCGGTGTTGCCGCTGGAAACCGAAGTAGGGCGTAAGCGCGAGATCGACCAGAATTCCTGTAACAAGGATTTCAGCTGCGTTGAGGGCTTCTGCCCAAGCTTTGTCACCGTGCACGGCGGCAGCCTGCGCAAACCGCAAGCGGTGGGTTTGAGTGCGCTGTTTATTGCCTTGCCAGAGCCGCGTCAGCCGACACTTGAGCGGCCTTGGAATATCCTCTTGCCCGGCGTTGGCGGCAGTGGTGTGACCACCGTTGGCGCATTGCTTGGCATGGCTGCGCACATCGAAGGCAAGGGCTGCAGCGTGCTCGATCAAGCCGGCTTGGCGCAGAAATTCGGCCCGGTGATCACCCATATCCGCATTGCCGCCAAGCAGGACGATATCTTTGCTGTGCGTATCGCTGCCGGGGAAACTGACCTGCTGCTGGGTTGCGACTTGGTGGTAGCGGCCAGCGAAGAGGCCTTAGCCAAGCTAAATGACAAGATCGCTCATGCGGTGGTCAACAGCCATGAAGCCGCCACCGCAGAGTTCACCCGTAACCCGGACGCTCAGGTGCCCGGTGCGGCCATGCGTGAAGCGCTGCTCGAAGCGGTGGGCGCGAGCAAGACTCACTTTGTCGATGCCAGCCGCCTGGCCACGCGCCTGCTTGGCGACAGCATCGCCACCAATATGTTTATGCTCGGTTTCGCTTACCAAAAGGGTTTGGTGCCGGTGTCTGCCGAAGCCATCAACAAGGCCATCGAGTTGAATGCGGTGGCTGTGCAACTTAATCAACAGGCGTTTCTTTGGGGCCGTCGTGCCGCCCATGATGCGACCGCCGTTGAGCGCCTGGCCAAGCCTGAGGTGATTGAGGCGCCGCGTTGCCAGACCTTGGACGAAATCATCGCTGACCGCGTGGTACGTCTGACTGCCTACCAGAACGCCGCCTACGCCGAGCGTTATCGCGAGCAGGTGGCGCGTGTGCAGCACGTCGACAAGAGCGCTGATCAGGCGCTGAGCAAGGCCGTGGCGCGTTATTACTTCAAGCTGCTGGCCTACAAGGACGAGTATGAAGTGGCGCGGTTGTACAGCGACGGCAGCTTTATCCGCCAACTGGAGGCGCAGTTCAGCGGCGACTACCGCTTGGAATTCCATCTGGCACCCAGCTGGCTGAGCACGCCGGACGCCAGTACCGGCGAGCCGCGCAAGCGTCAGTTTGGCGCTTGGATGCTCACGGCCTTCGGCGTGCTGGCTAAATTCAAGTTTCTGCGTGGCACACCGCTGGATGTATTCGGCTACAGCGCTGAGCGCAAGATGGAGCTGGAGTTGATCGACGACTATGAGCAGAGCCTGGATTACCTGCTCAAGGAGATCAACGCTGACAACTACCGTACCGCAGTGGCCCTGGCTGAGCTGCCGGAGCAGATCCGCGGCTATGGCCACGTCAAAGAGCGCAGCCTGGCCAAGGTGCGCGAGCAAAGCAGCCAGCTCAAGGCGCGCATGCTGGTCAGCGAGATTCAAGCGATTCAGCTTTTCGAGCCGGCTGCCTAAATTACCCTCTCCTCAACCCTCTCCCGCAGGCGGGAGAGGGAGCTACATGCACCCCTCGCCCATTTACGGGAGAGGGTGCCTTAACCAAGCTACAACAACCAACAGACAGCCAAGGAACCCCCATGTCCGTGTTTTCTCATATCGATTTCGACCACCACGAACAGGTGGTCTATGGCCACGAGAAGGCCAGCGGCCTGAAGGCGATTATTGCCATTCATAACAGCAACCTTGGCCCGGCCCTCGGCGGTTGCCGCATGTGGAATTACGCCAATGATGATGAAGCGCTGCGCGATGTGCTGCGCTTGTCGCGCGGCATGACCTACAAATCAGCCTTGGCCAACTTGCCGCTGGGTGGCGGTAAAGCGGTGATTATCGGTGACCCGCACACCGGCAAAAGCGCGGCGCTGTTCCAGGCCATGGGTGATTTTGTCGACAGTCTCGGTGGGCGCTACATCACCGCCGCCGACTCCGGCACCGGGGTTGCAGAAATGCAGATCATGGCTGAGCGTACCCGCCACGTATCCGGTGCTGAATCGCGTGAAGCCATCGCCGGTGGCACGCGCAATGGCGATCCGTCACCGGCCACGGCTTTTGGGGTGTTTATCGGTATTCAAGCAGCGGTCAAACACCGTTTGCAGCGTGATGATTTGCGCGGCCTCAAAGTAGCGATTCAAGGCGTCGGGCAGGTGGGCTTTGATCTCGCCCGGCAATTGAGGGAAGCCGGTGCCGAGCTGTGGGTAAGCGATATTGTCGAGGCCAATGTGCGCCGTGCTGTCGAGCAACTGGGCGCAACTGCCGTCACCCAGCAGGCGATTTTTGCCTTGGATGTCGATGTGTTCGCACCGTGCGCCATGGGCGGCATCATCAACCAACAAACCCTGGAGGTCCTGCGCGCGCCGATTATCGCCGGGGCTGCCAACAACCAGTTGGCCGATGCCAGCCTGGCGCAAACGCTGCGCCGTAACGAGTGCTTGTATGCGCCGGATTACGCCATTAATGCCGGCGGTATTATTGATGTCTACTACGGCCGCAGCGGCGGCAGCGCCGCGCAACTTAAGGCGCATATCGAGGGGATTGGCGTGACGCTAACGCAGATATTCCAGCGCTCAGATGCAGCCGGTAAAACTACCACGCAGATTGCCGACCAGCTGGCCGAAGAGCGCTTCGCCGGCTAAGCCAGTGGTCGCGTCACGCATTTAAGTCAGCGGCCAATGCCTTCGCCACACGTTGCCCGCTCATCATTAATAAGCGCTTGAGGGCGAAACGTTGCCCCGCTTAGTCAGCCTGTTGGCACAGCGATAGCGGCAGCGGCATGACAAACCAGCCCATCCTCGCTAAGATGCCGCCCGCTGGTAGCCTGTCTTCCAGCCTTGGTTCCCATAGTTCAATGGATAGAACAAGCCCCTCCTAAGGGCTAGATACTGGTTCGAATCCAGTTGGGAACGCCATCTTTGCCACCCCAGCCGTAACGGCCGGCCTCGCCTTCCGCATGATTTTCCCTATTGTTTGCCTCTGCGCTCTTAGCGTCACGGGGTTGATTGCCTAAGCATGCAGCACCGAATGCTTCAGAGTTGTGCGGTCTCGCCCTTTATAGGAGCGGTGCAGTGCCCTGCTATATGGGCCGAGGAGCGGTGTTCTATATGCTAATGCACCTAAAAGATTCATTAAGGCGACATTTTGCGCTGTTTAAGTGCATAACTGGCTGCTAAAGTGCCGGCCACTTTTAAGTTGATCTGCCCTGTATCGCGGGCATTTTGGGGTATGTGCATGATCGAATCCGTAGAGCTTTTCCTCTCCCGCCTAAAGCAGCGTGACCCTGATCAGCCTGAGTTTCATCAGGCCGTGGAAGAGGTGCTGCGTTCGCTGTGGCCATTCCTAGAAGCCAACCCGCATTATCTGCAGGCGGGCATCGTTGAGCGCATGGTCGAGCCGGAGCGGGTGGTCATGTTCCGTGTGTCTTGGGTTGATGATGCCGGGCGCGTCAAGGTCAACCGTGGCTACCGGGTGCAGATGAACAGTGCCATTGGCCCCTACAAGGGCGGGCTGCGCTTCCACCCGTCGGTCAACCTCGGCGTGCTCAAGTTCCTTGCCTTCGAGCAAGTGTTCAAGAACTCGCTGACTTCACTGCCCATGGGCGGCGGCAAGGGCGGCTCGGACTTCAACCCGAAGGGCAAAAGCGACAACGAAGTGATGCGCTTCTGTCAGGCCTTTATGAGCGAGCTGTACCGCCACATCGGTGCTGATGTGGACGTGCCGGCCGGTGACATTGGCGTTGGCGGCCGCGAGATTGGCTATATGTTCGGTCAGTACAAGCGCCTGGCTAACCAGTTCACCTCAGTGCTGACCGGCAAAGGCATCAGCTACGGCGGCAGCCTAATCCGCCCGGAAGCCACCGGTTACGGCTGCGTGTACTTCGCTCAGCAAATGCTCAAGCGCATTGATCGTGGCGTTGAGGACCAGCGTGTGGCCATCTCTGGCTCGGGCAACGTGGCGCAATACGCTGCGCAAAAGGTCATTGAGTTGGGCGGCATGGTCATCTCCATGTCCGACTCTGAAGGCACCCTGCACACCCCGGACGGCCTGAGCGAAGAACAGTGGCAGCACCTGATGGAGCTGAAGAACGTGCGCCGCGGACGCCTTAGCGAAATGGCCGCGCACTTCAATTTGAACTTCCTTGGCGGTCAGCGCCCTTGGCACTTGGCGTGCGATATCGCCCTGCCATGCGCCACGCAAAACGAGCTGGATGCCGAAGACGCCCGCACGCTGCTGAGCAATGGCTGCTTCTGTGTGGCCGAAGGCGCCAACATGCCGTCGACCCTGGAAGCGGTGGACCTGTTTATCGACGCCGGCATTTGCTTCGCACCCGGCAAAGCCTCGAACGCCGGCGGCGTAGCCACCAGCGGTTTGGAGATGAGCCAGAACGCCATGCGCCTGAACTGGACGGCGGGTGAGGTGGACGAGCGCCTGCACAGCATCATGCAAAGCATCCACAGCGCGTGCGTGCGCTACGGCGAAGAGAACGGTCGGATCAACTACGTCAAAGGCGCCAACATCGCCGGCTTCGTTAAAGTCGCCGATGCCATGCTGGCCCAGGGTGTGGTTTAACCCGCCTCGACTCAGGCAGGTTCTGCCGCACACAAAAATGCCCGCGCAATGCGGGCATTTTTTATAGGCTTCAGGCTAAAGCGCGAGCGGGTCTGCGCATTAGCCGACCGCTGACGGCTTAGTTACCGCGATAAGTCGAGAAGCCGTAAGGGCTGAGCAGCAGCGGAATGTGGTAGTGCGGCACGGTGCCGTCTACTTCGAAGATCACCGGTACTTCTGGGAAGAAGCTCGCCGTGGCGTGCTTTTTGAACCACTCACCGGTCTTAAACGTGACGCGGTAGGTGCCTTTTTCCAACGCCTTGTCTGCCGGGTATAGGGCCGGGATGCGGCCTTGTTCGTTGGTCACGCCGCTGTTGAGCATGTCCCAGCTTTTACCGTCCTGCTTTTCCAGGGTCACGCTGACTTCAGGTGAAGGCAGGCCGTCTTGCAGGTTCAGTACGTGCACGCTTAGCGGGTTGCCAGCGGCCAAGGCCAGGGAGGAGAGGCCGCTCAGTACAGCGCCGACAAATAGAGTTTTCAGCAGATTCATGGTGTGGTTCCTAGATTAGTGTGTGGAGGGCAAAATTTGAGCAATGGCTTTCAGGGCGCAGCCTTCATCAATCTCAGCGCCGCCGGCACCGGCGACACCGATGGCACCGATCACCTGATCGCCGACCTTTAAAGGCACACCGCCGCCGAGCAACAGCAGCTCGTCGAGGGTGTTGAGGTTCTCAGCATCGGGGTTATTGCGAGCACGCTCAGACAGCAGGCGCGTCGCGGTTTTGGTCGACAGCGCGGTGAATGCTTTGCGCTGCGCCGCGAGGGTGTTGTGCGGGCCGACGTTATCGTCACGCTGCACGGCAACCAGGTTGCCGCCACGGTCAACCACCGCCGCCACGCCGGTGCGGCCGTCAGCATGGCAAGCGGCCAGCGTGGCGTTGAGCAAGTCATTGGCCAAGGCCAGGGTGACGTCCTGACGTTGAGCAACCTGCGGCTCATTGGCGGCCCAAGTGGTAGAAGAGGCCATGGCCAGTGCGAGTAGTGACAGGGTAGCGGCGCTGCGAAGGTGCATGTCGTTCTCCAGGGTTAGGCTCGGCTGAGCGGTTGCTGGCCATACTGCCTAGGCGCCTGGGTCAAACTGATTGCGCGTGCATTACCAATTTGTAATGGGAGCGCTGCGCGTAACGGCCTAGGCTATGCGCCTGTGTTGGAGGAAAACATGCGAATTCTGCTCGTTGAAGACGAAGTAAAAACGGCGGACTACCTGTGCAAGGGTCTGAGCGAATCGGGCTATCGGGTGGAGGTGGCCCTTAACGGCTTGGATGGTCAGCATCTGGTGCAAGAGCACGAGTTTGACCTGATCATTCTTGACGTCATGCTGCCCGGCCTGGATGGCTGGCAGCTGTTGCAGATCATCCGGCGCAAGCTGCAAACGCCGGTGCTGTTTCTCACGGCGCGCGATGCCGTGGAAGACCGGGTTAAAGGCTTGGAGCTGGGTGCGGATGATTACCTGGTCAAACCCTTTTCCTACGCTGAGTTGCTGGCGCGGGTGCGCACCTTGCTGCGCCGTGGCCCGCCGCGTGAGGTTGAGCAGTTTCAGATCGCCGACCTGCACCTAGACCTGTTGCGGCGCAAGGTCACCCGCAATGGCGATCGCCTGACCCTGACCAACAAAGAGTTTGCCCTGCTGCACCTGCTGCTCAGCCGCGAAGGTGAAGTGTTGTCGCGCACCCTGATTGCCTCTCATGTGTGGCAGATGAATTTCGACAGCGACACCAATGTGGTCGACGTCGCCATCCGCCGGTTACGCGCCAAAGTTGATGACCCCTATCCGCTCAAGCTGATCCATACCGTGCGCGGCATGGGCTACATGCTGGAGGCGCAGTCGTGAGGCTGTGGCCGCGCGCGCTAAGCGTAAAACTGGCGTTGATGTTCGCGTTGGTTAGCGCGCTGTTATTGGGTGCAATTGGCTTTTACCTGTACCAATCGCTGCAGCGCGAAATCGCCTGGCGTGACGACCAGGCACTGCTCGGCCGGTTGGAACGCATGCAAGCCTTGCTCGATGACAGCGAGAGCATCGAAGCCCTGCGCCGTAGGCCGCAGCTTTATGAAAATATGCTGGGCAACCGCGACAGCCTGCTGTGGATAGTCGACGACGCCGGGCACCGGCTGATCGAGATCAACCCCGGCGTATTGCCGCTGCCAGCATTGCCGGCCGCGCAGCAAGTGATGCTCGGCGACAGCGCGGGCAGCGAGCCATTGCGCCTGGCTTGGCTGGATGTAAACCGTGGCGATCGTCGCCTGACCCTGATTGCCGGCAAGTTGCTCAGCGAGCGTGAGCAGATGCTCGCGGCCTATCGCCTCAAGCTTTGGCTGGCCTTATCTGTGGGTGCGTTATTGGCCTTTGGGCTGGGCTGGTTGGTCAGCGTGCGCGGCTTGCGTCCGGTGCGGCAACTGGCAACGCGCGCCGCCGCCATTGACGTGCAGCACCTGCACCTGCGCCTGGATGAGTTTAAAGACGTCAGCGAGTTACAGGCGCTCAGCCACGCCCTTAACCAAATGCTCGCGCGCTTAGAAGACGGCTTCGCCCAGCTCTCGCGCTTCTCCGAAGACCTGGCCCACGAGATGCGCACCCCGCTGAGCAACCTGATGGGCCACGCGCAGCAAACCCTGGCGCGGAGCCGCCCGCTGGATGAATATCAGAACCTGCTGGTGTCTAACCTTGAGGAATATGAGCGGCTGGCGCGAATGATCGACAGCATGCTGTTTCTCGCACGTACCGAGCAGGCCAATGCCTCGATCAACCAGCAAACGCTCGATTTGCACGAGTTGCTCGAACAGCTCTGCGAGTACTTCGAAGGCACCGCGCAAGAGAGCGCCATGGCGCTGCTCAACCAGGCCAGCGGCACGCTAACCGCCGACCCACAATTATTACGTCGCGCCCTGGCCAACCTGCTGGCCAATGCACTGCGCTACGGTGCAGCGGACAATACGGTGACGATCAGCAGCCGGCTGCAGGACGGCGTCTGTGAAATCAGCGTGCATAACGCCGGCCCTGCGATTGCCGCCGAACACCTGCCACGCCTGTTCGAGCGCTTCTACCGCTGCGATCCGTCACGCAACCAACCGGACGACTCTGGCGGCTTGGGTCTGGCCATCGTGCGCTCGATCATGCAGGCGCATGGCGGGCGGGTCAGCGTTATCAGTAATGAGACGGGCACACGCTTTAGCTTGCTGTTTCCTTTAACCAAGGCTTGAACCAGAAAGCAGAAAGCCCCGAAACCGGTTGGTTTCAGGGCTTTAGATTCTGCGATTTGGAGCGGGCGATGGGAATCGAACCCACAGCTCTAGCTTGGGAAGCTAGGGTATTACCACTATACGACGCCCGCAGCGGGTGCCTTTATACCGGAAGTCTTGGCCGAAATGAAGCGCGCTGCGCAGCTAATCGGTGGCAATGCGCGGCAGGAGTGGGGCTTGGCGGTACTTTATACGGCAATCGCATGGTGCTGGTTAGGCACTCGGTGGTAGCTGCAGTTGTTGCGCGCCGGGGGCTGCAGGAAGTTAAGCAGGGCGGTCTGGCTCTGCAGGCATGCGCCTTTGTGCTCCATATCGAGAAAGTGCCCGGCGTTGTTGATGATGACGAACTGGCAGTCGCTCAGGTACTCGGCAAACACCCGCACATCTTGCGCGGCGGTGTACTCATCGCGATCGCCGTTGATAAACAGCAGTGGGATGTCGATGGTCGCCAAGCATTGCATCTGGCCGTGGTTGTCTAGTTGCAACACCTGATTGATGTGCGCGTGCATCTGCAGGTATTCGTGGCGGTCCAGGCGGCTGATGTGCCGGTGGTTAAAGCGCTTAAACAGCGAGGGCAGGTACTTGCCGATGGTGCTGTTGACCAGTTGGCCGACTTGCTCACCGTCTGCGGCTTGCAGGCAGACCATGCCTCTTGCTAAGTAGTCGAGCATCGCTTTGTTCAGCAGCGGCGAGAAGGAGGTGATCACCGCCTTTTCGATCCGCGCCGGGCGTTGCGCCAAAGCCAGCATAGCGGCGACGCCACCCCAAGAGAACGACAGCAGATAGTCGACCTTAAACACCTCAATAAGCTCCAGCAAAATGGTTGCTTCATCTTCTTTGCTGATCGGCCGGCTATGGCGGTTGTGCGGCTTGGATTGGCCGGCATAGGGCTGGTCGTAAAGCACCACATTGAACTGCGGTCGCAGGTACTTGAGGGTTTGTGCAAAGGCGGCGGTGGTGGCCAGCGAACCGTTGATCAGGATGATGGTCTTGCGCGCGCTGGGGTTGGCGTAGAACTCCGTGTGAACCTTAAACGTCCTGTGAATATCGACGACAGCGGTGGCTGGTTTCATGGCGTTTCCTCCGGGCGCAATACGTGACCATGGCTAACGGCAGCGGCGTTGAGCCAGGCGGTATAAGGCAGACAGCTAAACGCCTGGACGTGACAGCACGATGTCAGTCGTAAGGTTTTTATAAGTCATTTATTTTCAACCAGTTAGAGCGCAAGCCACGCGCCAACCACAGCCTTTATAGCGACCGGCATTTGGCAGCGGCTTGACCAGACAGAAACTCTTTCGCGCAGCGTGCAGGTAGCCGATAAAGCGCTGAGAGGGCTCTGGAGATTGCTTGATCATCCCTAGCTGTAGGCTTGGATTTAAACAGCGCTGTATTGCACAAATAAGTCGTGGCGCGGTTTTGCTTTCGGCACTTGTCGGGTGTGAGAGAGGGCGGCGAGCGGCTTAGCAGCTGGCGATTTCTGCAGAGTTAAGGGCGCGGTATTGGCCGGGGGCGAGTTGTGGGTCGAGTTCGATGCTGCCCATGCTCAGGCGGTGCAGGTCGATGACTTTGTTCTGGAAGTGGCCAAACATGCGCTTGACCTGATGGTAGCGACCTTCGTGCAGGGTCAGTAGGGCGCTGTGGCTGTCGAGAATTACCAGTTCAGCGGGCAGGGTGGTGAGGCCTTCATAGGCGAAGTACAAACCTTGGGCGAATACCTCGATGTATTCGGCGCTGATCGGCTGTTCGGTGGTGACCCGGTAGACCTTGCCCAAGAGGCTGCGTGGTTCGGTTAGGCGGCGCGACCATTGGCCATCATTGGTGATGAGTAACAGGCCGCTGGTATTGAGGTCCAGACGGCCGGCCAGGTGCAGGTCGGCTTTGTCCGGCTCATCGAGTAGATCGAGCACCGTGCGGTGTTCATCGTGCTCGGTGGCGCTGACCACCCCTATTGGCTTGTGCAGCATAAAATAGCGCGCGGGTTTGCCGGCTTGCAGCAGCTGGTTATCCACCTCGATGCGGCTGAATTGGCTGACGTTGCACAGACCCTCACAGACCACCACCCCATCCACCTGCACGTGGCCGCTGACCAGCAACTGGCGTGCGGTTTGGCGGTTGTACTGCGCTAGGTTGCTGAGAAAGCGGTCAAGGCGCATGGCTAATCCGCCAGGAGCGGCGAATCAGGTGGCAGGCCTTGGGCGCAGCGTGGGCACAGGCAGCTGCGGTTGCGCTGCTCGGGCGGCAGGTTAGCCAATTGCTGGGCATCTACCTTTACGCTAAAGCACCAACACTGGCTGACTGGCGCATCGGCTGTGGCCTGGGCGCAGCGGTTGAGTTGCCCGCAGCAGGGGCAAAGAGTGGCCGTATCAGTCACGTGACCTCTTCACACAGGCGGTTGCGGCCGCTTTGTTTAGCCCGGTACAGCGCGCGGTCGGCGCGGGTGATCAACTGCTCAAGCGATTCATCTGCTTGCAGTTGCGCCAAGCCAATGCTGGTGGTGATCTGCAGGTCGACGGTGTTGAAGCGGATAAGGGTTTGCTCGGTTTGCAGGCGGATTTTCTCGCCCAGCTCGCGGGCCTGTTCGGGTGTGGTGTCTTTGAGCAGCAGGATAAATTCCTCACCGCCCCATCGGCAGATGATGTCGGACTGGCGCACGGTGTTACGCAGGTGGTGGGCAAAACTGCGCAATACTTCATCACCGGCCATATGGCCGTGGCTGTCGTTAAGTTGTTTGAAGTTGTCCAGGTCGAGTATCAGCGCGCACAGCGCACTTGAATTACGCCAGGCCTCCTGTACCGCTTGGCTGGCTAACAGGTCAAAGCCACGGCGGTTGGGCAGTGCGGTAAGCGAGTCGGTGGTGGCCAGAGCGCTGATTCGCCGCTGATAACGGCGCAGCGCTAAACTGACGATACCGATGATTAGGCTCGTAACGACCAGGCAGATCAGCAAATTGAGGTACAGCGACTTACGAATGCCGGCGACGGCGCCGTCTTCTAATTTGTCGACAAACAGGTACCAATTCAGCTCAGGGATAAAGCGCACATTGAGAAAGTGATCGCGGCCTTGCTCCTGGTATTCGTAATCACCACTTTGCGGCTTTGGCAACTTGGCCATCAGCGCTTCCAGCCCAGGAATATCGCTGAGCGATTGGCCAATATGCGCGCCCATCGGTCCACCGCTGGCACCGGTGAGGACTAAACGGCCTTCGGTGTCGACAAAAAACACGCTGCGGTTGTAGCGCTGCTGGTAGGTATCGATCAACTTAACCACTGCATCCACGGTCAGGCCGACCCCGGTTGCGCCGATAAAGCGATGTTGAAAATCGAACACTTTGTAGTTGATAAACACGGTCATACGGTCGTTGTTGGCCAGGTCAACATCAACATTGATCTCATAGGGGGCCTGCATGTCACGCACGCGAAAGTACCAAGCGTCGCGGGGTTCGGCTTCTTTAACCTGCTTGAGCACGCCTTTGGCTTGGTAGTACGTGTGGGTTTTTTCGGAAACGAAGAAACTGGTGACCGTGGCGTAGTGCTCCTGCACCTCGCGCAGGTAACGGGTGATTTGCTCGGCATCCTGCTCGCCAGCAATCACCCAATCACGCACATACGTGTCGCGCGACATCATCGAGGAAATCAAGATGGGCCTGACCAAATCTTTTTGTATTTCCGAATAGACGTTATCCGAGGTCAGTGGCAGTTCGGTGTTGATGATCCCTTCACGGATCGAGTCGAGGGCGGCGTAATAGCTGGCTAATGATGTAGCGAGGAAGCCACAACCAAGCAATACCAGCAGCAGCGCAATTAAGGGCCATTGGCGCGTTAGGGAGGATGGCTTCGGCATACAACGCTCTGCTGACTAAATGATGGCTGCAGTGTAGCGTTTGGGTGGGTGTGCTGCTGCTCAAAAAACGGCCTTGCGCCATTAACAGCCAGTGTGGACGGCCAGTGTGGACGGCCTGCGCCTCCCGAGTGTTAACCGGCCCTTAGCCGCTTATTAGCCAGAGCCTAAACCTAAGGCTCTGGCTAATAAGCGGCTTGCGTAGAGCCCATGCCTGAGGTGCTAGGTGGCATGGGCCAAGGTTTAGGCCTCTGCCAATACCACCACGCGTTGTCCGGCGCGGATGGGCGAGCCGGGTTGCACGCGCACCTCGCGGATAATGCCGTCACGTGGGGCGAGCAGGGGGATTTCCATCTTCATCGACTCCAGTATCACCAGCACATCGCCGGCTTTGACTGTTGCGCCTTCTTCGACCTGCACCTGCCAGAGGTTGCCGGCGATATGGCTTTCGATGCTGTGCAGACCGGCCCCGAGCGGTGCGTCTTCGCCCATGTCCGGGCCTCTATCCTCCACTTCGAAGTGCGCCTGACCGGAGGCAATCCAGCGCTGGCGTTCGGCATCAAACGCCGCACGTTGCTGCTGGCGGAAGGCTTCGATGCCTTCGGCTTCGGCGTTAAGGAAGGTTTGGTAGTCGGCCAGCTTCAGCTCGCTGTCTTCGATGCACAGGTCATAACGGCCCAGCGGGAAGTCGCGGCGGATGCGGGTGAGTTCGTCGGCGCTGACCGGGTAGAAACGAATCTGATCGAAGAAGCGCAGCAGCCAAGGCTTGCCGTTGAAGGCGGCGACTTCGCGGTAGCGGTTCCACATTTGCAGCGTGCGGCCGACGAACTGGTAACCGCCGGGGCCTTCCATGCCGTACACGCACATATAGGCGCCGCCGATGCCCACCGAGTTCTCGGCGGTCCAGGTGCGGGCCGGGTTGTATTTGGTGGTCACCAGGCGATGCCGTGGGTCCAATGGCGTGGCCACGGGTGCGCCGAGGTAGACATCACCCAGGCCCATCACCAGATAGCTGGCGTCGAAGACGGTTTTGTAGACTTCGTCCAGATTAGGCAGGTCGTTGATGCGGCGGATAAATTCCAGATTGCTCGGGCACCAAGGGGCGTCCTTGCGCACGGTGGTCATATATTTCTCTATCGCTAACTGACAGGCCGGGTCGTCCCACGACAGCGGTAAATGCACGATGCGTGATGGCACCTTAAGGTCTTGGGTGTTGCACACGGCGTCCCATTCACCGGCAACGATGTCGAGCAGATCATTCAGCGCCAACGTCTCGGGCTGATAGTGCACTTGCAGCGAGCGAATGCCAGGAGTGAGATCAGTCACGCCATTGAGGTTCTTGGCTTCCAGCGCCTGCATCAATGCATGACCACGGAAGCGCAGCACCAAGTCCAGCTCGGGCGCGCCGATTTCAAGCAGCAGGTGGGTGTCGCCGGAAAGGCGCGCGACCAAGCGTTTGTCGGCTTCACCGATGTCGAGAATAATGGGGCTCTGTAGCCCGGATGCAATCCGGGAAGCCGGCGACACATCTGTCCTGGATTGCATCCGGGCTACGAGGGTCTGAGCCTCTTCGTTTTGCACCCTAGCCAGCTGCCGCGCGGTGGCGATATCCACCGGTACAAACTTGAGCTTATCGCCCGCCTTGAGCTGGCCGAGTTGCCAGAGGTCGGCCTCGATGATGGTTACTGGGCACACGAAACCGCCCAGGCTCGGGCCGTCGGGGCCGAGGATGACGGGCATGTCGCCGGTGAAGTCCACCGCGCCGATGGCATACGGGTTGTCGTGGATATTGGAGGGGTGCAGGCCGGCTTCGCCGCCGCTGTCGCGTACCCACTCAGGTTTCGGGCCGATCAGGCGCACGCCGGTGCGGCTGGAGTTGAAGTGCACTTCCCAGGCGGTGGCGAAGAAGGTGTCGATGTAGCCTTCGGTGAAGTATTCCGGTGCGCCATGGGGACCGTAGATCACGCGGATTTCGCGCACCGCCGGTAGTGCGGTACAGAGCTCTGCAGGGAGTTGCGCGCCTGCATCCTGGTCAACCAATGCCGGGATATGCAGCACGTCGCCGGCACGCAGGGCGCGGCCACCATGGCCGCCGAACTGGCCGAGGGTGAAGGTACTTTTACTGCCCAAATAGTCCGGCACTTGCAGGCCGCCGCGCAGGCACAGGTAGCTGCGTGCGCCTGCGCCTGAGATGGTGCCGAGGCTAAGGGTGCTGCCGGCTTTGATCAGCAGCGCGCTGTTCATATTCTGCTCGGCACCGTCGATGCTCAACGGAATGGGCGCGCCGGTGACGGCGATGACCGCATCAGTATTGAAGCGCAGCAGCGGCCCGCTCATGGTGATTTCCAGCGCAGCGGCGCCTTCTTCGTTACCCAGCAGGCGGTTGCCCAAGCGCAGGGCACGGCTGTCCATTGGCCCAGACGGTGGCACGCCAACGGCCCAGTAGCCGAGACGGCCGGGGTAGTCCTGCACGGTGGTTTGGGTGCCGGCGGACAGCACCTCGAAGGTCGTGGCCTGATAAGCCAGCCCTTCCAAGCAGCGGGTCCAGGGGTGGCCGCTGGCGAACGGTGCGTCGACAAGGATTTGACGAATGTAGTCGCGGTTGGATTCCACACCGTATAGCACTGTATCAGCGAGGGCCTGGCTGAGTGCGGCGCTGGCTTGATCGCGGGTGGGTGCCCAGGCGATGACCTTGGCAATCATCGGGTCGAAGTAGGGCGGAATCTCGCAGCCGGCTTCGACCCAGGTGTCGATGCGCAGCGCTTTGCCATCGGCAGCGGGGAAGTCCACGGCGGTGAGCAAGCCCGGGCTTGGCTGGAAATCGCGGCCCGGGTCTTCGGCATACAGCCGTGCCTGAATCGCGTGGCCGCTGGCTTTCAAGCCCTCGCTCAATTGACTAAGTGGCGCCAGGTCACCGGCTGCCAACTCGATCATCCAGCGCACCAGATCGACGCCCCACACTTGTTCGGTCACGCCGTGTTCGACTTGCAGGCGGGTGTTGACCTCAAGGAAGTAGAAGCGCGCAGCCTCGCTATCGTAGACAAATTCGACGGTGCCGGCGCTGCGGTAGTTGACCGCCTTGGCCAGCTTGATCGCGGCGGCGCAGAGCTCCTCGGCCATACCAGTCGGCAGGTTGGGCGCGGGCGTTTCTTCCAGCACTTTTTGATTGCGGCGCTGCACCGAACAGTCGCGCACGCCAAGGGCCAGGACTTCACCTTGGCCGTCGCCGAACACCTGCACTTCCAGGTGGCGGGCGCGCTGGATGTACTTCTCGATAAACACGCCGCTGTCGCTGAAGTTGTTTTGCCCCAGGCGTTTGACCGCGTCGAAGGCATCACTCAGTTCGGCGGCGCTGTTGCACACGCGCATGCCGATGCCGCCACCGCCGGCGGTGCTTTTTAGCATCACCGGGTAGCCGACTTCGTCGCCGGCAATCAGGGCCGCTTCGAGGTTTTCCAACAGGTCGGTGCCTTCCAGCATCGGCACGCCGTGCTGCTTGGCCAGGGCGCGGGCGGTGTGCTTGAGGCCGAATACGCGCAGTTGCTCGGGCGTGGGGCCGACAAAGGCAATGCAGGCCGCTTCGCAGGCTTCGGCGAAGGCGGCGTTTTCCGAGAGAAAGCCGTAACCGGGATGGATGGCGGTGGCGCCAGTCTGCTTGGCCACAGCGAGAATCTTCTCGACCATCAGGTAGGTGCCGGCGGCTGGGCCTTCACCGAGGCTAAAGGCTTCATCGGCCTGCTGGATATGCAGGCTGGCGGCGTCGGCTTCGGAGTAGACGGCTACGCCCTGAACATCGAGGGCACGCAGGGTGCGCAGGATGCGGCAGGCAATGGCGCCACGGTTGGCGATCAGCAATTTGTTAAACATTCGAGGTGTCCTCGAAAGGGCGGGCCGTCCCGCAGTATTCGGTCTGCACCACGGTCGTCCGCGGTTGAAATGCTTTTACTCCCTCTCCCCTCGGGGAGAGGGCTGGGGAGAGGGGACTTATATTGGCGCAGGCCCGTTTTCCCTCTCTCTCGACCCCTCTCCCGCATACGGGAGAGGGGAGAAACTCAATCCCAAACCAGCACCTCGGCTGGGGTCGGGTTGTAGCCGTTGCAGGGGTTATTCAGCTGCGGGCAGTTGGAGATCAGCACGATGACGTCCATGTGCGCGATCAGCTCAACGTATTTGCCCGGCGCGGAGATGCCATCCTCGAAGGTCAGACCGCCTTCGGGCGTGACCGGTACGTTCATAAAGAAGTTGATGTTGGCGCCGATGTCGCGCTTCTCAAGGCGACCGTCGTGCAGGCTGGCGCGCAGGAAGTTGTCGCGGCAGCTGTGCATGTAGCGCGTGTCGAGTGCGTATCTGACTGTGTTGCTTTCTTGCGCGCAGGCGCCGCCCAAGGTGTCGTGCCGGCCACAGGTATCGGCGCTGATGGTCAGCAGCGGGTTGCCTAGGTTGGAGTACAGAACGGTGCCGGTGGTCAGGTACACGTTGTTCTGTTTGCGCAGGGTGCGCTGCGGATCGAAGCGCTCGCGCGGGTTCTTCGCGCTAAAAAATAGGGTGTCGACCGCCTGGTTGCCTTGCATATCCAGCAAGCGCAGGGTTTGCCCGGCTTTGACTTCGCAGAGGAACGGTTCGCCGGCCGCGATCACAGCGCGGTAAACGGCGGTTTCAGCCTCTTTGTTACTGGAGATAAGGGTGCTTTCGGTTAGAGACATGCTGCGGCCCTCAAAGGTACTGACGTTCGGTGTTGTGGAAGCCGCGCCCGTTCTCCGGACGCGAGGTGCGGCACAGCACGCTGATGCCATCGCTATCGACCTTGTGCCAGCTGAGTTGCAACGGTTTGGGTGCGTAGACAGGGTCTGGGTCCATGGGGTGTTGCAGGGCGGTCAGCACGACCAAGGTGTCCATGGGTGCATACAGCCCGATGTAGTCGCCCGCCTTGGAATTGCCTGGGGCAAACTGGAAGCTGCCATGCGCGTCCACCGTCACCTTGCTGAACAGGTTGAGGTTCATCAACAGGTCTTGCAGGTTGAGGTTCCACTTGCCCATTTCCACCAGCAGGTTATCCACGCCGTTGCGGAAAAAGCCGTTGCGCAGCTCCTGATAACGACCGGCACCGTATTTTTCGGCGACTTCGGCCGCGTTGAGTACGCCGCCAAAGCTGTCATTCCAGCCGCAAGTGTCGGCGGTGATGGCGGCCAGTACGCGACCCATGTCTGAATACAGGCAGTGGCCGACAGTAAGCTTGGCGGTGTGCTGGCACTTGAGTGTATCGGGCAGGTTGAGGCGCTCACTTTTCTCGCTGGCACTGAGTAGCAACAGGCTGGCATTGGCGCCGCCTTCGGGGTCAGTGATGCGCAGCAGTTGGCCGCGCCTGAGCACAAAAGAAGTGTGGCCACCACCGGGCAGGAATTCTTCATACAGTGTTGGGCGCAGGGTTAATGCGGTGGTCATAGTCGCTCCTTACGAGGCCGGCTGCAGATGCGCCGGCAAGGCGTCAACGGCAGCACGAGCCGCGCGGCGGTCAGTGTTCAGGGGGATGTCATAGGTGATGCGCGCGCCAAAGGCACCTGGTGCATGCGGGTCGATACGGGTTTTGTCGAACACCAGCAGGCGGGTGCCGAGGCTGAAGCCCTCACTCAAATCGTGGGTGACCATAAATACGGTCAGGCCGGTGGCGTGCCACAGCTCCAGCAGCAGCGCATGCATGTCCTTGCGAATGCCGGGGTCGAGGGCACCGAAGGGCTCATCGAGTAGCAGTACGCGCGGTTGCATGATCAGCGCTTGGGCGATAGCCAGTCGCTGCTGCATACCGCCAGAGAGTTGGCTGGAGTATTTGTCGAGGGCATGGCCAAGGCCGACCTTGTGCAACATAACGGCAGCCTGCTCGCGTGCTTGGCGCTTGGCCGTGCCAAACAGGCGGCCCAGTAGCTTTGATCGCGGCAGCTCCAGACCGATGGCGACGTTGTCCAATACGCTGAGGTGCGGGAACACCGAGTAACGCTGGAACACCACGCCCCGGCTGGCATCCGGCTCACCCGCCAATGCTGCGCCGTTGAGTAAAATATGCCCTTTGCTCGGCCGTTCCTGGCCCAGCAGCAGGCGTAAAAAGGTCGATTTACCGCAGCCGGACGCGCCGACCAGGGTACAGAACTCACCTTCGTCGACAGTTAAATTGAGTCGTTCGAGCACCACTTGGTCGCCGTACGCCTGCCATACATTCTTCACCTCGATAAAGGGCTTCATGCCTTACTCCCTTCAAACCAAGGGAAGGCCAGCAGAGTCAGGCGGCGCAGGCCCAAATCCATCAACCAGGCGAGCAGAGTGATCCAGGCCACGTAAGGCAGGATCACGTCCATGGCCATATAGCGGCGCACTAAGAAAATCCGATAGCCAAGGCCATCAGTACTGGCGATGGCTTCAGCTGCAATCAAGAACAACCAGGCTGAACCCAGCACCAACCGCAGAGCAATCAGCAAGCGCGGCAGCAATTGCGGCAGCACCACTCGCAGGATTAGCGTCCAGGTGCTGGCGCCCAAGGTCTGTGCTTTGATCAATATTTCCGTGGGGATTTCGCGCGCCCGTTGTTCGAGGTCACGGGCCAGCACCGGGGTGATACCGATGACGATCAACATGACCTTGGACAGCTCGCCAAGGCCAAAGGTAATAAACAGGATTGGCAGGATCGCCAACGGTGGAACCATTGATAGCACCGTGAGTAAGGGTGACAGTGGCGCACTAAACAGCGGCACAATGCCGGCTGCAATACCCAGGCAGAGGCCGAGCACGGCAGCAATCCCGATGCCCATGGCCAAGCGCTTGAGGCTGGCGGCAGTGTCTACCCAGAACAGGTACTTGCCGGTGCGTTTGTCCTCGGTAAAGGCCAGTCGATCAACAGCTGCGGCCATCTGGCTGGCGCTGGGCAACAGCTTGTCGTTAGGGTTGTCGGCCAGTCGCTGCGCCGACCCTGCAAAATAGGCAAACAGCAGCAGGGCAAAAGGCAGCAGAACCAGCAGCAAGCGGCCGCTGCGATCCGGGTGGCGGTTGATCAGGCGCATAGTTATCTCGTCGAACGTAGGGTGGATGGCGCTTTATCCATCCACCTTCACAGCGGATTCACGGTGGATGAAAAGAGCGTCAACTACGCGCCCCGATCCACCCTACGAGGTGCCGTTTACGCAAAGGCGTCCGGTTACAGCGTGCCGTCGGCCGCCATCTGCATAAAGCTTGGGTCGAAGCGCAGTTTTAAGTTGCTCTTATCGCCGGTGATAATGCCTTTGGCGAAGCTCATGCCGATGGCTTCGGCACTTGTTGCGCCTTCACCCAGCAAGCCGTGGCTGTAGGAGAACTCGGCAACCTTGGTCATGGTGGCGGGTAGCTTTGGGCTGGTGGTGAAGGCCACAGCATCTTTAGCGGAATAGAACATCTTGGTGGCTGCCAACTGTGCTTCGTAACCGGCCAGGTCGGTGCCAGAGGCTTTGGCCATGTGCTCGCGCGCTGCTTTACCGGCGGGCGTGTCGGCACTCATGGTGGCCATAATTTCGTACCAAGCGCCGGTCAGTGCTTTGCCAAAAGCGGGGTTGTCTTTGAGGGTGTCGCTGTTGACCACCATCAGGTCGATGATTTCACCGGGGATTTGGCTTGAGTCGAAGACCTTGGTCACCCCTGGAGTGGCTTCAATTTCAGCCAGTAGCGGGTTCCAGGTGGTCACGGCGGTGACGTCGTCGGTGGTGAAGGCCGCGACCAAGTCGGCGTCTGAGGTGTTGACCACTTTCAGATCCTTCTCACTGAGGCCGGCTTTTTCCAAGCCACGGGCGAGCAAGTAGTGAGATACCGAAAGTTCAACCAGATTGACGTTTTGGCCCTTTAGATCGCCCAGGGTTTTCTTCTCGCCCTTGAGCACAACGCCATCGTTGCCGTTGGAGAAGTCACCGATGATCAGCGCCGTGCTGTCGATACCGCCAGCCGCTGGGATGGTCAGGGCGTCCATGTTGGTCATGGTGCAGCCATCGAACTGGCCGGCGCTGTATTGGTTGATCGACTCGACGTAATCATTGATCTGAACCACATCAATATTGATGTCGTACTTCTTCGCCCATTTGTCGACGATGCCGGAGGCCTCGCCATATTCCCAAGGCATCCAGCCGGCATAAATGGTCCAGCAGACGCTGAAGTCAGATTTGGGTGCGGCGTGGCTATTGAGGCTGATGGCGGCAGCAAGGCCGGCGACAAGCACTGAATACAGACGGGTCTTACGCATGGTGGAACCTCCAGTTCGAAATGGGCGGGCAGGAGTGCGCGGCGGTTTCCCCTCGAGTGGGTCGCGTTCTCCCGGGCTTTTATCCCGCCGTGTAACCTCGAAGGAGGTCGCTAACTCTCGGACCAGTCATCCGCAGATCGTGTGATCGCGGATCGGAACCCTAGTCAGCCATTGCAAATTATGGTGCCACATCTGTGGTGCCACATCTCGTGGTACCGCGATCCCGCCGGAGCGGGTTGTTCCTGCACAACTTAAACGTTGCGAACATCGTGCCATTGTCGCTGAGCCCCCGTGCGTCGGGCTTGCCTCACATGGCACCGGTTTTTATGCGCCTTGGCGGTGCGTGCCGAGAGCGCCATGCTGCATTGCAGGGCGTGATCGTTGATTGCGCTCAGAGGTTCTTTTCGGCGGCCATTTGCATGTAGCTACCGTCGAAGCGCAGCAATATGTTATCGGCATTGCCCAGGCTGCGTTCACCACTGAATGCGATGCCGAGTTTCTCCAGGCCTTTGCCATCGTTGCCGAGCAGCTTCTGTTGGTCAGCGAACTGGGCGACTCGCTGCATCAGCTCGGGCATTTTGTTGGCGCGGGCGAACGCTAAGGCGTAACGCGGCGAGTAAAACGAGCGAAGGGTGTCGAGTTGCCGGTCAAAGTCTTCTGCACTGGTGCCGGCAGCACTGGCCATTTTTGCCCGTGCTGTTCGCCCTGCTTCGGTGGGCATGCCCATTAAACGCTGGGTTTCGAACCAGGCGCCGGTTAGTGCCTTGCCCAGCTCCGGATGGGCAGCCAGGACTTTTGTATTAACTACAGTCAGGTCGACAATCTCGCCGGGAATCAGGTTGGAACTGAACACTTGGCTGACCTGAGCCTGCTGCTTGATTTTGGCCAGAACCGGATTCCACGTGATCACGGCATCACCTTGGCCGGCGAGGAAGGCTTCGGCAATTTGAGTGTCAGAAACGTGCTGGATGGTCACGTCCTCAGGTTTCAGTAAGGCCCATTCCAGCGCGCGACTCAGCAGGTAGTGCGACACCGAGTTCTCCACCAGCAGCACGGTTTTGCCCTTGAGATCCTGAATAGTTAGGCCTGGGCCGCGCAGCAGAATGGCGTCCGCACCGTTTGAAAAGTCGCCGATGATTAGCGCGGTGGAGTCCACTCCGGCGGCAGCTGGGATGGTCAATGCATCCATATTGGTCATGCTGCAAGCGTCGAATTCGCCTGCACTGTAGCGTTCGATGGAGCCGACATAATCTGGCACCTCACTGATTTCGACGCGAATGCCATAGCGATCGGCCCACTTTTGCATCACGCCCTCGCTGTCGGCATAGCCCCAAGGCATCCAGCCGGCGAAGATCGACCAACACAGTTTGAAGGTGGGTGGTTCTTCAGAGGCCTGTGCCGGAAGGGCCAGCGTGACAGCGAGTAGGCAAACGGATAGACGCAGAAATAGGGTGCGCATTGGCATGGATAACCTCAGTCAGTCAGCGGAAATAAGAAAGCGTGCATCTGGCAGCGGTGCGGTGCGTTCTCCCGGGCTTTTATCCCGCCGTGTAACCCCATGGCAAAGTCCATTGCTGGAGGTCGTCGACTCTCGGACCAGCCACCCGCTGAGCGTCTTCAGCAGGCCGGAACCCTAGTCGGCTATTGCAAATTGGCTGACGGCAAACGTGTTGCCACCGTGCACCCTTCCTTGATGATCAGAACCGTAAGCGAGGACTGTGCCAGGTTCGCGGACTGCGCTGAATCAGTGACGAGGCAGGCGTGCGACTGAAATAATTTGTCATGCAATCTGATCCAGAGCGTTACCGCACGGGATGCGCAAGCGTAGGTCTCATATTGCGGGAGCAATCCCTGGCAGCGACAACGGTCGCTGTTGCACCTGCGGTCGAAGGAGGCCGCTATGTCGTTTAAATCCGTATTGTTGGCGTTGTTAGTTTTGTCGTTAAGCGGTTGCGCGGTCTATGGCGGCAACAATGGCTATGGCCAGCGCGGTTATGAGCGAGGGCACGCGAAGAGCTATTACCACGTGCAGCATTACCCGGTGTATGGGGCGCCGCAGTATCACCGGCAGCCGACCTATCGCCATGACGGGCGGCGCTATGATCACCCCCAACCCCCGCGTTACTACATACCGGCCCCGCAGCCGCGCCATTACCAAACGCACAAGTACCAGAAAGGCCATGGCTACCGGATGCCCCAACCGCATGCGGGTTGGGATGGCCGCCGTGATCGCGATTATTCGCGCAGTTACAAGCAGCACCGCCAACCACGCCATGACGCGGCGCACCGCGCTGAGCGCTACGAAGACAACCGTCGGGGTTGGGAGCGGCAGCGTTAAGCGTCGTAAACCAGCAAGGCAAACTCGATCAGCACACAAGTGCAGCGGATCGCGCTGCGTCAGTCTCGCGGATCTACTCTGCTGGGCTCGTTAAAGCGCTGGTCGCCATGGGTTTGCGCCGCAGGGCTGGGTAGCCAGCGGCGAGCGAGAAAGGCGGCTGATGAAGGGTGGATCGAGGGTTAGCTGTGCGGATGGAGAGGCAGCATCGCTACTGGCGGTGAGCCGCTGTATGCAGCAATGGCATCAGCGCATGCCAGCGGCAATGCCACGGATCATCAGTAGAACGGCACAGTTATTACGCAACCTCAATCAACCGGCATAAGGCGCTTATACCTCCTCGCCACGGTCACTCATCAGCATCAGGCTGCGGGCCACTGCAATGGCGATAAACATCACCCCAGCCACTGCTTCTGCACCCGCCAATAAGCGAGCGGCGGGTGCTAGGGCGTGGATGTCGCCATAGCCCACCGTGGTCAAGGTAACCAAGCTGTAGTAGACGAAGTCATGCAGCTGCAACGGCCCGTGCGCACTCCAAAAGGCATCGGCAACAAAGCGGTTGACCACGTGATAGGCGATGGCAAATGCCATCGCCAGTTGCAGGTACAAAGCCAGCAAGCCATAGATCAATTCGCCAGTGACCGGCCGCTCGTGAATCACGCGATGAAACAGCGAGATCACCATCGCCAGGTAAAACACCACCAAGCCGATGCCGTTGCTCATCGCTGCAGGCAGGTTGACCAGCTTCTCCAGCGCCAACAGCAGCAGGTTAGAAAGGCCTAATACCAACAGCATGGTCATAAAAACCCGCTTGTGCCGCAGCGTATTGATGCCGGCCAACACCAACAGCAAAAACGCCGCCCATTCCGGCCATACCGAAAGCGCTGGCCAGCCCATGACGCCGGTTAAAAGCGCGCTGGCAAAAAACAGCAAACGCAGGCGGTAGTGCAGCAAAAAACCATTGATCACATTAAATCCCCAAGCCAAGGTTTGCAGTCTGAATATGCCAGCCTAGCCCTGTTCAGTGTGCGGCTTGCATCAGTAGTTTTAGCTGCTTTGGCTACACTGCTGTGTAGATTTTCGGCGAATCGCCAACCGAATTTGCCTATTGGTAAATGCCCACTCTGTAAAACGCAAAACCCCACCATCGGGGGTGGGGTCTATGGTGCGTTTACACAGGTTCAAGCCTGCACGCACGCTTTATCAGGTGCAAACAAACTACTGAAGTAAAATTAGCAGTCAGATCAGCTTCGCTTCATCATCATTGATTAGCCGATGCAGGCCGCCCAGGGCATCCCGCGCCTTGCTACGGCCGACCAGTTTGCCCTGCGCTGCTTCCGGTAGATCCGTGATGCGTACCACGCCCTTGCGGATCAGCACAGTAATCAAATCTTCTAGCACCCGGATCATGTCCAGGTCGCTTTGCTCCAGCTGCAACAGGCTGCTTTCAACTGTCTGGTTGGCATACCAGCTTTGCGCTTCGTCGCTGTCCGCCAGCAACTCGCCATCCATACCCTCAAATGGCGCTGCCTCCACCTGCTGCAAATTACCCCAGGCATCCCGCTTCACATACAACATCGACCACTCCTTACCTTGTTACATCAGCCCTAAATAAAAACCCCGCTGCCATAGGGTAGCGGGGTTGGGTTGATCAGGTGTGGTCGACTTTGATCATGGGGTCCGCACCCGCAATCAGCGAGTTGACCAGATCACCTTGGCTCAGATTGCCAGGGTTGATATTGATCGGGTTACCACCGTTTTCCAGTTTGATGGTCATGTCGGCGTTGCTACCTGTGGCATTGAGCCCCCCAGTTATGCTGATTTGCAGAGTGGAGGTGGCGGTGTCTACGCGCAGGTAGTTAAGAATATTACCGTCATTTTCGCCTTGCAGCAGGTCATGCAAGTCGATGGTGTCTCGCGATGTGCCGCTGATATTGAAATCCCTGACCACATCATTACCCAGGTCGCCACGCTGCCAGAGATGTAAGTCTCTGCCTGTGCCGCCGGTGAGCGTGTCGTTGCCCAGGCCGCCGCGCAGTATGTCATCGCCCTCGCCCCCATTGAGGATGTCGTTACCGGCATCACCGCTGAGGTAATCGTTACCGGCGTCGCCATTCAGCGTGTCGTTACCGATACCGCCATAAAGGTGATCGTTACCGGCTCCACCGTTTAGCGTGTCATTGCCTGCACCACCATAGATCAGGTCGTTACCGGCGCCGCCGTTAAGGGTGTCATCGCCGTTGTAACCACGGATTAGGTCGTTGCCTGATGTGCCTGTAAGCGTGTCGTTACCGGCAGTCGCCGTGGTCACAGTGTTGGTGGTCTCATCGACAGTCACGCTAAATGACTGCGCACTGCTCGCCGTGCTGCCATTAGCCGTTTCTGTCGCGGTGCCGGTTAGCGTTAGGTTCAGCGTTCCGGTGTAGCCAGCAGGCGGCAACAAGTGCAGGTTGCTTAGATCGCTGGCGGCCAGCGTCCAGCTGCCGTTGCCATTGTTGGTACCAGCGCTCAGGCTGGCACCGTTGGGCAGTCCTGAAAGCACGAGGCTCAGGGACTCTGAACCATCCTGGTCGACCAGCTGTGCTGCGAGTAGCAGCGCAATTGGAGCGCCATACAGCATGGCGCTGCCGCTTTGGCTGAAGTTAGCCCTGGACAACGACAGTGATGAGTCTTTGAGGCTGTCGCGGCCATTGAGTACCAGCCAGCTGAAGCTGTAGTTGCCACTCTGAGTCGCGGTATAACTAAATGTGCCGTTATTGGTGAGACTTGGAAACTTCGACTCTGAGGAGTCCACCAGGAAGGTTTCACGGGTGCCGTTAGGGCCCGTTACGATCAATACCACCAGGTCGTTGTAACCAGCCTGCACTTCGGACGAGAGATTCTCTCCATTGGTGAAGGCATAGTTCCAATTGACGGTGGTGCCGCCTGCCATGCTGTAGTTCGACTGAGTAGTTTTCCCGTCGACTACATCAACATTGCCGCTGTGATTAACATTCGGCCCGCTTGGATTAAAGCGATTGTCGAGGAAACCAGCAGTCAGGCCCAGTTCGGCCTCGAGATTGGCTTGTGAAATACCATCACCGGCGTTGAATGCGGCGGTGTTGATTGGCGTGTCGGTGCTACCCGTCGAAATGACTGTGGCACCTGGGTTGAGGGCAAAAATATTGGACACCGGCGAGAGCAATGGTGCATCGGCTTGCGGTGTGACCGTCACGCTTACCTGGGCGCTGGAGGTACCACCCTTGCCATCAGTAATGCTGTACTGAATCAGTGCCGTGCCACTGAAGTTGCTGGCCGGGGTAAAGCTCAGGGTGTTGTTGGCGTTCACTACCACGCTGCCATTGCTGGCCGTGGCCCCGGTTACCGTCAGGAGGTCACCGTCAACATCCGTGTCGTTGGCCAGCACATTGATAATTACAGGCGTGTCTTCGTTGGTTGTAGCGCTATCGGCAACTGCCACAGGCGCATCGTTGACGGCCTGGGTGGCGTTGGCGGCAGTGCTGGCGTTGCCGGCCGCATCCTGGGCGGCATCGGCCGCCACAGTGACCGTGATTTCGCCGCCGGTGGGGGTGACCACCAAGGTGTAGGTCTGGCCATCGACGCTGGTGAAGGCGCCTTTGGTGCCGTTGGCCACACTGATGTCATCAGCGGTGAAGCCGGTGACGGCCTCAGTGAAGCTAAAGGTAAAGGTCACCGGGCCATTGGCCACACCGGCGACGTTGTCGCTGATACTCAACACAGGGGCCTGGGTGTCGATCTGGTAGTTGGCGCTGCTGGCCCCGGTGCCGGCGTTACCGGCGGTGTCGGTGTAAGTCGCGGCCACGGTGATCAGGTTAGTGGTGTCTTCAACATTGACGCTTGGGGTGAAGGTACCGGTCCACGTCACACCGCCATCGGCGCTGCTCAAGGCGCTGAGGGTGCCGTTCTCGACAGTCACATCGGTGTTATCAAAGGCGACGACCGCCTCACTGAAGGTGATGGTGACCAAGCTGGTCTCGCCGACGCTGAGGGCGGTGTCGGCCATCACAATGCTGGCAACCGTTGGCGCGCCGATGTCGACGGCCTGGGTGGCGTTGGCGGCAGTGCTGGCGTTGCCGGCGGCATCCTGGGCGGCGCCAGACGCGACATCAACGGTGATCTGGCCACCGGTCGGAGTCACGACCAAGGTGTAGGTCTGGCCATCGACGCTGGTGAAGGTGCCTTTGGTGCCGTTGGCCACACTGATGTCATCAGCGGTGAAGCCGGTGACGGCCTCAGTGAAGCTAAAGGTAAAGGTCACCGGGCCATTGGCCACACCGGCGACGTTGTCGCTGATACTCAACACAGGGGCCTGGGTGTCGATCTGGTAGTTGGCGCTGCTGGCCCCGGTGCCGGCGTTACCGGCGGTGTCGGTGTAAGTCGCGGCCACGGTGATCAGGTTGCTGGTGTCGGTCACGTTGACGCTTGGGGTGAAGGTACCGGTCCACGTCACACCGCCATCGGCGCTGCTCAAGGCGCTGAGGGTGCCGTTCTCGACAGTCACATCGGTGTTATCAAAGGCGACGACCGCCTCGCTGAAGGTGATGGTGACCAAGCTGGTCTCACCGACGCTGAGGGCGGTGTCGGCCATGACAATGCTGGCAACCGTTGGCGCGCCGATGTCCACGGCCTGTGTCGCGTTGGCGGCAGTGCTGGCGTTGCCGGCAGCATCCTGGGCGGCGCCAGACGCGACATCAACGGTGATCTGGCCACCGGTCGGAGTCACGACCAAGGTGTAGGTCTGGCCATCGACGCTGGTGAAGGCGCCTTTGGTGCCGTTGGCCACACTGATGTCATCAGCGGTGAAGCCGGTGACGGCCTCAGTGAAGCTAAAGGTAAAGGTCACCGGGCCATTGGCCACACCGGCGACGTTGTCGCTGATACTCAACATAGGGGCCTGGGTGTCGATCTGGTAGTTGGCGCTGCTGGCCCCGGTGCCGGCGTTACCGGCGGTGTCGGTGTAAGTCGCGGCCACGGTGATCAGGTTAGTGGTGTCTTCAACATTGACGCTTGGGGTGAAGGTACCGGTCCACGTCACACCGCCATCGGCGCTGCTCAAGGCGCTGAGGGTGCCGTTCTCGACAGTCACATCGGTGTTATCAAAGGCGACGACCGCCTCACTGAAGGTGATGGTGACCAAGCTGGTCTCGCCGACGCTGAGGGCGGTGTCAGCCATCACAATGCTGGCAACCGTTGGCGCGCCGATGTCGACGGCCTGGGTGGCGTTGGCGGCAGTGCTGGCGTTGCCGGCAGCATCCTGGGCGGCGCCAGACGCGACATCAACGGTGATCTGGCCACCGGTCGGAGTCACGACCAAGGTGTAGGTCTGGCCATCGACGCTGGTGAAGGCGCCTTTGGTGCCGTTGGCCACACTGATGTCATCAGCGGTGAAGCCGGTGACGGCCTCAGTGAAGCTAAAGGTAAAGGTCACCGGGCCATTGGCCACACCGGCGACGTTGTCGCTGATACTCAACATAGGGGCCTGGGTGTCGATCTGGTAGTTGGCGCTGCTGGCCCCGGTGCCGGCGTTACCGGCGGTGTCGGTGTAAGTCGCGGCCACGGTGATCAGGTTGCTGGTGTCGGTCACGTTGACGCTTGGGGTGAAGGTACCGGTCCACGTCACACCGCCATCGGCGCTGCTCAAGGCGCTGAGGGTGCCGTTCTCGACAGTCACATCGGTGTTATCAAAGGCGACGACCGCCTCGCTGAAGGTGATGGTGACCAAGCTGGTCTCACCGACGCTGAGGGCGGTGTCGGCCATGACAATGCTGGCAACCGTTGGCGCGCCGATGTCGACGGCCTGTGTCGCGTTGGCGGCAGTGCTGGCGTTGCCGGCAGCATCCTGGGCGGCGCCAGACGCGACATCAACGGTGATCTGGCCACCGGTCGGAGTCACGACCAAGGTGTAGGTCTGGCCATCGACGCTGGTGAAGGCGCCTTTGGTGCCGTTGGCCACACTGATGTCATCAGCGGTGAAGCCGGTGACGGCCTCAGTGAAGCTAAAGGTAAAGGTCACCGGGCCATTGGCCACACCGGCGACGTTGTCGCTGATACTCAACATAGGGGCCTGGGTGTCGATCTGGTAGTTGGCGCTGCTGGCCCCGGTGCCGGCGTTACCGGCGGTGTCGGTGTAAGTCGCGGCCACGGTGATCAGGTTAGTGGTGTCTTCAACATTGACGCTTGGGGTGAAGGTACCGGTCCACGTCACACCGCCATCGGCGCTGCTCAAGGCGCTGAGGGTGCCGTTCTCGACAGTCACATCGGTGTTATCAAAGGCGACGACCGCCTCACTGAAGGTGATGGTGACCAAGCTGGTCTCGCCGACGCTGAGGGCGGTGTCGGCCATGACAATGCTGGCAACCGTTGGCGCGCCGATGTCGACGGCCTGGGTGGCGTTGGCGGCAGTGCTGGCGTTGCCGGCAGCATCCTGGGCGGCGCCAGACGCGACATCAACGGTGATCTGGCCACCGGTCGGAGTCACGACCAAGGTGTAGGTCTGGCCATCGACGCTGGTGAAGGCGCCTTTGGTGCCGTTGGCCACACTGATGTCATCAGCGGTGAAGCCGGTGACGGCCTCAGTGAAGCTAAAGGTAAAGGTCACCGGGCCATTGGCCACACCGGCGACGTTGTCGCTGATACTCAACACAGGGGCCTGGGTGTCGATCTGGTAGTTGGCGCTGCTGGCCCCGGTGCCGGCGTTACCGGCGGTGTCGGTGTAAGTCGCGGCCACGGTGATCAGGTTAGTGGTGTCTTCAACATTGACGCTTGGGGTGAAGGTACCGGTCCACGTCACACCGCCATCGGCGCTGCTCAAGGCGCTGAGGGTGCCGTTCTCGACAGTCACATCGGTGTTATCAAAGGCGACGACCGCCTCGCTGAAGGTGATGGTGACCAAGCTGGTCTCGCCGACGCTGAGGGCGGTGTCAGCCATCACAATGCTGGCAACCGTTGGCGCGCCGATGTCGACGGCCTGGGTGGCGTTGGCGGCAGTGCTGGCGTTGCCGGCAGCATCCTGGGCGGCGCCAGACGCGACATCAACGGTGATCTGGCCACCGGTCGGAGTCACGACCAAGGTGTAGGTCTGGCCATCGACGCTGGTGAAGGCGCCTTTGGTGCCGTTGGCCACACTGATGTCATCAGCGGTGAAGCCGGTGACGGCCTCAGTGAAGCTAAAGGTAAAGGTCACCGGGCCATTGGCCACACCGGCGACGTTGTCGCTGATACTCAACATAGGGGCCTGGGTGTCGATCTGGTAGTTGGCGCTGCTGGCCCCGGTGCCGGCGTTACCGGCGGTGTCGGTGTAAGTCGCGGCCACGGTGATCAGGTTAGTGGTGTCTTCAACATTGACGCTTGGGGTGAAGGTACCGGTCCACGTCACACCGCCATCGGCGCTGCTCAAGGCGCTGAGGGTGCCGTTCTCGACAGTCACATCGGTGTTATCAAAGGCGACGACCGCCTCACTGAAGGTGATGGTGACCAAGCTGGTCTCGCCGACGCTGAGGGCGGTGTCGGCCATGACAATGCTGGCAACCGTTGGCGCGCCGATGTCGACGGCCTGGGTGGCGTTGGCGGCAGTGCTGGCGTTGCCGGCAGCATCCTGGGCGGCGCCAGACGCGACATCAACGGTGATCTGGCCACCGGTCGGAGTCACGACCAAGGTGTAGGTCTGGCCATCGACGCTGGTGAAGGCGCCTTTGGTGCCGTTGGCCACACTGATGTCATCAGCGGTGAAGCCGGTGACGGCCTCAGTGAAGCTAAAGGTAAAGGTCACCGGGCCATTGGCCACACCGGCGACGTTGTCGCTGATACTCAACACAGGGGCCTGGGTGTCGATCTGGTAGTTGGCGCTGCTGGCCCCGGTGCCGGCGTTACCGGCGGTGTCGGTGTAAGTCGCGGCCACGGTGATCAGGTTAGTGGTGTCTTCAACATTGACGCTTGGGGTGAAGGTACCGGTCCACGTCACACCGCCATCGGCGCTGCTCAAGGCGCTGAGGGTGCCGTTCTCGACAGTCACATCGGTGTTATCAAAGGCGACGACCGCCTCACTGAAGGTGATGGTGACCAAGCTGGTCTCGCCGACGCTGAGGGCGGTGTCGGCCATGACAATGCTGGCAACCGTTGGCGCGCCGATGTCGACGGCCTGGGTGGCGTTGGCGGCAGTGCTGGCGTTGCCGGCAGCATCCTGGGCGGCGCCAGACGCGACATCAACGGTGATCTGGCCACCGGTCGGAGTCACGACCAAGGTGTAGGTCTGGCCATCGACGCTGGTGAAGGCGCCTTTGGTGCCGTTGGCCACACTGATGTCATCAGCGGTGAAGCCGGTGACGGCCTCAGTGAAGCTAAAGGTAAAGGTCACCGGGCCATTGGCCACACCGGCGACGTTGTCGCTGATACTCAACACAGGGGCCTGGGTGTCGATCTGGTAGTTGGCGCTGCTGGCCCCGGTGCCGGCGTTACCGGCGGTGTCGGTGTAAGTCGCGGCCACGGTGATCAGGTTAGTGGTGTCTTCAACATTGACGCTTGGGGTGAAGGTACCGGTCCACGTCACACCGCCATCGGCGCTGCTCAAGGCGCTGAGGGTGCCGTTCTCGACAGTCACATCGGTGTTATCAAAGGCGACGACCGCCTCGCTGAAGGTGATGGTGACCAAGCTGGTCTCGCCGACGCTGAGGGCGGTGTCAGCCATCACAATGCTGGCAACCGTTGGCGCGCCGATGTCGACGGCCTGGGTGGCGTTGGCGGCAGTGCTGGCGTTGCCGGCAGCATCCTGGGCGGCGCCAGACGCGACATCAACGGTGATCTGGCCACCGGTCGGAGTCACGACCAAGGTGTAGGTCTGGCCATCGACGCTGGTGAAGGCGCCTTTGGTGCCGTTGGCCACACTGATGTCATCAGCGGTGAAGCCGGTGACGGCCTCAGTGAAGCTAAAGGTAAAGGTCACCGGGCCATTGGCCACACCGGCGACGTTGTCGCTGATACTCAACATAGGGGCCTGGGTGTCGATCTGGTAGTTGGCGCTGCTGGCCCCGGTGCCGGCGTTACCGGCGGTGTCGGTGTAAGTCGCGGCCACGGTGATCAGGTTAGTGGTGTCTTCAACATTGACGCTTGGGGTGAAGGTACCGGTCCACGTCACACCGCCATCGGCGCTGCTCAAGGCGCTGAGGGTGCCGTTCTCGACAGTCACATCGGTGTTATCAAAGGCGACGACCGCCTCACTGAAGGTGATGGTGACCAAGCTGGTCTCGCCGACGCTGAGGGCGGTGTCGGCCATGACAATGCTGGCAACCGTTGGCGCGCCGATGTCGACGGCCTGGGTGGCGTTGGCGGCAGTGCTGGCGTTGCCGGCAGCATCCTGGGCGGCGCCAGACGCGACATCAACGGTGATCTGGCCACCGGTCGGAGTCACGACCAAGGTGTAGGTCTGGCCATCGACGCTGGTGAAGGCGCCTTTGGTGCCGTTGGCCACACTGATGTCATCAGCGGTGAAGCCGGTGACGGCCTCAGTGAAGCTAAAGGTAAAGGTCACCGGGCCATTGGCCACACCGGCGACGTTGTCGCTGATACTCAACACAGGGGCCTGGGTGTCGATCTGGTAGTTGGCGCTGCTGGCCCCGGTGCCGGCGTTACCGGCGGTGTCGGTGTAAGTCGCGGCCACGGTGATCAGGTTAGTGGTGTCTTCAACATTGACGCTTGGGGTGAAGGTACCGGTCCACGTCACACCGCCATCGGCGCTGCTCAAGGCGCTGAGGGTGCCGTTCTCGACAGTCACATCGGTGTTATCAAAGGCGACGACCGCCTCGCTGAAGGTGATGGTGACCAAGCTGGTCTCGCCGACGCTGAGGGCGGTGTCAGCCATCACAATGCTGGCAACCGTTGGCGCGCCGATGTCGACGGCCTGGGTGGCGTTGGCGGCAGTGCTGGCGTTGCCGGCAGCATCCTGGGCGGCGCCAGACGCGACATCAACGGTGATCTGGCCACCGGTCGGAGTCACGACCAAGGTGTAGGTCTGGCCATCGACGCTGGTGAAGGCGCCTTTGGTGCCGTTGGCCACACTGATGTCATCAGCGGTGAAGCCGGTGACGGCCTCAGTGAAGCTAAAGGTAAAGGTCACCGGGCCATTGGCCACACCGGCGACGTTGTCGCTGATACTCAACACAGGGGCCTGGGTGTCGATCTGGTAGTTGGCGCTGCTGGCCCCGGTGCCGGCGTTACCGGCGGTGTCGGTGTAAGTCGCGGCCACGGTGATCAGGTTAGTGGTGTCTTCAACATTGACGCTTGGGGTGAAGGTACCGGTCCACGTCACACCGCCATCGGCGCTGCTCAAGGCGCTGAGGGTGCCGTTCTCGACAGTCACATCGGTGTTATCAAAGGCGACGACCGCCTCGCTGAAGGTGATGGTGACCAAGCTGGTCTCACCGACGCTGAGGGCGGTGTCGGCCATGACAATGCTGGCAACCGTTGGCGCGCCGATGTCCACGGCCTGTGTCGCGTTGGCTGCAGTGCTGGCGTTGCCGGCAGCATCCTGGGCGGCGCCAGACGCGACATCAACGGTGATCTGGCCACCGGTCGGAGTCACGACCAAGGTGTAGGTCTGGCCATCGACGCTGGTGAAGGCGCCTTTGGTGCCGTTGGCCACACTGATGTCATCAGCGGTGAAGCCGGTGACGGCCTCAGTGAAGCTAAAGGTAAAGGTCACCGGGCCATTGGCCACACCGGCGACGTTGTCGCTGATACTCAACACAGGGGCCTGGGTGTCGATCTGGTAGTTGGCGCTGCTGGCCCCGGTGCCGGCGTTACCGGCGGTGTCGGTGTAAGTCGCGGCCACGGTGATCAGGTTGCTGGTGTCGGTCACGTTGACGCTTGGGGTGAAGGTACCGGTCCACGTCACACCGCCATCGGCGCTGCTCAAGGCGCTGAGGGTGCCGTTCTCGACAGTCACATCGGTGTTATCAAAGGCGACGACCGCCTCACTGAAGGTGATGGTGACCAAGCTGGTCTCGCCGACGCTGAGGGCGGTGTCGGCCATCACAATGCTGGCAACCGTTGGCGCGCCGATGTCGACGGCCTGGGTGGCGTTGGCGGCAGTGCTGGCGTTGCCGGCGGCATCCTGGGCGGCGCCAGACGCGACATCAACGGTGATCTGGCCACCGGTCGGAGTCACGACCAAGGTGTAGGTCTGGCCATCGACGCTGGTGAAGGTGCCTTTGGTGCCGTTGGCCACACTGATGTCATCAGCGGTGAAGCCGGTGACGGCCTCAGTGAAGCTAAAGGTAAAGGTCACCGGGCCATTGGCCACACCGGCGACGTTGTCGCTGATACTCAACACAGGGGCCTGGGTGTCGATCTGGTAGTTGGCGCTGCTGGCCCCGGTGCCGGCGTTACCGGCGGTGTCGGTGTAAGTCGCGGCCACGGTGATCAGGTTGCTGGTGTCGGTCACGTTGACGCTTGGGGTGAAGGTACCGGTCCACGTCACACCGCCATCGGCGCTGCTCAAGGCGCTGAGGGTGCCGTTCTCGACAGTCACATCGGTGTTATCAAAGGCGACGACCGCCTCGCTGAAGGTGATGGTGACCAAGCTGGTCTCACCGACGCTGAGGGCGGTGTCGGCCATCACAATGCTGGCAACCGTTGGCGCGCCGATGTCCACGGCCTGTGTCGCGTTGGCTGCAGTGCTGGCGTTGCCGGCGGCATCCTGGGCGGCGCCAGACGCGACATCAACGGTGATCTGGCCACCGGTCGGAGTCACGACCAAGGTGTAGGTCTGGCCATCGACGCTGGTGAAGGCGCCTTTGGTGCCGTTGGCCACACTGATGTCATCAGCGGTGAAGCCGGTGACGGCCTCAGTGAAGCTAAAGGTAAAGGTCACCGGGCCATTGGCCACACCGGCGACGTTGTCGCTGATGCTCAGCACAGGGGCCTGGGTGTCGATTTGGTAGTTGGCGCTGCTGGCCCCGGTGCCGGCGTTACCGGCGGTGTCGGTGTAAGTCGCGGCCACGGTGATCAGGTTGCTGGTGTCGGTCACGTTGACGCTTGGGGTGAAGGTACCGGTCCACGTCACACCGCCATCGGCGCTGCTCAAGGCGCTGAGGGTGCCGTTCTCGACAGTCACATCGGTGTTATCAAAGGCGACGACCGCCTCGCTGAAGGTGATGGTGACCAAGCTGGTCTCACCGACGCTGAGGGCGGTGTCGGCCATGACAATGCTGGCAACCGTTGGCGCGCCGATGTCCACGGCCTGTGTCGCGTTGGCTGCAGTGCTGGCGTTGCCGGCAGCATCCTGGGCGGCGCCAGACGCGACATCAACGGTGATCTGGCCACCGGTCGGAGTCACGACCAAGGTGTAGGTCTGGCCATCGACGCTGGTGAAGGCGCCTTTGGTGCCGTTGGCCACACTGATGTCATCAGCGGTGAAGCCGGTGACGGCCTCAGTGAAGCTAAAGGTAAAGGTCACCGGGCCATTGGCCACACCGGCGACGTTGTCGCTGATACTCAACACAGGGGCCTGGGTGTCGATCTGGTAGTTGGCGCTGCTGGCCCCGGTGCCGGCGTTACCGGCGGTGTCGGTGTAAGTCGCGGCCACGGTGATCAGGTTAGTGGTGTCTTCAACATTGACGCTTGGGGTGAAGGTACCGGTCCACGTCACACCGCCATCGGCGCTGCTCAAGGCGCTGAGGGTGCCGTTCTCGACAGTCACATCGGTGTTATCAAAGGCGACGACCGCCTCACTGAAGGTGATGGTGACCAAGCTGGTCTCGCCGACGCTGAGGGCGGTGTCAGCCATCACAATGCTGGCAACCGTTGGCGCGCCGATGTCGACGGCCTGGGTGGCGTTGGCGGCCACATTTTCAGCTGCGGTCTGGCCTGCCAAGCTTGGACCCTCGGTATCGAATCCTACTGTCGGGTCCAGTTGCTGGCCAGTTTCATCCAGTAATACAAAGCTATGCCCGCCGCCCGCCGCGCCGCCAGTGCCTGCGCCTGTTCCAGCGCCTGCCGCGGGGGCTTCAAGGTCGGTGGTGGGGTCGAAGCCGGCGGCTAAGGCTTGTTCTAATTCAGAGTCCGGCGCTCGCTCATCACTGGCGTTAGCATCCGGGCCTGCTTGCCAGTTACTGTTTTGCCCCACGCTAACCAGCTCGCCATTGGCCAGTTGCAGCGTCACTTCGCCGCCCAAGCCAGTGAGTACTTGCTCACCCATCAGCAGGCGCTCGCCTTCAAATATCTGACGTTTTAGACCGTCGATAGAAACGGCAAACACTTGTCCTACAAGAGATTTGACGATGGCGGCGATAGTGCTCATAGGTGAAGCTCCATGGTTTACGTGCGGTGATATTCGTTGAGTTTCTCGTCAGAACGGTGTGTTTATTGCGACAGCGTTTTGACTTTAAGTCATGTCATTAATTTGGCTTATTTCTTTTCGAAATTAGCTATATGCCAAACTATTGACCGACTGCTCGGGATAATAAACAATGCGGCACCTGATGTCACTTTGATATTGGCATAAAAACTCTGTGATGCAGTTCACGCTTAGTCGGTTGCTTGTGTATTCTTCCGGCCGCGCTTGATAGGTGTAATGTTTCACGGCTCAAGTCGCTAGTCCAACCTGATAAGGAATTCACTCAATGCGTTTTTTTGCACTGTTCCCTCTTGCTCTTGCGGTGTCGATGGCTGCCCACGGTCAGACTCTTAATGAAGCCATGCAAAGTGCCCTTGATGTGCATCCTGAGATTCAGGCGGGCATCAATGCGCGTTTGTCAGTTGAAGAACAAATGAAGGCTGCCAAAGGCGGTTACCTGCCGCGGGTCGACCTGTTGGCAGGTTATGGCCGTGAGGGCACTGACAGCCCCGGCACCCGTGGCACTACTCATAATACCGAAACGCTGAATCGCGGCGAGTCGAGCCTGCGTGTGCAACAGATGCTGTTTGATGGGTTTGCCACTAGCAGCGAAGTGGGCCGCCAGCGTGCCACCGTTAATGCCCGTGCTTATGAGTTGCTTGGAACTGCCGAGCGGACTGCACTGACAGTCGCAGAGGTTTATCTCGATTTGCTGACGCGTCAGGAATTGGTGCGTCTGGCTGAGACTAACCTGGCCAGTCACGAGCGTATTTATGACCAAATCACCCGCCGCAGCGAAAGTGGTGTGGGCCGCACCGCAGACCTTGATCAAGCCGAGGCGCGTTTGGCTCAGGCGCGTAACAACCTGATTACCGAGCAGACTAACTTGGCTGATGCACAGGTCAATTATTTCAGTGTGGTCGGTCGTGATGCCAGCGAGTTGAGTCGGCCTGCTGGTTTGGCCGGGCATTTACCGCAAAGCCTAAGTTCTGCGCGCCAAGAAATGCTCGCCAATAACCCACTGCTGAGTTCGGCAGAGGCGGATGTTCAGGCCACCGAGCAGCAATATGAAGCCGCTAAGTCGAGTTTCTATCCACGCTTTGATGCTGAGTTGTCGCGCGGTTTGGACAACAATATCGATGGTGTTAATGGTCACAGCAACGAGTGGCAGGCGATGGTGCGCATGCGCTACAACCTGTTCGCGGGCGGTAGTAATAAAGCTGACCTGCAGTCCAAGGCCTATCAGACCGGTCAAGCCATGGATATCCGTAACAATGCGCTGCGGGTATTAAATGAAGAGTTAGGTCTGGCTTGGAACGCCATGGAAAATGCCCGTCAGCAATTACCGATTGCCCAGCAGTACGTAGATTACAGCAGCCGGGTGCGCGGCTCTTACCAGAAGCAGTTCGGTCTGGGTGAGCGTACGTTGTTGGATTTACTCGACAGTGAAAACGAGCTGTTCACCGCTTCGCGTCGCCTTGAAGAAGTTCGCTTCATCGAGATGTTTACTCAATATCGGATCAAGGCCACCATGGGCACCCTGCTCAAGAGTCAGGGTGTAGTTGCGCCAATGGCTGCCGCACCGTTAGACGAGATCAAGGCTCAAGTTAGCTTGCCGGGCCTTAATTGAGCGCAGTCGTGAAGAGTGATTCCTTGTGGCAGTAGAGCCAAGCCCGATGCAAGTTCGTAGCGATCCTCGTGATCGCTACGATGACCCCCTCCTAGACAGCTTGTTATCACTGTGCGGCTTGCACCAAAAATCGGTGAGTCGGGCCATGCTTACCGCTGGGCTGCCGCTGCCTGAGCAGCGCCTGAGTGCCGAGTTGCTGCCGCGTGCAGCGGCTCGTGCAGGTTTGCAGGGGCGATGGTTACGCCGTGCGCTGGATAAAATCCCGTCTTTGGCCATGCCTGCTTTGCTGCTGCTAAACGATGGCCGTAGCGCTATTTTGCTCGGTTGGGATGAACAGGGGCACGCGCGCATCATGCCCAGCGAAAGCGAGGGTGGTGAGGTGCGGGTGAGTGCCGAGGCGCTCACTGAGGATTACAGCGGTCGAGTGTTTTTTGCTCAACCGCAGCACAAGTTTGATTTCAACCGTGGCGAGATGATCCCGCGCGCCACGTCCTGGTTTCGCGACACCCTCAAACGGTCGCGCTGGCTGTATATCGATGCGGTGGCGGCGAGTTTTTTGATCAATTTGATTGGCTTAGCTACGCCGCTGTTTGTGATGAATGTGTATGACCGCGTGGTGCCCAACCAAGCAGAAGCCACCTTATGGGTGTTAGCGATTGGCATCACGGGGGTGTTTTTCTTTGATTTATTGCTAAAAACCTTGCGCGGGCTGTGTCTGGATTTAGCCGGCAAAAAGACTGACTTGATCATCTCCGCCACGCTGTTCGAACGCATCGTTGGCATGGCCATGAAGTTTCGTCCGGCACGGGTCGGTAGTTTTGCCCAGAACATTCATGAGTTCCAAAGCCTGCGCGATTTCCTCGCCTCGCTGACGCTGGCCAGCGTTATCGACCTGCCGTTTACCCTGTTGATTCTCGCCGTAATTGCCATGATTGGCGGGCACTTGGTGTGGATTCCGGTGCTGGCTTTCCCGCTGGTAGCTTTGATCGGCTGGGCCTTGCAGCGGCCGCTGGCCGAGACGATGCAGCGCACCATGGCGTTGGCGGGTGAGCGTCAGTCAAGCCTGATTGAAAGTTTGGCTGGGCTGGATGCGGTCAAGGTCAATAACGCTGAGAGCGAGCGGCAATATCTATGGGAGCAGACCATCGGCACCCTCAGCCGTTTGGAGCTGCGCGCACGCATGCTTTCCAGTTTCGCGATGAACGCCACCATGCTGCTGCAGCAACTCGCTGGGGTGATTGTGATTGTGCTCGGGGTGTACCAGATTATCGACGGTAAGCTGAGCATGGGCGGTTTGATTGCCTGTTACATGCTCAGCAGTCGTGCGCTTGGGCCGCTGACGCAGATTTCTGGTTTGCTTACTCGTTATCAGCAAGCGCGCGTCACTCTTGAATCCGTTAATCAGATGATGGAGCTGCCGCAAGAGCGTCACGCCGACGAGCGTCCGCTCAAGCGTCAGTCGTTGCAGGGCGCCATCGAGTTTCGCCAGCTGGATTTCCACTACCCGGATCAACAGCAGGCCGCTTTGCAGGGCATTAACCTGGTGGTTCGCCCGGGTGAAAAAATAGGCATTATCGGCCGCAGTGGTTCGGGCAAAAGCTCGCTGGCCAAACTGATTGTCGGCTTATACCAGCCTGATGCAGGCAGCCTGTTGGTTGATGGTATTGATGTGCGTCAGCTGGATGTCAGCGACCTGCGCCACAACATCGGCTATGTACCGCAGGATATTCAGCTGTTCAGCGGTACCCTGCGCGACAACTTAGTGTCCGGCGCGCGCTATGTGGAAGACGAGCTGGTGTTGCAGGCCGCCGAGCTGGCCGGCGTGCATGAGTTCGCTCGCCTGCACCCGAAAGGTTATGAGTTGCAGGTGGGGGAGCGTGGGCAGAACCTTTCCGGCGGTCAGCGGCAGAACGTCGCTCTCGCTCGTGCGCTGCTGCTTGATCCGCCGATTTTGCTGCTGGATGAGCCGACCAGCGCTATGGATAACACCGGCGAGGAGCGCCTCAAACAGCGTTTGGCTGCCGTGATTGGCAACAAAACCCTGCTGTTGGTCACCCACCGTGCCTCAATGCTTAGCTTGGTTGACCGGCTGGTCATCGTCGATCGTGGGCAAATCATTGCTGACGGGCCTAAAGGTAGCGTCATGGAAGCGCTGAAGAAGGGGCAGATCAGTGTCAGCTAAAGAGCCCGAGAAGAAGAGCCTGCGTCAGGCTATTGCCGCTTATTTCGGCAGCCGCGATGAGCTCGGCGATGAGCCGCTGCCTGAGGTTAACAAAGCGCTGATCGAGGACGCGCCGCGGGTGGTGCGTCTGACCATCTGGGGGTTGATCGCGTTTGTGGTGTTTTGCCTGCTGTGGGCCAATTTCGCCATGGTTGACGAGGTCACGCGTGGCGATGGTAAGGCCATCCCGTCCTCGCGCTTGCAGAAAATTCAGAACTTGGAAGGCGGCATCGTCGCTGAGTTGTTTGTCCGCGAAGGGCAAATTGTCGAGGTGGGCGCTCCATTGCTGCGTCTGGATGACACCCGTTTTGCCTCCAATGTGGGCGAAACTGAGGCTGATCGCCTGGCCTTGCTGCTGCGCGTGGAGCGCCTCAACGCCGAAGTGCAGGACCGCGAACTGCTGATCACTGATGAGATACGGGAAAAAGCTGGTCGTCAGGCGGATAACGAGATTCAGCTCTTTAACAGCCGCAAACAGCAATTGCTCGATGAGGTGGCGGGTTTAGAAGAGCAGTTGATTCAGCGTCAGCAGGAGTTGCGCGAGTTCGCTTCTAAGCAAGGCCAGTTTCGCAATAGCCTCAGCCTGCTGCGCCAGGAAATAAACATGTCCGAGCCGCTGGTGGCTGAAGGTGCCATTTCTCCGGTGGAAGTGTTGCGCCTTAAGCGGGCCGAAGTGGAAGCGCGCGGTCAGCTAGATGCCACCACCTTGGCCATGCCAAGGGCTCAGGCGGCGATCAATGAAGTGCAGCGCAAAATTGATGAAACCCGTGGGCGTTTTCGCAGTGAGGCGCTGACTCAGCTAAACGAGGCGCGAACCGATCTGAGTAAAATCCAGTCCACCGGCAAAGCGCTGGAGGACCGGGTCAACCGAACGCTGGTGGTGTCGCCGGTGCGCGGTATCGTCAAGCAGTTGCTGGTCAACACCATCGGCGGGGTGATTCAGCCGGGCAGCGACTTGGTGGAAATTGTGCCGTTGGGTGAGAACCTGTTGGTTGAAGCACGTATCCGTCCGCAAGACATCGCCTTTCTGCATCCGGGGCAGGAAGCCATGGTCAAGTTCACCGCCTATGACTTCACTATTTACGGCGGGCTCAAGGCCGAGTTGGAGCAGATCGGTGCAGATACCGTGACGGACGACGACGGCAACAGTTTTTACGAGATCAAGCTGCGCACCAATAAAAGCCATCTGGGCACTGCAGAGCGTCCGCTGCTGATTATTCCTGGCATGGTGGCTTCGGTGGATATCATCACGGGCAAGAAAAGTGTGCTCAGTTACCTGCTTAAACCGATCATCCGCGCCCGTGCTGAGGCGCTGCGCGAACGTTGAGTTAGGCAGGCCGTGCACAGAATCAAGCCGCAGTTCGCTGCGGCTTTTTGTTATCTGCAATGTATGTTCAGCCTTCGCCATTGGCCGTGATGTGCAGTTGGTGTGACCGCGTTGGGGCTGAGTATTTCGTTTCGATGCGTGCGGGTACTCACGCGTTAGGGGGCTCAAACAGCCGGTTATCAGTAAGGTGACCATCGGTATAAATTACGTTGTGCGAAATTGACGCAGAACAATCAGTGCATGCGTAATGGCGATATGCTGGCTTTATTGGGTAATCGAGGAGTATCGGACGTGCCATCTATCATCAATGACCACCAGCAACTGTTCGATTATTTGCAGCAGCGCACCGACTCCCCACGCCGCCATCGGCGGCTCGGTGAGTTGCTGGTCAACCAGGGTCGGATCAATCAGCAGCAGCTGCAAAACGCCCTGACCCAGCAACAGCAAGACAGTCATTCTGGGCGTCTGGGGCAGATTCTGCTTAAACAAGAGCTGGTCGACCGGCACGCCTTGGCCAGCGCTCTGGTTGAGCAGCTTGATATAGCCCAAGTCAATCTAGAAACCTTCCAGCTTGAGCCGCAAACCGTGCAGTTGTTGCCGGAGAACCTCGCCCGCGAGCGCCGGGTGCTGCCATTGTTGGTCCAAGGCGAGATGCTAGTGGTGGCCACGCCTAACCCATCGGACTGCGATCTGCTGCACCTCATCGGCTTTATCACCGGTAAGCAGGTTGAGGCGATCCAGGCTCAAGATGAACAACTCGACAGGGCCATCAATCGGCTCTACGGCGCGGAAGCCGCGTTGCAGTTGCCCGAGAGTGAGAGCCGCGAGCCGGAGATGAGCCTGCATCGGATGAAGCAGTTGGCCGAAGAAAAGCCCACGGTGCGCTTTGTCGACAGCCTGCTTGAAGATGCCATCTCACGTCGGGCTTCAGATATTCACTTGCGGCCGGGTAAGCATGAGGTGGCCATTCTGTTTCGCATCGATGGCGTGTTGACCGAGGTGCGTCGGATCAAGCCAGGCAACTTGGCCGCGATTGTCAGCCGGATCAAAATCATCGGCGGCATGAACATCGCCGAGCGGCGCTTACCGCAAGATGGCCGGCATTTGGTGGTTATGGGGGAGCGCAATATCGACCTGCGCCTGTCGATCATGCCAACCGTGCATGGCGAGAGCGTGGTCATTCGTATCCTCGATACCCAGCAGAGCATGAAGACCCTGAGCCAAATTGGCTTCAATGATCGCGATGCCGAACGCTTTCGCCAGCTCACCAGCCACAGCCAAGGCATTGTGCTGGTCACCGGCCCTACTGGCTCAGGTAAAAGCACCACGTTGTATGCCGCGTTGAATGGCATCAAAGACACGGGGGTGAATGTCATTACCGTGGAAGATCCGGTGGAGTACCAGATCGACGGTATTCGCCAGATCCAAGTCAAACCGCAAATTGGCTACACCTTTGCCCACGCCTTGCGGCACATCCTGCGCCACGACCCCGATGTGATTATGGTCGGCGAAATCCGCGATCAGGAAACCGCCATGATGGCCACTGAAAGCGCCCTCACTGGGCACTTGGTGCTGTCCACCCTGCACACCAACAGCGCGGCGACCACGGTGACGCGGTTACTCGAAATCGGCATCGCGCCTTATCTACTCAATGCCAGCCTGCTTGGGGTGTTGGCTCAGCGTCTGGTGCGGCGTAATTGCCCCAAGTGCCTGGAGCCGGAGCAGGTGTCGGATTATGTGCGCAAGGGCTTGGGTCTCTCCGCGGATGAGGTCTTCTATGTCGGCCGCGGTTGCAGCCATTGCAACGGCAAGGGGTTTGCCGGACGTATTGCTGCCTACGAGTTGTTGGAAGTGACCCCGGCGCTGCGCGCCCTGATCCAGCCGGATGTAGCGGCCCAGAAGATTGAGCAACAGGCGATTGCTGATGGCATGCGGCCGCTGACGCAGAGCGCGTTGTCTTTGGCCCGTGATCGGCTGATTTCGCTGGGTGAGGTTTATCGCGTGCGTTTGGAATAAGCCGGCGGATGCTGCTCAATGTAAGCCGTTCGAGTTTTGCAGCCCTTCACCATAAATGGGCGAAGGGCTGGGGCGTTTGTGCCCACACACGTGTGCGGACTCATGCACCAAGCCGATTATCAGGCCGAGCGCAATGTGCTGGGCATGTGGTGGCTGACGGAGCGTGCGAGCGGGGTCTGTTTTTACTGTGAAAAACGCGCGCTCTTTATCGATAAACAGCGCCTAGCCCGGATGCAATCCGGGGTCGTTATAAGGCTCTGCACCTACTCGCGGGTTGCATTCGATCTACCAGCCCTTCGCATTTATTCAACAAACAGCTGCTGCACCACCGAGAAGTCCTGTTTGCCCTTACCTTGCTTGAGCAGCAGGCGATACAGCTGTAAGGCTAATGCGCCCATCGGCGTGCTGCTGCCGCTGGCTTGCGCGGCTTCTTGGGCCAAGCCTAGGTCTTTGGTCATCAGCTCGGCCATAAAACCACCGCTGTAGCCGTTGGATGCCGGCGTGTTAGCCATCACGCCGGGCCAGGGGTTGTATTTCTCCAGCGTCCAGTTACCGCCTGAACTCTGGCGCATGATTTCGGCCAGCACAGCCGGCTCTAGGCCGTTGGCCACGCCCATGGCCATGGCTTCGGCCGTGGCGATCATCTGGACTGCCAGCACTTGGTTGTTGCACACCTTGGCCACCTGGCCTGCGCCGTCGGGGCCGGCATGGAAGATATTTTTGCCCATGGCCTGAAAGAAGGGCTGGGCCTTGGCCAAGGTTTCTGCCTGGCCGCCGATCATAAACGTTAGAGTGCCTGCCGCCGCACCGGCAGTGCCGCCAGACACCGGTGCATCAAGCAGTTGAATGCCACGTTCGCGCGCCGCCGCATGCACGTTGCGCGCGGCTTCTGGGGCGATGGTCGAGCATTCCAACACCAGGGTGCCGGGTTTGAGCGCGGCGAACAGGCCATTAGCACCCAAGTACAGGCCTTCGACATGGCGGCTGGCGGGCAGCATGCTGACCACGACCTGCGCGCCCTGCACGGCCTCAATGGCGCTGACGGCGGCGAGTGCACCTTCGCCGGCCAGTTGATCCATGGCCGCCTGCACCAGATCAAATACCTTAAGGTTAAAGCCGGCCTTGAGCAGGTTACGGGCCATGGGCAGGCCCATATGGCCGAGGCCGATAAAAGCGATTGTTGTCATTGTTATGCTCCCTTAGCGCTGAACGTTGTCGCTCGGATGCAGCCCGGGCAGGTTGTTAAATCAACCCCTCCCGGATTGCATCCGGGCTACGAGGGGCTGTGTATCGGTGTAGGGTGGATGGCGCTTCACCCATCCACCAGTTTCGGTCTGGTCGGTGGATGAAAAGAACGTTATCTACACTACAGATCCGTCAACGGATGCTCACCGTCCCAGGCCGGTGCGAAGTGCGCGTCAATTACCTGCTGCGGGATGCTCGCTACATCGGGCCAGTGCCACTGTGGCGCGTGGTCTTTGTCGATCAGGCGAGCACGAACACCTTCCGGGAACTCCGGATGACGGCAGCAGTTCAGGCTGATGGCGTATTCCATGCGGAATACCTCGGCCAGAGACAGCTGCTTGGCACGCTTGATTTGCTCCCACACCAGGTGCCCGGTCAGCGGGCAACCGCCGGCGAGGGTTTTGCCGGCGCGGGCTAATAGCGGGTCGTGGTTGTCCTGTAAAGCCTGGATGGCCTGCCAGGCGTGGGGCAGGTCGGCTGTGTCGAGTAATTCATCAATACGCGCTCGGCGCGGCAACCACTGGGCTTCGGGTAGCTCGCCTAAGGCCTGGTTTTCCAAGGCTTTAAGCAGGCTATGCAGTTGTTGTTGCGGTTGCTCCAACCAGTTCAACTGCACCAGACCTTCGAGCAACGGATCTTGCTGCTCGTCGAGTAACACGCGGTCGGCCAGATCGAGATCTAACGCATCGCGCGCGTTAATGCTGCTGGCGGTCAGGCCAAGGAACAGCCCGAGCTTGCCGGGCAGGCGGGCGAGGAACCGACTGCCGCCGACATCCGGGTACAGGCCGATATTCACTTCGGGCATGCCCAGTCGGCTGCTGGGGGTAACGATACGAATACCGGCGCCTTGCATCAGGCCCATGCCACCGCCCAGGACGTGGCCGTGAGCCCAGCAGATAAAAGGTTTCGGGTAGGTGTGGATACGGTGGTCGAGGCGGTATTCGTCGGCAAAAAAACGCCGCGCCAAAGGCGGTATTTCGCCGGGGTGTTCACGGCACTGCTGCACCAATTGCACCACATCACCGCCGGCGCAGAACGCCTTAGGGCCGTTACCGCGCAGCAGCACGCAGGCGATGCTGGGGTCTTCGGCCCAAGCTTTAAGCGTGGCATCCAGCGCCTCAATCATCGGCAGCGTGAGGGCGTTAAGGCTCTTTTCGGCGTCTAGGCTGGCAATGCCGATGCGCATGCCATGTTGGGCCGGGCGTTCTTCAAAATGCACGTTCATCAGCGTTTCCAGAGTCGGGTGGGTCGGGGCGCGTAGCCGGCGTTTTATCCATCCACCGAGTTGGGCTACGGTGGATGTAAAAAGCTACATCCACCCTACGGATTTGCGTTGCCTAGGTAGAAAATTGCGCAGGGCTTCGCACCGTTCGGATCACTTGTTGCGCCACTGCGGGTCGCGTTTTTCCAGAAAAGCGTTGACCCCTTCACGGGTGTCGTCAGCGTCGAACAGATCGACAAAGCGCTCACGCTCCTCTGGCAGCCACGTACTTGGGCTGCGTTCACGGGCGCCTTGAATCAGCGGTTTGATGGTGCGCACGGCCACCGGGCTCTGCCGCGCTACCTTGGCTGCGAGCAAAAGGGCATGGCCGCGGGCTTCACCGCTGTCGACCACTTGCTCGACCAGGCCGATACGCAGCGCGGTTTGCGCATCAACCCGTTCGCCACACAGAATCATGCGCTTAGCCCAGCCTTCACCGACTAACCAGCTCAGGTGCTGCGTGCCACCGGCGCAGGGCAGCAGGCCCACCGTGGCTTCTGGCAGCGCCATGTACGCCTGCTGTTCAGCAATGCGCAGGTCGCAGGCCAGCGCACATTCCAGGCCACCGCCCATGGCGTAGCCGTTAATCGCGGCAATTGACACGCCACGAAAGTCACGCAGGGCCTCGAAAGCCTCGCCAAACCGTTTAGCCATCTCGCGGGCGCGGGCTTTGTCGCCATCAGCAAACAGCTTGAGATCAGCGCCCGCACTGAAGAATTTAGCGCCTTGGCCAGTGATCACCAGGGCGTAAATGTCATCGTCATGGTTGAGGTGCTCAATCAGCTGCTTAAGACCGATCAACGAATCGCGATCCCAGGTATTAGCCGGCGGGTTGTTGAGGGTGATCAGCGCCGTGTGGCCGTGCTTTTCCACGGTGATCTTGTGGGTCAAGTCGAAGACCCCGGTTTTGTAGGCTTCGATGGCGTGGCTCATAAGCGTCCTCATTTCTACAGGTTGGGTTCGTTAGAGCAAGCGATCGAGCATGCCGCCTTGGTCAAGCAGGCGACGGGCGATGATCACACGCATGATCTCGTTGGTGCCTTCCAGTATCTGGTGCACGCGGCTGTCACGCACCCAGCGCTCCAACGGGTAATCATTGAGGTAACCATAACCGCCATGCAGTTGCAGTGCCTCGTTGCACAGGGTGAAGCAATGGTCAGTGGCAAAACGCTTGGCCATGGCGCAATACAAGCTGGCTTCGCTGTGGCCGTGGTCCAGCTTATGTGCGGCTAAACGCACCATCTGCCGGCTGGCGGTGAGGTCAGTGAGCATGTCGGCGAGCTTGAATTGCAGCGCTTGAAAGTCACTGAGGGGCTTGCCGAACTGTTTGCGCTCCTCCACATAACGCAGTGACTGTTCCAGCGCCGCCTGCGCCGCGCCCAAAGAGCAGCTGGCGATATTGATCCGTCCACCATCCAAGCCCTTCATGGCATAGACGAAGCCTTGGCCTTCTGGGCCGATGCGGTTACCGGCCGGAATGCGCACCCCGTCAAAGGTGATGGTGCGTGTTGGTTGGGCGCGCCAGCCCATCTTCAATTCGTTGCGCCCGTACTTCACGCCTTCGGCATCGGCCGGCACCAAGAAACATGACACGCCTTTGGCGCCGCTGTCTTCGCCAGTACGGGCCATCACAATTAATACATCGGTTGCGCCTGCGCCGGAGATAAAGCACTTGCTGCCGTCCAACACATAATCATCGCCATCCCGCTTAGCGCGGGTGCGCAGGTGCGCGGCGTCTGAGCCAGCATCCGGTTCGGTGAGGCAGTAGGAGGCCAGCAGCTCGCCACTGACCAAGCGCGGCAGCCAGGTGTCTTTCAGTGCCTGATCAGCGAAGGAGGCGAGCATCCACGCCGCCATGTTGTGAATGGTGAGAAAGGCGGTGGTGGAGATGCAACCGGCTGACAGCTGCTCGAAAATCAGCGAGGCGGATAACCGGGAAAGGCCAAGGCCACCGTTGTCTTCATCGATATAGAGGGCCAAGTAGCCCTGTTCGGCCGCGCGCTTGATCACGTCCACCGGGAAGTGGTGGTCGCGGTCCCAGTCGGCAGCATGCGGGGCCAGTTCACGGCTGGCGAATTGGCGAGCGCTTTCGACCAGCAGGCGTTGTTCTTCGCTAAGTTCAAAGTCCATTGCGCATCCTTTTGGGCGTGATGCCCCGATTCATAAAGCCGGGCCGGCTCGTGACCGGCCCGGTAATAGGTTATTTGAGTTGTATGGTCATATTCGGCCCGGCAGGTGCAGCGCTGGCGAGGGCGTCGTCATCAAACCAGCGGCTGGTCACCGTTTTCGTTTCGGTAAAGAACCGTACCCCTTGTTTACCATAGGCATGCAGGTCGCCATAGAACGAGCCCTTCCAACCGGTAAACGAGAAGAACGGCAGCGGCACCGGTACCGGTACGTTAATGCCCACTTGGCCAACTTCTACCGTGTGCTGGTAATGCCGCGCCGCGCCGCCGGAGCGGGTAAAAATCGAGGTGCCGTTGCCGTAGGGGCTGGCGTTGACCAGTTCGATGGCTTCATCCAGCGTGTCGACTTGCATGCACACCAGTACCGGGCCGAAGATTTCTTCGCGGTACAGGCTCATTTTTGCAGTGACACCGCGAAACAAGGTGGCGCCGATCCAGTTGCCGTTCGGGTAACCCTCGACCGTGCAGTGCGAACCATCCAGCAGGCATTCGGCGCCTTCCGCTTTGCCTTCTGCAATGATGCGAATGACCCGCTGTTTGGCTTGTTGGCTGATCAGTGGGCCAAAGGCAGCGTGACCATTGGTCCAGTAACCGGGTTGCAGGTCGGCCATTTGTGCCTGCAGCTCATCAATCCACTGCTTGGATTCGCCAACGAACACCGCCACGCTGATCGCCATGCAGCGCTGCCCGGCCGCGCCGCAACTGGCGCCGACCAAGTTGCTCAGTACCTGCTGTTTATTGGCGTCGGGCATGATCACCATATGGTTCTTGGCCCCGGCAAAGGCTTGCACGCGCTTTAGGTGCGCGGTGCCGGTGCGGTAGATGTGCTGGCCAACCGGCACTGAACCGACAAAAGAGATAGCGCGAATGTCCGGATGGGTGAGCAAGCTGTCGACCACTTCGCGAGCGCCGTGCAGCACTTGCAGCACACCTTTGGGGGCGCCGGCTTCGATAAACAGCTCGGCGAGGCGATTAGGCGTCAGTGGGTCTTGCTCGGAGGGCTTGAGAATAAAGGTGTTGCCGGCGGCGATGGCCAGGGGAAACATCCACAGCGGAATCATCGCCGGGAAGTTAAACGGGGTGATGCCCACGCATACGCCGAGTGGCTGAATCCAACTGGCGGTGTCGATGTCGCGGGCGACGTTTTCCATGGTCTCGCCCATCATCAGGCTGGCGATATTGCACGCCTGCTCGACCACCTCGATACCGCGCCACACATCGCCCTTGGCGTCGGCCAGGGTTTTGCCGGTTTCGCCTGCGAGGATTTCCGCCAGCTCATCGTGGTGTTCTTTGAGCAAGTGCTGATACCGCAGCATCACCCGCGCGCGGTCAGACACTGGCACTTCACGCCAGGTCAGGAAGGCTGCCTTGGCACTGGCAATCGCCGCTTCAATTTCCTCGGCAGTGGCCTTGGGCGTGAGCGCCAAAACGTGCTGGGTCGCCGGGTCGGTGACTTCGATAAATTCGCGGGTACGGCTTTCGCGCCATTCGCCGTCGATCAACTGTGGGATTGCCTTGGCCATTGTTCCTCCGGGTGAGTCTCACGCGGGACTCGGTGGTTATTTGTCCGTGTTATAGCGGCCTTAATCCACTTTGTGGATTGACGATCTTGGTCAGTGGATGGACTATCTTGTGATTGAAAGACGCGCGGAGAGCCGAATGCCTGCCTATGTGGATACCTCTAATTGGCCTCTGCCTGTCAACGGTGTGCGCTTTATCACGCCACCTCGACTACGGCGTTTATTAGTCAAAAGCCCACTGGCGAGTGGCTGCTACCCGCTGGCATTGGGTTTCTACCCGCAAGCGCAAGGGCACGGTATGCAGCGCACCGCGCCAGACGATCACCTGTTGATCTACTGCCGCGCCGGGCAGGGCTGGTTGGACACGCCGGATGGACGATTAGCTGTCAGTGGTGGTGATCTGCTGCTGTTGCCAAAAGGTATTGCTCACGCCTATGGCGCAGATGCCCAAAAACCTTGGACGTTGTATTGGGTGCACTTCGATGGCGACTTGGTGGCCGATTTTGTTAAACCGCTGGGCAAGGGGCCGCTGTGGCGTATCGGTGTGCAGCCACGCTTGTTGGCTGAGCTTGATGCGTTACTTAACCTGCGTAAACAAGGCCTTAACCTGCCTCACTTTATTCATGCGGCGCATCAGTTGCAGGTGCTGCTGACGTCCTTGGCGGTGTTGCCAACGCGCGCCACCTTGAAGTCTGGGCGGGTGCTGGATGTGGATGCGGTGCAGGCAGTGATGCGTGCCCACTTACATGGTTCGCTGAACCTCGATGAGCTGGCTGCGCAGTTCAAACTGTCGCGCTTTCACTTCGCCAAGACCTACCGCGCACTGACCGGGCACGCGCCGATTCAGGAATTTATCCAACTGAAAATGGCCCACGCCTGCCGCCTACTCGACGAAGGTGAGCAGGGCATTCGCCAGGTGGCGGAGCAGCTGGGGTATGAAGACGTGTATTACTTCTCGCGGTTGTTTCGCAAAGTGGTGGGCATGGCGCCCAACCATTACCGGGCGCTGCATCAGGGCTAGGTTAGGCGTCAATACGCTAAGCCGGCGCCCGTAGCACGCGAGGCAGTGACCGCGTGCAGTTACTTAGGCGCTGGTGATGGTATTTCGACCACTGCGCTTCGAGTTGTACATGGCGCGGTCGGCATTTTGTAGCAGCGTTTGCGCATCGCTACCGTCTTGCGGGTAAAGGCTGATACCGAGGCTGGCACGTACCTGCAGGTCTTTGCCATCGATCAACAGGCGGTTTTGCAGCAAGGCCAATAGCTTCTGGGCAATACCCAGCAGGGTGGCGTGGCTCTCAACCTCATCGAAGAGTATGACGAACTCGTCACCGCCCAAGCGGGCCACGGTGTCGCCACTGCGGGTCACCGAGGCGAGCAAGTGAGCCACGTTATTCAGTACCTCATCGCCGGCGGCGTGGCCGAGGCTGTCGTTAATTTCCTTAAAGTGATCGAGGTCAACATAAAGCAGGCCTAACAACTTGCCGCTGCGTTCGGCGTTACTGATGGCGTGTTGCAGGCGATCGAAAAACAGGCGGCGATTGGGTAGGCCGGTCAACGGGTCGTTGTGCGCCATGCGCTGCAGCTCTTTCTGGTTCGTGTTGAGTTCGACTATCTGAGTGAGGATTTTTTCCTGCATGGCGCGGATATCTCGGGCCAACTTACCAAGTTCGTCACCGCGCTCGGTTGGCAGTGGCTGCAGGCTGAGGTCTTTGCTGAAATGGGCGATTGCCAAGCCTATTTGATTCAGGGGTCGAATCATCTTGCGCGCAAGCCACAGTGAGAGCAGCAGGGTGATCAAGCTAAGCGCCACGATGATTTGTATCAGGCGCTGATCGAGTTCGCGGGATGCTGCGAGGATATGTTCCTCGGGTACTGCCAGGCCCAGTAGTAAATGCTTGCTCTCAGCTTCGAAGCTGACGGTGGTAAAGGCCGCTAGCCGGGTCGGCTGCTCACGTTTGGCTGGCAGAATACTGAGCATGTTGCTGCTTTCCCCTGTAAGTAAAGCAAGCAGTTCCGGCAGCTGGGTTTGAATCATTACGCTGGGGCCTTGCCCGTTGGTCTGGGACTTGTTGCGCTCAGGGTTGAGCAGCAGTTCGCCCTGACTGTTGGCCAGAAAAAACTGATAGTAGTCGGGCAGATCGCGCTGCAAGCGGCTGAATAGCTTCTTGATATTGATGCTCAGCACTATCAGACCGAGTACGTGCTGGTCATTGGCCCAAATAGGGCTGGCCAGGTGGAGTGTTAACCCTTTGTCCGGATCAAGGCGCGAAGGGGCTATCTCAGAAAAGAACAGCTGGCCTGGCACTAACTTCAACGTTTTAAACACATAGGGGAAATGGCCTTTTTCTTGTAAAGCGCTGCTGGCAACCATGCCGTGGCGATCAACGTTGATGCGCTCCAAACCATGGTTTTTCGCGTCGATCAGGCGAATACGCTGGTACTCGGGGTGGGCGTTGAGCATGGAGGTAAATAGCTGAGTTAACTCCGCAAACTCTTTGTTGCTCCTTGGCATGTCTGCAAGCACGTCAACCGGTTGCGACTGGGTGCTGAGTACCTTGAGGTCATCGGCGAAATTTTCCAGGCTGATCTGCAGGTTACGCCCCAATACTTGATTGGCCAGCAGCAGATCGCGCTTGGCAGCAGCAATCAAGATTTGCTTGCTGCTGCTCAGGGCGTAGTAACTGGCCAGCCCACTGAGCAGCAAACCGAATAAGCAGAGCAATACGGTGAGCTTACTGCCAAGGCTGAGTTTCAAGGCTGCACTACGTTTTCCGGGCGCTCCCCGGCGAGTATGGATTGCCACAATTTGGCGCGCAGTTCAGCGTTTGCCACAGGCTCAAGCCAAATCAGGTGCAAGGGCGCGTTTGAGGCGTGCAGGGTGCGCAAGGTGTTTTCCAGGCCCTGGCGCTCAGTCAAGGCGACGCTGACTTGTGGCTCAAGGCTGTAGTTGATCCATTGCTCAGCCAGGTCACGGTTGGGCGAAGTGCGAGTAATTGCCCAGCAGTCCAGCCAGGCAAACGCACCTTCCTGAGGGATCACGTAACCCACATCGGCGCCTGCATCCTGTAACAGCTTAAGTTGCTGACGACCGTAGTTGGCATACATCAAGGCAACGGGGTTTTGCGTAAACAGGCTTACTGACTCTTCCGGCAAGCTGTAAAAGCTCAGCACGTTACGCCGCAACTCAATCAGCTTGGTTAGCGTGGCGGGCATCTCTTCGTTTGGTGTCGCGAAGGGAGGTTTAGCAAGGGCTTGGCGGGCCAGGGAGAAGCTGTGACTGCTGCCGTCATAGGCCAGCACTTGACCCTGCCATTGCGGATCCCAGAGGCTGTCAATCGAGTTCGGTGGGCGATCCATCATCTTGCGGTTATAGATCAGCCCCATCTCGCCATAGACATAAGGGACTCCGTAGGCCTGCCCCTTATGCATTAAGCCGGGAATGTCGTTGATCTGACGAAACTGCTGGAGTTGGCCGTTGCGATTGGTCAAATTTGCCAAGCGTAAGGGTTGCAGCAGCTGCTGCTGTACGAAGTGGTTGATTTCGGAGGTGTTGGCGGTGATTACATCGTAATGCTTGCCGCCATCCTTACTCAGCTTAAACCGCAACTCGTCATCGTTACCGACAAGGGTGACCTCTACGTCGACGTTATAGCGTTCAGCAAAAGCTGCGACTAAGTCGGCATCGGCATAGCCAGGCCACGTCAGGACGCGTAGCAGTGGCTTGGCCTCTAATGGCAGGCTGAGTAGGCACAGTAGGAGTATGGGTAGCAGTGAGCGTAATGGCACGGTAATGGCCTTTGCTTTTTCACAGTCTAGGCCAGTAATAGCCTAGTGCAGAAGCCCCTTGATCTGTTTGCTTGGGGAGATTTTGCTGAGTGACAGCATCCGTCTCTGCGCACCATCTTCGCAAGCACCGCAACTCAAGGTATCACCTGGCGCTACAACCGGCGCTGCAATGCCGTTTGCCTTGACTTGCCTAGACGCGTTCCTTAGCGTGCCGTCTCCGTTGGATTAAGCAGGATTCTGGCATGAGCACTGCCGATAACGTCAAACTCGAAGCGGGCTGGAAGGCCGCTCTGCATGAAGAGTTCGAGAAGCCCTATATGCGTGAGCTGGGTGATTTTCTGCGGGCGGAAAAGGCCGCAGGCAAGCAGATTTATCCGCCTGGTGCGCTGATCTTCAATGCGCTCAACTCCACTCCACTGGCTCAGGTCAAGGTGGTGGTGATTGGCCAGGACCCTTATCACGGCGAGGGTCAGGCTCACGGCCTGTGCTTCTCGGTGCAGCCGGGGGTGAAGACGCCGCCGTCGCTGGTGAATATCTATAAAGAGCTCAAGCGTGACCTGAATATTGATATTCCCGGCCATGGCAACCTGCAGCATTGGGCGGAGCAGGGCGTGCTGCTGCTCAACACCTCGTTGACGGTTGAGCATGGCATCGCCGGCTCCCACGCCAAGATTGGCTGGCAGACTTTTACCGACAAGGTGATCGAGGTGGTCAGCCAGCAGCAAGCGCGGCTGGTGTTTCTGCTCTGGGGCGCGCATGCGCAGAGCAAGGAAAAGCTGATCGATACCAGCAAGCACCTGGTGCTGAAATCAGTGCACCCTTCGCCACTGTCAGCGCACCGTGGTTTTATCGGTAATGGCCATTTCAGCCGCTGCAATAAATTCCTTGTGCAGCATGAACTGAGCCCGATCGATTGGCGTTTGCCTGAGGCGTGTTAACGCCTACGTCGGCCTGCCAGCGTGCAGCGCGCAGCAGGCAGCTAAATCGGGTTTAGGCTTTGCATTGCTGCTCGCTGAGGTCCTTGCGCAGGTCACGCAGGCGATGGCCTAAGCGCTCACGCTGGCTTTGATCAGCGCTGCCTAGCAACTGGCCAAACAACAACGCCAGCGCCTGGCGTGAGCGATCATAGTTGGCGCGGTATTCGTCGCTGTAAAACGCCTCACGTTGCTGCAGCAAGCGTGTCAGCTGTTCGGCGAAGTCGGCACTGTGACGTTGGGCGAAGGCGGCGCGTAACTGCGTCTGCCATTGTTGGCGGTTTTCCAACCACAGCCGGTTCTGCTCGCCGAGGCCATTGGCCCAGTCTGCAATGTGGTCTGTTTGTGCGCTGTTCAGGCGCCCCAGCCAAGGCTTCGTCCGTGCCTGCATGCGCTCGCGTCGCTCGCTGATTTGTAAAGCCAGCGGTGGCTCAAGGTAGTCTTGGCGGTCTTCTAGGTTGTCTTCATCGAGTGCTGCATAGAATTCGTTGATTTGCTCATCGTTTAACCCTTGCAGCAGTTCGATCGCCGTTGGGGTGATTTCCACGCTGATGCGTTTAAGTGCAGCATCGAACTGGCTGAATTGCTCAAGTAATTGGCGGTTATCCGGTTGCGGCTGGTTGAGGATGCCCTCAGTGGTTTGCAGCCAGTCGATATAACGCGGCAACTCGGCGCTGCAGTGCCATTGCAAGTGCGCCTCTAGGCGAGGCTTTAGCCAGGCCTGCTGCTGGCTATCCAAGTTTAGATAGTCGTTCAGCCGCCAAGGCACCAGCCAGTCTAGGTTGCGATACGCCAGGCCGGCGCGGCTGCAAGCGCTGACCAACAGGCTGACGCAGAGCAATAGCAACAGGGTTTTTAGGATAGGCCAGCGCAGAAGGTTCATTAACAGTGCCTCATTGATTCAGGCCTGAGAGTACGCCTACGCAATGGTCCTGCGTGACTGTGAACATATTTGTTAAACAAAAAATTTGCCCTGCAAGGCCTAACCAAGCGCCCTTGCCAGAGCCTGTTTAAACCGCGCGCTGTAAAGCGTAGGCAGTTCGCCGCAGCAGAGCGCTGTCGATGGCGGTTCGTTTAAGTCGGGTGGCGCGGGTGTGGGGAGGTTCTTGCTGCAGTGCCGACTAAGTCAGCACTGCAGCTCAGCGGGCCTTGGTTACTGCAGCATGCTCATGGCGGCTTCCATGGCGGCCGACAAGTCTTCGTCATCATTGAGATTCTGGCTTGGGTCTAAGCCGAGCTTGCGGAATGCCGGGATCTGGCTCCAGTCCAGCTGGGTGTAAGGGTGCTCGCTGCCCAAATAGCTCTGCAGGGTGGCGACCTGGACGATATCGACATAATCGACCTTGGCGCTGTCGCGCGTGAAGTCCAGGTACTGGCTAGGGACCATGGCGATCTGCTCGGGAAACTCCCACGTGCGAAGGATTCTATCGCCGATGATCGGGTGTATTTGCTCAATCACATGGTTGAGGCTGATGGAGTCGGCCAGCAGTTCGCTGTGTTCTTCGGCGTAGGTCAGAATCGGCAACACACCGATCTGATGGACTAAGCCGGCGAGGGTGGCTTGGTCAGGTAACAGGCGGGTGTAGTGCTTGCAGAGAACGTGGCAAATGCCGGCGATTTCGGTGCTTTTATTCCACACTTCACGCATTTTCCGGTCAACTACATCGCTGGTGGCCTGGAACATCTGTTCCATGGCAAGGCCTGTGGCCAAGTTACAGGTGTAGTTGATGCCCAGACGCGCAACAGCCATTTGTATGTCGGTGATTTCTTTGTTGGTGCGCAGCAGCGGGCTGTTGACCACTTTGATGATACGCGCGGTCAAGGCGGCGTCGTTGCCTATGACTTTACTCAGTTGCGGGATGCCGATATCCGGGTCTTCTGCTGCCTCGCGGACTTTTAACGCGACTTCTGGCAGGGTCGGCAGTACCAGTTCATCGCTGTCGATGGCCTGGATCAGCTCCTTTTGGACTTTTTCGGCAAGCTTGCTCATGGGTCATTCTCTTTAGACGGTGAGGCTAATAAGTGAAGGTAAGTGGCGCTTAGCGCTGAATGTCGCGATCTGAGTCCAGTGTATACGGCAATTCGAGGACGCTCAGCGTGCGGCCCTCGGCAGAACCCACGTGAATATGGCCATCCTGTGCGGCATCCTCTTGCAGTACCGCCAGCAGTTCGATACCCGTTGCGCTGCGGGCTGCTAACACGACCTCACCGACGCTGGATGCGCGCGCAGGCGAAAACAATGCAGTGGCGGGCTCTGGCACTTGGTTGTCATGCAGTTCTAAGCGGTACAGGCGGCGTTTGAGCTTGCCGAGGTATTGCATGCGCGCCACGATTTCCTGCCCGGTGTAACAGCCTTTTTTGAAGCTGACGCCACCCACGGCTTGCAAATTGATCATCTGCGGAATGAACAGCTCGCGGGTGCCGCCCATGACCTGGCCAACGCCGGCCCGGACTTGCGCCAACAGCCAAGCATTAAGCGGTGCCTCTGGCAGTTGACTGGCTATTAGCGCTTTGACGGTTTCGCTCTGGTTGGCGGGTATCCACAGCTCGGCGCGGCCATCGCTTAAGCGAAGGGCTAGCAATTCATTGTTGTGCACCACGCTGTCAGTAGCCTCTGGCAACGCTAAGCCGAGGCTAATCAGGACGCTGTCGCCACCGCTCAAACCCAGGCGCAGCCAGGCACAACTTTCGTCAGCGAGTTTAGATTTGCTAAAGGCTGCGTATTTTTTCAGGTCGTTTAACTGCGCTTCAAGCAGATCGCTGGCCATCGCTAACAGGTAGCCATCACTGACTGCGACCACACGAAAGCTTGACTGCATACGACCTTTGGGCGTGCAGCGCGCACCTAGGCTGGAGTAACTTTCGCTGAGGTAATTAAGGTTGCAGGTGATTTGACCCTGGAGGAACTTGTTGGCGTCTGGGCCGCGTACGGCGAGGAGGCCTTCGTGGCTGAGGGTGCAATAAAACGCGGTGTCGGCCATGGTGAGTTAGCTATCGCTGAATAAAAGTTAGGGGGCTCATCATAGAGCGCACTTGGCGCCTTGTCAGCGCTTGCCGCAGCTTGTGACGGCGGATTGCCCGGCAGGCTGCTGCAGACGATCTTTTCACCGGTATACTGCGCGACATACTTATGGCTGCCATGCATGGCAGCCTCCCATCTGGCAGTCGCTGCGCGACATTAAAGTGGCTCCATGCCACTTTTCAAGGAGCATACCCATGGTTGACTCAGTTGAACTCAATCGTCTTTTTTGGCATAGCCGCCGCGGCATGCTGGAGCTGGACGTATTGTTGGTGCCATTTGTACGTGAGGTGTATCCGCACTTGGATGCAGAAGACCGTGAGCGCTACCGCAAACTGCTTGAGTCTGAGGATCAGGACATGTTTGGCTGGTTTATGCAGCGCAATCAGCCTGAAGATGACGATCTCAAGCGCATGGTTCGGATGATTTTGGACCGTGTCCAGCCCAAGTGATGCCTTCGAGTGCTGGTGGCAGCCTTCGCGCTGGCTGCTGGCGTGCTATGGCCTGATCCAAGGGCTGGCACTGCTCAGTGTGGGGTTGGTGGATATTGTGCTGTGGGCGCAGATGCTCGGCGCGGCGTTCTGCGTCGCACATGCCCTTTGGGTCGTACCGCGGTATCTGCTGCTGACACGGCCTTCGGCTTACCGGGCGTTGCGTTGCAATACGCTGGGTTGGCAGGTGTTCAGCGAAGTCTCGGGTTGGCAAACTATTGAGCTGCACCCTGATAGCTTGGCGCTGCCGTTGGCTGTGCTGCTGCGCTTTCGTTTGGCCGGGCAGCGGCGCGTGCGTTCGCTGTGCATCCCGCGCGACAGCTTGGCGCGCAAGCAGCATCGGCGTTTACGGGTGCGGCTTAAATTCAGTCGTCATAGGTGGGCGGCACTAAAATAGTGTCTTTGGCCTCGGCCAATTGATGCGGATAGTCCAAGGTGTAGTGCAGGCCTCGGCTTTCGTGGCGCAGCATGGCTGAGCGAATCATCAATTCGGCGACTTGGGCCAAGTTACGCAGCTCAATCAGGTCACGGCTGACTTTGTAATTGCTATAAAACTCATGGATCTCGTCAAGCAGCATGCGCACCCGGTGCTCGGCGCGCTGCAAGCGCTTGTTGGTGCGTACGATGCCCACGTAGTCCCACATAAAGCGGCGTAATTCATCCCAGTTGTGCGCAATGATTACGTCTTCGTCGGAATCGGTCACTTGGCTGGCGTCCCAGCCGGGAAGCTCGCTGGGTATGCTGATTTGATCCAGTTGCGCGAGAATATTTTCCGCCGCCGAGCGCGCGTAGACGAAGCATTCCAACAGCGAGTTACTGGCCATGCGGTTGGCACCATGCAGGCCGGTAAAACTGGTTTCGCCGATGGCATACAAACCGGGTACGTCGGTGTGGCCGCTTTGGTCGACCAGCACGCCGCCACAGGTGTAGTGAGCAGCCGGCACCACTGGAATAGGTTCTTTAGTAATGTCGATGCCAAATTCTAGACAGCGCTCATACACGGTTGGGAAGTGCGTCTTAATGAATTCAGCAGGTTTATGGCTGATATCCAGAAACACGCAGTCTATGCCGAGGCGCTTCATTTCATGGTCAATGGCGCGGGCGACGATATCGCGCGGCGCTAATTCAGCGCGCTCATCGAACCGCGGCATAAAGCGTTCGCCGTTGGGTAGTTTGAGCAGGGCACCCTCACCGCGCAGAGCTTCAGTGACCAGAAAACTCTTAGCCTTTGGGTGATACAGGCACGTTGGGTGGAATTGGTTGAACTCTAAGTTGCCGACCCGACAGCCCGCGCGCCAAGCCATGGCAATGCCGTCACCGCAAGCGCCGTCCGGGTTACTGGTATATAGGTAGACTTTGGCCGCGCCACCTGTGGCAAGAATCACGAAGCGCGCGGCAAAGGTATCAACTTCGCCGCTGGCGCGGTTGAGTACGTAAGCGCCCAGGCAACGTTGGCCAGCCAAGCCGAGTTTGCGCTCAGTGATCAAATCAACGGCGACCCGCTGCTCAAGCAATTCGATATTGCTGCGCTGTTTGGTTTGCGCGAGCAGGGTGTTGAAGATCGCGGCGCCAGTGGCATCGGCGGCGTGAATGATGCGCCTATGGCTGTGGCCACCTTCACGGGTTAGGTGGAATTCAAAACCGCTGTCCTCACCGGCGCTGTGGTCATCGCGGGTAAAAGGCACGCCCTGATCAATCAGCCACTGAATGGCTTCGCGGCTGTGCTCAACGGTAAAGCGCACTGCGTCCTCACGGCATAGGCCGCCACCCGCGTTAAGGGTGTCTTCGACATGCGATTCGACGGTGTCGGTATCATCTAAAACCGCCGCCACGCCGCCTTGCGCCCAGTAGGTCGAGCCATTAGCCAAGTTACCTTTGCTCAGCACAGCAATGCGCAGGTGCTCAGGCAGCATCAAGGCCAGGGTCAGACCGGCGGCGCCGCTACCGATAACCAGAACGTCGTGTTGGTAATGTTGGCTCATGTCTGAATTCCGCGAAAAGCGACCCCTAGTATATAGAGGGGGTGGACGGCACAATAGCCGGCTTATGACCAAGTAGGTTACTCAGGAACTTTTTAAGTGTTTACAGTTCCATACGCGGCTCTCTTATCCGGGGTATGCGTGCTCCGAGCACGGCATGCGCGCCTCGCTTATGAGGGAGTTAGATTAAAAGTGCAGCAGCGGAGCCCCATTGCTGCACCCTTCCGTGCAGGACTTTTAAGTGTTCTGCAGGAAGCTTGTTTGAAGGAGAGAACTTTTGCGCAATGCCCAAGTCTACTTTGGCAGACCGGTTAACAGGTTGGCGTTGCGCTCCTTCAAACCTAATGAGGAGTTTTCATGCTAACCCAGGATGATGATCAGCAGCTGGTCGAACGCGTACAACGCGGCGACAAACGTGCATTTGATCTATTGGTGCTGAAGTACCAGCACAAGATTCTCGGGTTGATCGTGCGCTTTGTGCACGACACCCATGAAGCACAGGATGTGGCGCAGGAAGCTTTTATCAAGGCCTACCGAGCCTTGGGTAATTTTCGCGGAGACAGTGCGTTTTATACCTGGCTGTATCGGATTGCCATTAACACAGCGAAGAACCATCTGGTGTCCCGCGGCCGTCGGCCGCCAGACAGTGATGTAAGCGCTGAAGATGCTGAGTTCTACGATGGCGATCATGCCCTCAAGAATATTGAGTCTCCTGAACGCGTGCTACTGCGCGATGAGATTGAGGCCACCGTGCACCGCAGCATTGAGCAATTGCCGGAAGATTTACGCACAGCCCTAACCTTGCGTGAATTTGATGGTCTGAGTTACGAGGACATTGCCAGTGTCATGCAATGTCCGGTTGGCACCGTGCGTTCGCGAATTTTCCGGGCACGTGAGGCCATTGATCGATCCCTGCAGCCCTTGCTGCAGGACACTTGAGACAGCGGCGTCAGCCAAGAGAGGAACCGCCATGAGTCGTGAAACCCTGCAGGAATCGCTGTCCGCGGTGATGGATAACCAAGCGGATGAACTTGAATTAAGGCGAGTGCTGGCGGCCAGTGACGACCCTGAGCTGCGCGCAACGTGGTCGCGCTACCAAATTGCCCGAGCGGTGATGCACAAAGAACTGCTTGAACCACGTCTTGATATTGCTGCTGGTATTTCGGCCGCGCTGGCTGCTGATGCTGCACCGGTTGCACCGGCCGCACAGCGAAATCTTTGGCGCACCGTCAGTCGCTTGGCTGTGGCGGCGTCGGTAACTGTTGCAGTGCTGGCGGGTGTGCGCTTTTACAACCAAGATGAAATTGCCGGTACGCAGTTGGCCCAGCAGGCCAGCCAACCGATGCTGAGCATTCCGCAGATCAGCGGTCCAGCAATGCTGGCAGGCTTCAATACCTCCGAGCAGCAAGCAGCTCCCACGCTCAGCGCCGTAGGTAAGGGGCAGCCTGGATGGCACGAACAGCGTCTGCCGGCTTACCTGCGTCAGCATGCACAGCAAGCAACCATGAGTACGAGTGAAGGTGCGCTGCCCTATGCGCGTGCTGCCAGCTTGGAAAACCGTTAACGGGCCGACGTTAAGGATTCGCATGCGCTTCATAACCTCCAGCGTCCTGATACTGAGTAGTCTGCTGGCGCTGCCTGCGGTCGCTGATGAAGGGCAGATGCTGCTGCAGCGTTTGGCAAATGCCGAGCGCACGCAGAGCTTCCAAGGCACCTTTGTTTACGAGCGTAACGGCAGTTTCTCCACGCACAGTATCTGGCACCACGTCAAAGATGACGGAATGGTGCGCGAGCGTTTGCTGCAACTGGATGGTGCTGCACAGGAAGTGCTGCGCGTTGATGGTCAGGTGCACTGCGCCAGCGCTGCATTGGCTGAGCAGGTTGTCGACAGCCAGCTATGGCCTGCTCGGGCACTGGATGCCGAGCAGCTGAGCCAATGGTACGAGCTGCGTGTGGTCGGCCAATCTCGCGTGGCAGGGCGGGCTACCGATGTGTTGGCGCTGGTGCCGCGCGACCAGCATCGCTACGGTATTGAGCTGCACCTCGACCAACAAACGGGCTTGCCATTAAAGTCATTGTTGGTGAATGACAAAGGCCAATTGCTTGAGCGCTTCCAATTTACTCAATTACAGGTCGGAGCTCCTGCAGCGGCTAACCTAGAAGCCAGCGTTGAGTGCCGTGCGGTGAGTGTGTCACCCGTACAGGCTAAGATTTCCAACGCTTGGCAGTCGGACTGGCTGCCGCCAGGGTTTAGCCTGAGTACCACGACCCAGCGTATTAGTCCTGCATCAGACGAGCCGGTGGCCTGCCAGGTGTATGACGATGGGTTGGCGCGTTTTTCGGTATTTATCGAGCCGCTGCGCGGTGAGCCCGTCGAGGACGCCCGCACACAGCTGGGACCTACCGTGGCTGTCTCGCGTAGGTTAAAGACTGCTGAGGGTGACGTCATGGTCACCGTAGTAGGTGAAATACCCTTGGGCACTGCTGAGCGTGTGGCGTTGTCGATGCGTGCAAGCAACGAGGCAGCGCAGTGATTGAGGAGCAAGGACGAGTCGTGGCTGTCGAGCCTGGCGCAGTTTGGGTTGAGACGGTGCGTAAAAGTACCTGCTCCAGTTGTTCAGTTAAAGCCGGTTGTGGCCAAGGTTTGCTCGAGCAACTGGGCGCAAGCGGTCGTCGCGGTTATGTTCGTGCGCTGTCACATCTACAGTTGAATGTGGGTGATGCCGTCGTTATTGGTGTGCGTGAAGACTTGCTAGTGCGCGGCTCGGTGTTGGTTTACCTGCTGCCATTATTTGGCTTGTTTGCGGCAGCTGTTCTGGCTGAGCAAATGGCCTTGAGCGAACCTTGGGTAATATTCAGTGCGTTAATCGGGTTTCTCCTTGCATGCTGCGCGGTGCGTTGGCGCAGTCGCCTCACCGCGGGTGATCCAGACTTACAACCGGTGGTGTTGCGTGCCTTGCTTGCGGGTGCCGCAGCAGCGTTTTAAGACTTTTGTTGGCCTGATGGGGAGCTGTATGTCGAAGCCTAGTCTGAAATCTACTTTTACTGCGTTATGGGCTGTGCTGCTGATGGGGCAGGCGTTTTATGCCCAGGCAAACTTGCCGGACTTCACCGAGTTGGTTGAGCAAGCGTCACCGGCCGTGGTCAACATCAGTACCCGGCAGAAAATACCGGAGCGCGCAGTGGCTGGGGCTGGGCAGCTCAATATGCCTGATCTAGAGGGTTTGCCGCCGATGTTCCGCGAGTTTTTTGAGCGCAATATCCCTCAGGTGCCACGAGAGCCCAGTGATGGTCGTCAGCGTGAGGCTCAGTCCTTAGGTTCGGGCTTTATCATTTCTGCGGATGGTTATGTGTTGACCAATAACCATGTGATTGCCGATGCCGATGAAATCATCGTGCGGTTGGCCGATCGCAGTGAATTGGAAGCCACGCTAGTGGGCACTGACCCGCGTAGCGATGTGGCGCTGCTCAAGGTTGAGGGCACGGGCTTGCCAATCGTCAAGCTGGGCAAGTCGGAAGAGCTGAAAGTAGGCGAGTGGGTCTTGGCAATTGGTTCGCCATTCGGCTTCGACCATTCGGTAACCGCCGGCATTGTCAGCGCCAAAGGCCGTAGCCTGCCCAATGAGAGTTATGTGCCGTTTATTCAAACAGATGTAGCGATCAATCCAGGTAACTCTGGCGGTCCACTGTTTAACCTTGCAGGGGAAGTGGTCGGCATCAATTCGCAAATTTTCACTCGCTCCGGCGGTTTTATGGGCTTGTCGTTCGCCATCCCAATGAGCGTGGCCATGGATGTGGCCGACCAACTCAAGGCGAGCGGCAAAGTCAGCCGTGGCTGGCTGGGCGTAGTGATTCAGGAAGTGAATAAGGACTTAGCCGAATCATTCGGTTTGGATAAGCCGGCGGGAGCGCTGGTTGCTCAGGTGCTTGAGAGCGGCCCTGCAGCTAAAGGCGGTTTGCTGGTGGGTGATGTCATCCTGAGTTTGGATGGTAAGCCGATCATCATGTCTGCTGATCTACCGCATTTGGTTGGCGCACTCAAGCCCGGTGCTCGCGCCGAGTTGGGTGTAGTGCGTGATGGGGCGCGCAAGAAATTGCAGCTGACCATTGGTGCGTTGCCAGAAGAGGGTGAAACCATAGCCGGCAACGCCGGCCCTGGGCCTGAACTCAGCAGCAATCGTCTTGGGGTCAAGGTGGTTGAATTGACTGCCGAGCAGAGCAAGAGCCTCGATCTCAAGGGCGGCGTGGTGATCTCTGAGGTGCAGGATGGCCCAGCGGCGCTTATTGGTCTGCGCCCGGGTGATGTGATCACGCACCTGAACAATCAGGCGATCAGCTCAGCCAAGACCTTTACCGACGTGGCGCAAGCGCTACCGAAAAACCGTTCGGTGTCGATGCGTGTCTTGCGTCAGGGGCGTGCCAGCTTTATTACCTTCAAGCTGGCTGATTAACCGCGTTGGTTAGATAAAAGGGCGACTTCGGTCGCCCTTTTGCATTGTCCTGTTGTGCGGGGTTTGGTGACGTACAAGCTGGCTTTCGGGTACACTTCGCCGCTATTTTCGGCGGGCAGTCGCCTGCGACCTTTTCGAGTGTTGATCCGTGAGTGATTTGAGTCATATCCGCAATTTCTCCATCATCGCCCACATTGACCACGGCAAGTCGACCCTGGCTGACCGTTTTATCCAGATGTGTGGTGGCCTGGCTGACCGTGAAATGGAAGCCCAGGTGCTGGATTCCATGGACCTAGAGCGCGAGCGCGGAATCACCATTAAAGCGCACAGCGTCACCTTGTATTACAAGGCTCGCGACGGCATTACCTACCAGCTGAACTTTATTGATACTCCAGGCCACGTTGACTTCACCTATGAAGTCAGCCGTTCGCTGGCCGCCTGTGAAGGTGCGCTGCTGGTGGTCGATGCAGGGCAGGGCGTTGAAGCGCAATCGGTTGCCAACTGCTACACCGCTATTGAGCAGGGCCTTGAGGTCATGCCGGTGTTGAACAAAATTGATTTGCCGCAGGCCGATCCGGACCGCGTCAAGGACGAGATCGAGAAGATCATCGGCATTGATGCCACCGATGCCGTGACGTGCAGCGCTAAGACCGGCTTAGGCGTCGATGAGGTGCTTGAGCGTTTAGTGCAAGTCATCCCCGCGCCGACCGGAAATATCGACGCGCCGTTGCAAGCCTTGATCATCGATTCTTGGTTCGACAACTACCTGGGCGTGGTTTCCTTGGTGCGCGTTCGCCATGGTCGGATCAAAAAAGGCGACAAGGTGCTGGTGAAATCCACTGGCAAGATTCATTTGGTTGACAGTGTTGGCGTGTTCAACCCGAAACATACCTCAACCGTTGATCTTAAGGCCGGTGAAGTGGGCTTTATCATCGCCGGCATCAAAGATATTCACGGCGCGCCTGTGGGCGATACCCTGACCCTGAGTTCGACGCCGGACGTTGATGTATTGCCGGGCTTCAAGCGCATCCAACCACAGGTGTACGCCGGCCTGTTTCCGGTTAGCTCCGATGATTTCGAGGATTTCCGTGAGGCGCTGCAAAAGCTCACGCTAAACGACTCATCTTTGCAATACACCCCGGAAAGCTCGGACGCACTGGGCTTTGGGTTCCGTTGTGGCTTCCTTGGCATGCTGCACATGGAGATCATTCAGGAGCGCTTAGAGCGCGAATATGACCTAGACCTGATCACCACCGCGCCGACGGTAATTTTTGAGCTGCTGCTCAAAACGGGTGAGACCATTTACGTCGACAACCCGTCTAAATTGCCTGACTTGTCGGCGATTGAAGACATGCGTGAGCCGATTGTGCGCGCCAATATCCTGGTGCCGCAGGAGCATCTGGGTAACGTCATTACTCTGTGCATCGAGAAGCGCGGCGTCCAACACGACATGCTGTTTCTAGGCTCACAGGTGCAAGTCACCTACGACCTGCCGATGAACGAAGTGGTGCTGGACTTCTTTGACCGTCTGAAGTCCACCAGCCGTGGCTACGCCTCGCTGGATTATCACTTTGATCGCTATCAGTCGGCCAATCTGGTCAAGCTGGATGTGCTGATCAACGCTGAGAAAGTCGATGCCTTGGCGCTGATCGTGCACCGTGACAACGCCCACTATAAAGGCCGTGCGTTGACCGAGAAGATGAAAGAGCTGATACCCCGACAGATGTTCGATGTGGCTATTCAGGCCGCTATTGGCGGGCAAATCGTGGCACGGACCACGGTCAAAGCGTTGCGTAAGAACGTTTTGGCTAAATGTTATGGCGGCGACGTAAGCCGTAAACGCAAGCTGCTGGAAAAGCAGAAGGCCGGTAAAAAACGCATGAAGCAAGTCGGCAATGTGGAAATTCCACAAGAAGCCTTCCTCGCCGTGCTCAGGTTGGATAGTTAAAACTCTATGTCGATCAATTTCCCGCTGTTACTGGTTATCGCTGTCGCCGTGTGTGGCGTGCTGGCGTTGTTCGACCTGATCTTTCTGGCGCCGCGCCGGCGAGCGGCTATCAGCACCTACCACAGCCAAGTCAGTGCGCCTGATGAGGCGGTGGTGGCACGCTTGAATAAAGAGCCGTTACTGGTGGAATACGGCAAGTCGTTCTTCCCCGTACTGGCGATTGTGCTGGTGTTGCGCTCGTTTCTGGTTGAACCCTTTCAGATTCCATCCGGCTCGATGAAGCCGACCTTGGAAGTGGGCGATTTTATTCTGGTGAATAAGTTTGCCTATGGCATCCGCTTGCCCGTGCTCGACACCAAGGTGATTGAGGTGGGTGATCCGCAGCGCGGCGATGTGATGGTGTTTCGTTACCCAAGCGACCCCAACATCAACTACATCAAGCGTGTGGTTGGCTTGTCTGGTGATCGTATTGCCTACAGCAGCGATAAGCGCCTGACCATCAATGGTCAATCTGTGGCTCAGCAGTTGATCAGCGATGAGCCGGGCAGCTTGGGCAGTGCCACGTTGTATACCGAGCGGCTTGGGGAAGCGGAGCACCAAATCCGCAAGGAAATGCAGCGTTATCGGCTTGAGCCTGGCCGCGAGTGGGTGGTGCCACAAGGGCACTACTTTATGATGGGCGATAACCGCGACAACTCTAATGACAGCCGCTACTGGAATGACCCGAGCATCCCTAAGCCGCTGCTGGGTATGGTGCCGGATCAAAATATCGTCGGCAAAGCCTTCGCGATCTGGTTGAGCTGGCCGGACCCAAAATCGCGCAACCTGCCTAATTTTTCTCGTGTTGGTCTGATTCACTGACCTGCTGGCTACGTTGCGGCGCGGCTAAATGCCGTGTAGCAGGCTATATATAACCGTGCCTGCAGCCTTAATGGCTTACACATCACTCGAATTTGGGGACAAATATGAACTCGATGCACTCACAAAAAGGCATGTCGATTCTCAGCTGGCTGATGGTCCTTGCCGTTGTCGCCTTTTTGGCCAGCGCGGCGTTCAAGGTATTGCCGCACTACTTCGACAATATGGCCTTGGAAAAAATGATCACCTCCGTTGAGACTGATAAAGCGCTTGATGTTCGCGGTGTAGGCGATTTCTACAGCCACCTCAGCAAAGGCATGCAGGTCAACAGCATTCGTGATTTGAACATGCAGGATGCGATCAAAATCAAAATCGAAAACAACGAATTTCGTGTGCACATGAAGTACGAGAAACGTGAGCCTCTGATTGAGAATATCGATTTGGTGGTGCGTTTCGATAAAGAATTCCGCGTGCGTATGCCGTGAGTGCGTCGTTAGCCCGTCTTGAGCGGCAACTCGGTTACACCTTCAAAGATCAGGAATTGATGATCCTGGCGCTTACTCACCGTAGCTTCGCTGGGCGCAACAACGAGCGCTTAGAGTTTCTCGGTGATGCAATCCTCAATTTTGTTGCCGGTGAAGCGCTGTTTCAGCGCTTTCCTCTGGCCCGTGAAGGCCAGCTTTCTCGCTTGCGTGCGCGCTTAGTCAAGGGTGAGACGCTGGCAATACTGGCCCGCGGCTTTGATTTGGGTGAATACCTGCGCCTGGGTTCGGGGGAGCTCAAAAGCGGTGGTTTTCGCCGTGAGTCGATCCTGGCTGATGCCCTAGAAGCGCTGATCGGCGCTATCTACTTGGACACCGGCATGGAGGCGGCCCGCGAGCGTGTGCTGGCCTGGCTGACCACTGAAATTGCAAGCCTGACGCTGGTCGACACCAATAAAGACCCGAAAACCCGCCTGCAGGAATTTCTGCAATCGCGTGGTTGTGAGCTGCCACGTTACGAAGTGGTGGACATACAAGGCGAGCCGCACTGTCGGTCATTTGTCGTCGAGTGTCAGATTACCTTACTGAATGATAAAACCCTGGGGCAGGGCGCTAGCCGGCGGATTGCCGAGCAGGTGGCTGCTGCTGCCGCGCTGATCGCCCTAGGTGTGGAGAATGGCAATGACTGATGCACCTGTTACACGCTGTGGCTATGTCGCCATCGTTGGCCGGCCTAACGTGGGCAAGTCGACGTTGCTCAATCACATCCTCGGGCAAAAACTCGCAATCACCTCGCGCAAGCCGCAAACCACGCGACACAACATGCTCGGCATCAAGACCGAAGGTGATGTACAGGCGATTTATGTCGACACCCCCGGCCTGCACAAGAACAATGAGAAGGCACTCAACCGCTATATGAATAGAAACGCCTCGTCGGCACTGAAAGATGTCGACGTGGTGATATTCGTCGTTGATCGCACCCGCTGGACCGACGAAGACCAGATGGTCCTTGAGCGTATTCAATACGTTGAGGGTCCGGTGATTCTGGCGATCAACAAGACGGATCGGGTCGAAGACAAGGCCGATCTGATGCCGCATCTAGAGTGGCTGGCTACCCAGCTACCAAAGGCTGAAATCGTGCCGGTGTCCGCCCAGCATGGGCACAACTTGGATACTCTGGAAAAACTGGTAGGCGAGCGTTTACCGGAAGGCGTTCACTTCTTCCCGGAAGATCAGGTCACCGATCGCTCCAGCCGTTTCTTCGCTGCAGAGTTGGTGCGCGAGAAAATCATGCGTCAACTCGGCGCTGAGCTGCCGTACCAGATCACCGTAGAAATTGAGGAATTCAAGCGCGACGGGCGCATTCTGCATATCCATGCGCTGATTCTGGTGGAGCGTGATGGGCAGAAGAAAATCATCATTGGCGACAAAGGTGAGCGCATCAAACGCATTGGCCAAGAAGCGCGCAAGGACATGGAAGTGATGTTCGACTCCAAAGTGATGCTAAACCTTTGGGTCAAGGTTAAAAGTGGCTGGTCGGATGATGAGCGCGCGTTGCGTTCTTTAGGTTACAGCGACATCTGATGCCTCTGCGGGCGCGCCATGCGCCTGCCATTTTGAGTAAGCCCCATGCTTGCCCCCAGCCAGCCGGCCTACGTTCTACACAGCCGTGCTTACCGCGAAAGCAGCGCGCTGGTGGATTTTCTCACCCCGCAAGGTCGCCTGCGTGCGGTCATGCGGGGCGCGCGAGGTAAGGCGGGCAGCCTGGCGCGCCCTTTTATCCCGCTAGAAGCTGAGTTTCGCGGGCGCGGCGAATTGAAGAACGTCGCGCGCCTTGAGCCGGCGGGTATCCCCAACCTACTCGGCGGCGAGGCGTTATTCAGCGGCTTGTACCTTAATGAACTGCTGATTCGCTTGCTGCCCGCTGAAGATCCGAACCCCGCGATTTTTCAACATTACGCCATGACCGTGCTCGGGCTGGCCGAAGGCCGCGCAATTGAACCCCTGCTGCGTTCTTTTGAATGGCGTTTGTTGGATGAGCTGGGCTATGGTTTCGCCTTGGATCTGGACAGCGAAGGCCAAGCCATTGCTGAGGACGGCCTGTATCGGCTGCAGACCGAAACCGGGCTGGTGCCGGTTGGGCACTTGCAGCCTGGGGTTTTTCAGGGGGCCGAGTTGCTGGCCATGGCGCAAGCCGACTGGGCTGCGCCGGGAGCTTTAGCGGCAGCCAAGCGCTTGATGCGTCAGGCGCTAGCCCCTCATTTAGGCGGTAGGCCGTTGGTCAGCCGCGAACTGTTTATGACGCTCAAGGAGCCAAACCGTGACTGATGCCAATCGTATTTTGTTGGGTGTGAACATCGACCATGTGGCGACCTTACGTCAGGCCCGTGGCACTCGCTATCCAGACCCGGTCAAGGCCGCCCTGGACGCTGAAGAAGCTGGGGCTGACGGCATTACCGTGCACCTGCGTGAAGATCGTCGGCATATCCAAGAACGCGATGTGCGTCTGCTCAAAGAGGTCATGCAGACGCGCATGAACTTTGAGATGGGCGTGACTGAAGCGATGCTTGCGTTTGCCGAGAGTATTCGCCCCGAGCACATTTGCTTAGTGCCGGAAACCCGCCAAGAGCTGACCACTGAGGGTGGTTTGGATGTGGCCGGGCAGCAAGAGCGTATTCGCGCCGCCGTGCAGCGTTTAAGTAAGATCGGCTGCGAAGTGTCGCTGTTTATCGACCCCGAGCCCGCGCAAATTGAGGCGTGCAAACGCGTCGGTGCGCCGGCTATTGAGCTGCACACAGGCCGCTATGCCGATGCACAAACGCCGCAAGAAGCGGCGCGCGAATTAGCAAGGATTCGTGACGGCGTGGCCTGCGGTCTGTCCCATGGACTGATCGTTAATGCGGGCCACGGCCTGCATTACCACAACGTCGAGCCAGTGGCGGCGATTGCCGGGATCAACGAGCTGAATATCGGCCACGCGCTGGTATCGCATGCACTGTTTGTCGGCTTTAAGCAGGCAGTGTTGGAAATGAAACAACTGATCACCGCAGCCGCGAATCGCGGCTAGTTGGGGGCTTATTTGCAAGATGGGTTAGGCCGCTGCGTGACTAACTCATCCTAAGGCTTACGCGCGATTAGCACAGCGCGGCTTGGCGCTGGCAAACCTTCGACGGTGCGGCTGTGATCAGCGGGGTCGAGGAACTCAGGCAGCGACTGGAAGCGCATCCACTCGGTTGAGCGTTGCTCCTCCACGCGGGTGGTGCTGACATCTACGCAGCGCACGTCAACAAAACCGGCGCGGCGTAGCCAAAGTTCGAGCGCCGGCACCGACGGCAAGAACCAAACGTTGCGCATTTGCGCGTAGCGATCCTCAGGTACCAGTACCTGCTGCGCATCGCCCTCGACCACCAACGTTTCCAACACCAGCTCGCCGTCTTTAACCAAGCAATCCTTGAGGTCAATCAGGTGATCAATGGGCGAGCGGCGGTGATACAGCACACCCATTGAAAATACTGTGTCGAAGCCTTGTAGCTTGCCGGGTAATTCCTCAAAAGCCAGCGGCAGATGCCAGGCCGATAAGTCAGGTAGGTAATTCTTTATTGCTAAAAACTGGCAGAGGAACAACCAGTTGGGGTCAATGCCGACCACGCTGTCTGCGCCAGCGCCGAGCATGCGCCACATGTAATAACCGTTGCCGCAGCCGACATCTAGCACGCGTTTGCCTTTGAGGTCGAGGTAGGGCGCGACCCGCTGCCACTTCCAGTCCGAGCGCCATTCGGTGTCGACGTGTACATCAAATAAATGAAACGGTCCTTTGCGCCAAGGGATCAGGCCCTGCAGCGCGGCTTTTAGCGTTGCGCGCGTCGGCTCGTCGCAACGTCCGTTAAAACTAAAGTGATGCAGCATCTCTAATTGTTCAACGTTGAGCGTCGGCAGCGCTTCAATTGCGCCGTACCAGCGTTGCAAATCGCCATGGCCGATGGCCAGTTTGGCATCGATCTGCCCGGGTAGGTCGGCTGACCACTCCTGCAAGGGCGTGCCGGCAAGTTTGGCTTGCAGGGCGTCGAGGTCGAGACGGCTGATCATGGCAGGGCAATCACTGAGGCGAAGTTAAGGCACTGGAACCACGGCACGACTTGGCTGAAACCTGCGGCCAGTAAACGTTCGCGGTGCTGTTCAAGGCTGTCTGGGAGCATGACTTTCTCGATGGCGCTGCGCTTTTGCGCGATTTCCAGCTCGCTGTAACCGTTGGCACGCTTGAAGGCGATGTGTAGATCGCCGAGGAGGGCATGGTGTTTGGCATCTGCAAAGTGCAGTTTTTCCGAGAGAATCAGTGCACCGCCGGGCAGTAGCGCCTGGCGAATGCGCGCGAGCAATTCGAGGCGTTGTTCGGGCTGGATAAATTGCAGGGTGAAGTTCAGGGCCACCAGTGAGGTGGGTTGAAAATCGAGGGTGAGGATGTCGGCTTCGATGACCTCGACGGGCAATAATTCCTGAAACATTGAGTCTTGCGCGTGCAGGTACTCGCGACAGCGCGCAACCATGGCGCTGGAGTTGTCCACGGCAATCACTCGGCAATCTTCGATCTGCACATGCCGGCGCAGGGCTTGCGTCACGGCGCCAAGGGAGCTGCCAAGGTCGTAGAGCACGCTGTGCGGTTGGGCAAATTGGCCCGCGAGCACGCCAATATTCTCAACAATGGTCGGATAGCCCGGCACCGAGCGTTTGATCATGTCAGGGAATACCCGCACCACATCCTCGTTAAACACGAAGTCCGGCACCGAGGCCAAGGGTTGGGCGAAAAGACGGTCGGGCTGTTTGCTCACGTTGGTTGCGCACTGGTCGATAAGGCCAAGCATCTTAGCCAAGTGCAGGCTATAGCCCAACGCTGATTGCAGCTATTGGTCGCAAAATAGCGGTGCAATCGGCAACAAGACCCTCGTGCAGCTTCACTCAACCGTGAGTGCGCAGTCAAAACGCTGCGCGGGAACCACGCCGACCTCCCAAGGCCGTTCATAAGTTAGGGCCAATTGGCCCTCACCAGCCTTGGCCACTTTGAAACGCCAAGTAGAAATCCCTCCGCTACCCACCAGCCCTTCGTCTTCCGGGTTGCTGTAAACCTCCGGGCCAAGACTTTGCAAAACCTGCGGCGCAGAGTCACGCAGCAGCCAGCGAAAACCGGTGGTGGGGTTACTTGGCAAGCGCAAAATAAACTGTTGGCCGACCTGCAGTGACAGCGGGCATTTGTTTTGCTGTCTTTGCTCCAGAGTGATGCTGCTGGGTGTTTGGACGCAGGCTGTGAGTAATACAAGGCTTAGCGCCAGGGTCAGGCGGGGAACAACCATGCTGAGCTCCATGGGAACGTTTAGGTTTGCAGCATAGCCGTTAAGGCGTGCCTGCGGAATTCTGCAGCACGTGCCAACTGAGCATGATTTAGCCTCGCCGCTTGACGCGTGTCCTGGCGAGTTATGCCAATGCTTGCCGCCTGTGCACGCTGTTTTTAGAGCGTTTAATCAGGCTGCATGACCCCCACTCAACAGCGGTCATTGGTCATACAGGCTGCAGTTTTACTGGCTAAAGGGTTAAAGTTGCACCTCTGCCACTTGGGGTTGCACTTTTAATGCTCAACGCGCGTTTGATACGTCTCGATGACCAAGCCCATGAACACACCCACGACCATCATCAGTTGGTGTTGTCGTTGGCTGGGCGCGCTGAGTTTGAGGTTAATGGCCGGGGTGGTGAGGTGTGTCGCATGCGCGCCTGTCTGGTGCCAGGGGATGCAGACCATCAGTTCGCCGGTATGGGCGACAACCGCATGCTGATCATCGATCTGGATGAGCAAGGCCTTTCCAGCGATGACCTGCAACTGCTAACCGGCTTGTTTGAAAAGCCACGTTATCCCCAGCTGGATGCCGATTTTCAGAATCTCCTCAGCTACGCCGGCGCCGAGCTGCAGCGTTACGGCGCTGATCCGCTGCTGGCGCGGGCGCTTGGCGGCGTCTTGCTGCGTGCCTTGCACCTGCGTTTGTTCGGCGAGCAACACGTGCGGGCCGTGGGCTCGCTGAACGTGGAGCGACTCGACCGCTATATCGCCGAGCACCTCGCGCGGCGTATCAGTGTGGCTGAACTGGCCCAAGTGGCTTGCCTGAGCCCCAGTCATTTCCATGCGCAGTTCAAAGACTGCGTCGGCCTGACGCCTCATCAATACTTGCTGAAAACCCGCCTTGATCACGCGGCGCGATTACTGCGCGAGAGCACTTTGCCGCTTATTCGCATTGCTGAGGAGTGCGGCTTCTCCAGCCAGAGTGCGCTGACCACAGCCATGCACCGCTACCTTGGCCTAACCCCCAAGCGCCTGCGCGCTGCTAACTAAACGCTCCCTCTTCGACCCGCTGCGTCTTACCTGTACAAATGATTCAGCGGCGCACGTTCACAGTGGGGGTGAACTTCTCCGCTTGGCCGGCTAAGCTGGGACCTACCGAGGCATTCACTGTGCCAGGCAAGGAAGCCGTGACAATCAAGTGTGCCCCCTTGAGAAGCCTTGATGAGCCAGTACCTGCAAGTGTCGTTAGCGTTTTCGTTGCTGGGCGCATTGCTGCTCAGTGCCCCGTTGCAGGCAGCCGGCCTGCGCGCCGAACTGGTGGACAGCCAAGGCCAGCCTCTTGCTAATGGGGTGCTCAGCTTGCGCAGCCTGGCTGACCCGGCGGCTGTGTCGGCTACCGCCATCATGGATCAACGCTTGCAGCAGTTTGCACCCACCGTGCTTGCAGTGCGCAGCGGTACCTCGGTGACGTTCCCTAACAGCGATAATATTCGCCACCACGTCTATTCCTTCTCCTTGGCCAAGCGCTTTGAACTGCGCTTATACCAAGGCACTCCCAGTGAACCGGTGATCTTCGATAAACCCGGAGTGGTGGTGCTCGGCTGCAACATCCATGACTGGATGGTGGGTTATGTCTATGTCACCGATGACCCGTGGTTCGCCGTCAGTGACGAACAAGGGCGGTTGAACCTCGATCAGTTGCCGCCGGGCCGCTACACAGCGAGTATTTGGCACCCGCAAGCACCGCAGATGCTGCCGCAAGCGGCGGGCGAGGTGCAGGTGACTGAGGCCGTCCTTGAGCAGCGCTTTACCCTGGCCACGCAGGCCCCCGCTGCTCAGGCCGCGCCGAGTGCGCCGGTGAGTGCTTTTGGTGATGCATTTAAGAAGGCTCGCGATGCTGCGCAATAGTTTTCAGGCCCGCATTGCCGGCGTATTGGTCATGCTCTTGTTGGTTGTGATTGGTGCATTGTATGTGGCCGTGCAAGCGGCGACTGATGCGGCAGTACGCAGCCAAGCGCGTGAGCAGCTGGATGTCGGTAGCTTAGTGTTTCAGCGGTTGCTCGAGATGCGCGGCCGGCAGTTGCATGATGCAGTGCAGGTGTTGGTTGCTGATTTTGGTTTTAAAGCTGCCGTGGCCAGTGCTGACGCGGAGACCATTCGCTCGGCGTTGGCCAACCATGGTGCGCGGATCAATGCCAGTGCAGTCATGATGCTGAGCCTGGATGGCAATCTTGAAATCAGCACCGATCGACAGATCAGCGGCGAGACAGCCCAGCGCCTGAGCGTCGAAGTGATGCAGCGCCAGCGTGATGGCACGCAGATTTTCTTGATGCCGATTGCCGACAAAATCTATTTGCTGGTCCAAGCCACCGTCGCGGCGCCGTTGCCGATTGCCCGGGTGATGATGGGCTTTCAGGTGGATGACGCCTTTGCCGCCGAACTGCGTGAATTGGCCCACTTGGACTTGACCCTCCTGGCAACCCAAGACGGTGTCGCCGATATCTGGATCAGCACCCTGCCGCCGGCACAGCGTGAACAGCTACAAGGCAGCATGGCTGCGTTGCCGGATGATGCGGTGAGCTTGATCGGTGCTGAGTCCTATCTCAATCAGACCTTGGTACTGGCCAGTGGCGACGGTTTTGCCGTGCATGCGCTGCTGCACAAATCCTTGAATCAAGCGCAGCAGGCCTTTGCGCCGCTGGATAAGAATATTCTGCTGATTGCCATGGCGGCACTGAGCGCTTCTCTGGGCGGCGCATTACTGCTGGCGCGCTCTGTGTCGCAGCCCGTGCAGCAACTGGCTGCAGTTGCCGAGCGGATACGCCAAGGGGATTATCAAGCCAGCTTGGATTTGCACCGCAGTGATGAATTGGGTCGCTTGGCCACGGCGTTTAAGGCCATGCAACAGGGTATTGCCGACCGTGAACGACAGCTGGCGCACAACGCCTTGCATGACGCGCTCACCGAGTTACCCAACCGCACACTGGCGCTGGAACGCCTCGGCAGCGCCATCACAGCGCAGCGGCCTACGGCATTGTTGTACGTGGGCGTGGCGAATTTTCGCGCCGTCAATGAAAGCTTGGGGCCACAAGGCGGGGACGTGGCGCTGCAACAGCTGAGCGCTCGTTTACAGACGACCCTGCGCCCTGGTGACAGTGTGGCGCGGATTATTGGCGATGAATTTCTGTTGCTGCTGGAACATACCGACACCGACGGTGCTGTAGGCATCGCTGATAAGGTTCAGCAGCTGCTGCTCAAACCGTTGCGGGTCGGCACCCAAGATGTCGTTATGGAATGCCGTATCGGTATTGCCAGCTACCCGGCGGATGGCAACGCGCCAGAAGAGCTGCTGCGTCGGGCGACCATCGCCATGCAGGACGCCGCCGGCACAGCCAGCAACCTGCAGGTCTACCAACGCGGCCGCGATGATGCTCAGCAGCGGCAGATCCGCTTGATTCGTGATTTGCGCCATGCCCCAGCCAGGGCCGAGCTGCAGTTGCACTACCAGCCCAAACTGGATATTGCCGACGGCCAAGTACGCCAGGCTGAAGCCCTGTTGCGTTGGCAACACCCTGAGTTGGGTATGGTTTCACCCGGAGAATTTATTCCGTTAGCTGAGCGCAGCGGCAGCATCACCTTGCTGACCGCTTGGGTAATAGAGGAGGTCATGCGTCAATGGCGCGAATGGTCCGGGCGTGGCCTGCATGTTCAGGTGTCGTTGAATATTGCCACCGAAGACCTGATTGACCCGCAGTTACCGGCGCGAGTCCGCGAATTATTAGTCAAGTATCAGGTGCCTGCTGAGCAGCTGATTTTTGAAATCACTGAAAGCGGGGTGATGCTCAATCCAGAGATCGCCCTGCAAGTGCTGCATGGCCTGCGTGAGTGCGGTATCAGCTTGTCGGTGGATGACTTTGGTACGGGTTACTCGTCCCTGGCCCAGCTCAAGCGCATGCCGGTGCAGGAGTTGAAGATCGATCAATCGTTTATCCGTGATCTGGACGACGCCAGTGAGGATGCGGTGATCGTGCGTTCAACTATCGAAATGAGCCACAGCTTGGGTCTTAAAGTAGTGGCTGAAGGGGTTGAGTTGGAGCGCAGCTTGCAGCTGCTGGCGCGCTGGAACTGCGACACCGCGCAGGGCTACCTAATTAGCCGGCCATTGGCGGCGCAAGCGTTTGAAACCTGGATGGCGCAGCGTGCGGACGCCGCCACAAGCGCGGTGCAGTGAGCATGAAAAACCTGTTCAGCGGTATGGTTTTATTACTCGGGCTATTAGCCAATTGGGCGTGGGCTGACGGCCGTTTGCTTGCCACTGGTGGTGCCAGCAGTATTGAAGGTGCTGCGGGTGGCGGGATCACGCCTTGGGCTGTGCTGGCCGGTTATGGTGAGCGCGGTGAGTGGGGCGCGGACGTTTTCGCCACGCGGGTGCAAAGCGCTGACTATCGCTTGGATGTGGCCGGCATTAGCGCAGCGTTTGATAACCGTATCGAGCTGTCTTACGCGCGCCAGCGCTTGGACCTCAGCACGCTAGCGCGCAACCTGAGCCTGCCAGAAAGCAGCTTAAGCCAAGATATTTTTGGTCTCAAAGTGCGCCTATTTGGCGACCTGATCTACGACCAGCTGCCGCAGGTGTCAGTGGGCATTCAGCACAAACGGCAGAAAGATTTCCCGATTCCCAGCCTGATTGGCGCGCAGCGCAGCGAAGACACTGAAGGCTATATCAGCGCCAGTCGACTGATCCTTGGCGGCGCTTTTGGCTACAACTTGCTGCTTAACGGCGGCCTGCGCTATAGCCGGGCCAACGAGCTGGGCCTGTTGGGTTTTGGTGGTGATCGCCGGGATCGTCACTCGGTGCTTAAAGAAGGTTCAGTGGCTGTGTTGTTCAACCCACGTTGGGCGCTGGGGGTGGAATACCGCGAGAAGCCCGACAATTTAAGCTTTGCCGGGGAGAGTGACTGGGCCGATCTGTTTCTGGGCTACTTCCCCAACAAGCATGTCGCGCTGGTGCTGGCCTATGCACGCCTGGGTGAAATCGCCACGCTGGATAATCAGGACGGTGTTTATCTGTCCGTACAGGGGAGTTTCTGAGCATGCGCAGCCTGCTGCTGATGATGTTTATCACCCTAACAGCGTGCGTCCAACAGCCGCCTAAAGATGACAGCCTCTACCGTGACTTAGGCGAGCAGGCCGGGATTACCCGTATCATCGAGGGCATGCTGCTGAATATCGCCGGTGATCCGCGCATCGTTCGGCATTTCGAGAGCATCGATATCGTGCGCCTGCGCGATAAGCTGGTTGAGCAAGTCTGCGTTGAAGCCGGTGGTCCCTGCACCTACACCGGCGACAGCATGGAGGAAAGCCACAAGGGCCAAAACCTCACGCCGAGCGATTTCAACGCCTTGGTTGAGAACTTGCAGGCGGCCATGAGTAGCCAGGGCGTGGCCATGCCCGCGCAGAACCGCCTGCTGGCACGCCTTGCGCCCATGCGCGCGCAGATAATCTACCGTTAAAAGGCAGTTTCAGCGCAAGGTCTGAGCAATCGCCAAAATATCGGCGCGGTGGTTACTCAGCAGGCTGAGCTCGCCGTTGTCATCGATATGATCCTGCGGCGCTATTAGCTTTTGATAGGCCGCGAGCTCCTGCAGGGGTGGCAGTTGAGCCTCTGTGCCCTGTGCCTTGCTCACGTGATAAAGCGCCAAGTTAACCATGTCCAGTAATTGCAGCTTGTGCCCTGGGCTGGAGTGCCAATTGCCCGTGTTACGGATGATTTCGATGTAGTTGTCATCCACTGACCATTTCTTCAGCACGATAATGCCGAGTGATTGGCTGTATTCGCTGCACAGCTTGTCATACAGCTCGCTGGAGGGCGTCACGCTGTCATTACGAAACGCCGAGAGTACGGCCAGAGAGCCCACCTCACTGAGCAGGCTGGCCAGCAGGGCGTGTTCTGCCGTCACAGTGCCAAGCAAGCCCGCGAGCATGGCGCAGGTGCTGGCCTTAATGACTAAGCGCTCCCATGCCTGCACAAATAATTTTTTATGCCCAGCGCTGTGCAGGGTAAACAGGCTTTTGACGCTGTGTACCATGGTAATCCGACCTACTTCAGCCATGCCGAGCCGGCTGACCACGTCAAGCAGCGTTTTCGGTGCCATGGTCTGACGAAATAAGGCACTGGATGCATGTTTCATCAGCAGGGCGCTGAGCGCCGGGTCACGGCTGATCAAGCGCGCTAGGGCCGTAAGCGAGATGGCTGGATCACTCAGAGCGCGGCGTATATCCAAGGTAATGGTGGGTAAGCTGGGCAATTGTTCCTCGCCCTGCATTAACTGCGAAACCAAGGTCCGGTAGATTGAATAATCGGATGTTGCGCTCTGCAATACACACCTCCATGTTGGGCGCAGGCAGTCTAAATAGGCACTGTGCGGGTAAGCTGGGGCAGTAGGCTACCGCAGCACCTACAGTTTGCGCCTTAAACCAGCGGTTAGCGGAAGTTCCTTGCTTGGAGGGTTTTGCAAAAACTCCAGAGTATTTTGTAAGAAGCGAGTCGGCTTATGCCACTAAATTGCTTTTTAAGATTCGCGTGGCACGCAAGTGCAGGCCATTTCTTGGGTTGTGCAGGCGAGCCTGCGCTAAAACTATTAGCCAGTATCTGTCGCACGGGGCGGTCGCTCATGTGGCAGGCTAGGCTTAGCTGTGTGTTACGCCATTAGTGTGCGCGCGTTTGGCGAGTGGTTTCAAAGCAGTGATCGCGAGCAGTGGTCGCTTTTAATTAGAGTCACGGTTCGATCCGTGCCAACACGAGAACAATAATATGAATGAGCAAAACGTTTTTGTTGTGGGGGTGACCTTTACGGTCTACCTCGCCTTGATGCTGTGGTTGGGCCTTGTGGCTTACAAGCGCACCAGCAACCTGTCTGACTACATTTTGGGGGGGCGTTCGATCGGCCCGACCACCGCCGCATTGTCAGCGGGCGCGTCCGACATGAGTGGCTGGCTGTTGCTGGGTTTGCCTGGCTACGCCCTGGTCGCCGGCTTTGAAGCCACTTGGATCGCTGTCGGCCTGCTAGCGGGTACTTGGTTAAACTGGCTCTTCGTCGCCCAGCGCCTGCGCATTTATTCGCACACGGCCAATGACTCGGTGACCATGCCGTCCTACTTCGAGAATCGGTTCAACGACAAATCCCGTGCCCTGCGTGTGGTTTCGGCGTTAATCATTCTGACTTTCTTCTTGTTCTACACCAGCTCTGGCCTGGTGGCATCCGGCAAGCTGTTCGAAACCGTGTTTGGCCTTGACTATAAAATCGCCGTGATCGTCGGCACCTTAGCGGTGGTCTCCTACACCTTGTTCGGTGGCTTCCTCGCGGTAGCCTGGACCGATGTGGTGCAGGGCTTGTTGATGGCTGCTGCATTGGTGTTAGTGCCGGTTTTCGCGCTCAACGCGGTGGGCGGCTTCGAAGCGGCGCACCTGGCCATCGCCACGAAAAACCCTGAGCTGCTGACCTTCTTCAACGACGCCAAGGGCCAGCCGTTGGGTATTATCGCCATTCTTTCGCTGCTCGGCTGGGGCCTTGGCTACTTTGGTCAACCGCACATCCTTGCGCGCTTCAAAGCGATTTCTAATGACAAAGATATTCCTACAGCCCGCCGTATTGCGGTCAGCTGGACCGCGCTGACCCTAGTTGCTGCGCTGTCCATTGGCTGGGTAGCTTTGGGTTATTTAGAAACGGATCTGGCTGATGCTGAGACCGTGTTTATGGTGCTGGTCAACAGCCTGTTCCACCCCGTAGTGGCTGGTATTCTGATGGCCGCCGTGTTGGCTGCGATCATGTCCACCGCCGACTCGCAGTTGCTGGTGAGCTCCTCTGCATTGGCAGAAGACTTCTATAAAGCCATCCTGAAAAAAGATGCGGGTGATGCTGAGCTGGTATGGATTGGCCGTGGCGCGGTGGTGCTGATTGCCATTATTGCTCTGGTCTTAGCGATGAACCCGGACAACACCGTGCTGGGCTTAGTGTCCTATGCCTGGGCTGGCTTCGGCGCTGCCTTTGGTCCGGCCATCCTGTTGTCGTTGTACTGGAAGCGCATGAACCGTAACGGCGCTCTGGCCGGCATCATCTTGGGTGGTTTGACTGTGGTGGTCTGGAAGCAGCTGTCTAGCCTTGGCGGTGTGTTTGGTCTTTACGAAATCATCCCCGGCTTTATCTTGGCAAGCATTGCCATCATCGTCGTCAGCTTGATGACTAAAGAGCCTGAAGCTGCGTTGCAGGCGCAGTTCGATGAGGTTAAGCGCAAGCTGGCCTAAGCCATACATAGCCTGCGGTCCTGCGCAGGTAGCTTGCGAGCCAGTATTTTTGACTAATGCTCGCACGACTCACTCATACTTTGCCGGCCCACACTTTTTGTGTGGGCCGGTTTTTTTATGGGCAAACCATGGTGATTCTTCTTCGAACTATCGCCTTGCTACGTCAAAAATAGATCAGATAAATGTTAGGCCTAAAGAAAGTCTCGCTATCGATCAAGCGTGCGCTTGGCTATGGTGGTGCGTGTGTTCACTTAGGCTGCTCAAACAGGTTTTACATGACTCAATCATCTAATAATCCGCTGCATGGCGTCACCCTTGAGACCATTCTCATCGCCCTGGTTGCTCAGTTCGGGTGGGATGGTTTGGCGCAACGCATCGACATCCGCTGTTTTAAGAGCGAGCCGAGTATCAAATCCAGTCTGACTTTTTTGCGTAAAACGCCGTGGGCGCGGGAGAAGGTCGAAGCCCTGTTTATTCGCTCGCAACCGCGTAAATAGGCGCTTAGAACCCGTTCAATAAGCTGGCACCCTTGTTGCAATACTTCTGCAAACGCCGCGAAGCGTCAAAAAACCGCGGCCTGTGGAGGTAATGATGAGCCAAGGTGTTGAATTCAATCGCTTGATGCTGGAAATGCGCTCTATGCAGGCCGATGCCATGGCGCGTCAAAAGCCTGTTGCCAGCACGCCTGAAGCGGGTGCGCCGAGCTTTTCTGAGATGTTTGGCCAGGCCCTTGGCAAAGTCAGCGAAAATCAGCAGGCCGCCAGCAAGCTCGCTACTGCCTTTGAGATGGGTACCAGCGGTGTGGACTTGACGGATGTGATGATCGCCGCGCAGAAATCCAGCGTATCAATGCAGGCCATGACCCAGGTGCGCAACAAGCTGGTTCAGGCTTATCAAGACATTATGCAGATGCCGGTTTAAGGGTAGGGCTGAATCATGGCTGAAGCCGTCGCTGCAAACGTACCTGCTACCACCACTGGTGAGCCAAGTAAGCCATTGTTTGGCTTAACCTTTTTGGAAAATCTCGCCGACATGTCGATGTTGCGGCAAATTGGTCTATTGGTCGGCCTGGCCGCTAGCGTGGCCATCGGCTTTGCGGTGGTGTTGTGGTCCCAGCAGCCCGATTATCAGCCGCTCTATGGCAGCCTTGATGGCATGGATGCGTCTCAGGTGATGGAGACGTTATCGGCCGCCGATATCCAGTACACCGTAGAACCCAATTCGGGTGCGCTATTAGTCAAGTCCGGTGACCTGGCTCGTGCGCGTATGCGCTTGGCGGCTGCGGGTGTATCACCGACTGATAACAGCATTGGCTTTGAGATTCTCGACCAAGAGCAAGGCCTGGGCACTAGCCAGTTTATGGAGGCAACCCGCTATCGCCGTGGCTTGGAGGGCGAGTTGGCGCGCACAGTTTCCAGCTTAAACAACGTCAAGGGTGCACGGGTGCACCTGGCCATCCCGAAAAGCTCAGTGTTCGTGCGTGATGAGCGCAAGCCCAGTGCTTCAGTATTGGTCGAGTTGTATTCCGGGCGCGGCCTGGAGCCAAGCCAGGTGATGGCCATTGTTAATTTGGTTGCCAGCAGCGTGCCGGAGATGGACAAGGCGCAGGTCACCGTGGTCGACCAGAAGGGCAACCTGCTCTCGGACATTCAGGAAATGTCCGAGCTGACCATGGCGGGCAAGCAGTTTGATTACAGCCGCCGCATGGAAAGTCTGTTTACCCAGCGCGTGCACAATATTTTGAATCCGGTGCTTGGCTCAGGTCGCTATAAGGCTGAAGTGTCAGCGGACGTAGATTTCAGCGCGGTGGAATCCACCTCGGAAATGTTCAACCCCGATCAACCGGCGCTGCGCAGCGAACAGCAAGTTAATGAACAACGCACCAGCAGCCTGCCGCCACAAGGCGTGCCGGGCGCTCTGAGCAATCAGCCGCCTGGCGCGGCAGCTGCGCCGCAAGTGGCTGGCGCGGGCGCTGCCGCTGTGCCAGGGCCAATCGCTGCAGGCCAGCCACTGCTGGATGTCAATGGTCAGCAGATCATCGACCCGGCCACTGGCTTAGCCATGCTCGCACCGTATCCGGCGGACAAGCGCGAGCAGTCCACCCGCAACTTCGAACTGGACCGCTCCATTAGCTACACCAAGCAGCAACAGGGCCGTCTTCGCCGCTTATCAGTGGCCGTGGTGGTGGATGATCAGGTCAAGATTGATGCGGCCAGCGGTGACGTCACGCGGGTGCCGTGGAGCAGTGATGATCTGGCACGCTTTACCCGCCTGGTGCAGGACTCAGTAGGGTTCGACGCCAGCCGGGGTGACAGCGTGAGTGTTATCAATACCGCATTCTCCATCGAGGTGGGCGAGGATCTTGCGGCGTTGCCGTGGTACCAGAGTGAGTTGTTCCTGCTGGCCATGAGCGGCCTTAAGCAACTGATGCCGGCTCTGCTGATCTTTATATTGGTTTGGTTTGTCTTGCGCCCAGTGATGAAGAACATCACCGGCGCCGGCAGAGACCAAGGCGATGGCCGTGGTGGTGATGTTGAACTCGGCGAAATGGGGGCATTGGGTGGTGATTTGGCCGAGGACCGGGTCAGCTTAGGTGGCCCGCAAAGCATCCTCCTGCCCAGCCCGAGTGAGGGGTATGATGCACAACTCAATGCTATTAAAAGCCTGGTCGCTGAAGACCCGGGCCGCGTAGCCCAGGTTGTGAAAGAGTGGATTAACGCTGATGAGTGATAACCGCACCGCGACTAAATTGAACAAAGTCGACAAGGCCGCGATCCTGCTGCTGTCGCTTGGTGAAACGGATGCGGCCCAGGTGCTGCGCCATCTGGGACCCAAGGAAGTGCAGCGCGTTGGCGTGGCCATGGCCGGCATGCGCAATATCCAGCGCGAGCAGGTTGAGCAGGTCATGGGCGAGTTTGTCGAAACCGTTGGCGACCAGACCAGCCTTGGTGTTGGTGCTGATGGCTATATTCGCAAGATGCTCAATCAGGCCTTGGGCGAAGACAAAGCCGGTAATTTGATTGATCGAATTCTACTGGGTGGCAGCACCAGTGGTTTGGACAGCTTGAAGTGGATGGAGCCGCGCGCTGTGGCCGATGTTATCCGTTACGAGCATCCGCAAATCCAAGCCATCGTTGTAGCCTACCTCGACCCCGATCAGGCCGGCGAAGTGCTGGGCCATTTTGACCACAAGGTCCGCTTGGATATCGTGTTGCGCGTGTCATCGCTGAACACGGTGCAACCGGCGGCGTTGAAAGAACTTAACCAGATCTTGGAGAAACAGTTCTCTGGCAGTTCCAGTTCGACCCGCGCCGCACTGGGCGGGGTAAAGCGTGCTGCCGATATCATGAACTTCCTTGACAGCTCGGTCGAAGGCCAGCTGATGGACTCCATTCGTGAAGTGGATGAGGACTTGTCCAGCAAGATCGAGGACCTGATGTTCGTCTTCGATAACCTGGCGGATGTCGATGACCGCGGCATCCAAGCGCTGATGCGCGAAGTGTCCTCGGATGTGTTGGTACTGGCGCTTAAAGGTGCTGATGAGGCCATCAAGGAAAAAATCTTCAAGAATATGTCCAAACGCGCTGCCGAATTGCTGCGCGATGATTTGGAAGCCAAAGGTCCAGTGCGTGTCAGTGACGTTGAGGGCGCACAGAAAGAAATCCTCACCATCGCCAGGCGCATGGCTGAAGCCGGGGAAATTGTCCTCGGCGGCAAAGGCGGCGAGGAAATGGTGTAACGCATGTCCAGTAAAGAGCCGGCGAGTGAGCTGATACGCGCCAAAGATCTAATCGGCGTTGATGTCTGGGCGTTGCCCAGCTTTGACCCACAAGTAGAAGTGCCAGAACCCAGCGCAGATGACGCTGTCGAGCCATCAGCCAGCGCTGAGCAACATGCTCAGGCCGAAAGCGAAGAAGTCGCTCTAGAAGACGTCAAGCCTTTGACGTTGGATGAGCTTGAAGCCATCCGTCAGGACGCTTACAACGAAGGCTTTGCCACCGGTGAGAAAGATGGCTTCCATGCCGGCCAGCTGAAAGCTAAGCAAGAGGCTGACATGGCCTTGGCTGCAAAAATAGCCGGGCTTGAACAGGTGATGACCCAGCTGTTTGAGCCGATTGCCGAGCAAGACCAGCAACTTGAAGAAGCGCTGATCAAGCTGCTGGAGCAGATGGTGCGCCACGTGATTCAGCGCGAGTTGGTCAGCGACTCCAGCCAGATTCGTCAGGTGCTCGGTGAGGCACTTAAGCTGCTGCCGATGGGCACTGGCAATATCCGCATTCACCTCAACCCGCAAGATTTCGAGATGGTCAAAGCTTTGCGTGAGCGCCATGAAGAGAGCTGGCGGATTCTTGAAGATGCCTCTCTATTGCCTGGCGGTTGCCGGGTAGAAAGCGAACTCAGCCGCATTGATGCCAGCGTCGAAACTCGGCTGAACCAAGCCATCAAACAACTCTTCGAACAGCAGCGCGAGCAAGCGGTGCATCCTTTAGATGCTGATCTGCATACTGATCTGGACGCCGCCCCAGCGAATAAAGAAGCGCTTGCACCGGCGCCCGCAGAGGCGAACCTAGAGGCGGTTTCTGAGGCGCGTGCGGATGCGCCTTGAGCGGGTGAGCTTTGCCAAGCGCCTGGCGGGTTACAGCGAGGCCGTGGCGTTACCGACTCAGCCGCAGGTCGAAGGCCGCTTGTTACGAATGGTCGGTTTGACTCTGGAGGCTGAAGGCCTGCGCGCTGCCTTGGGTAGCCGCTGCATGGTGATCAACGATGACAGCTACAGGCCGGTGCAGGTTGAGGCTGAGGTCATGGGGTTTTCCAACGGCAAAATCTTCCTGATGCCGGTTGGCAGCCTGGCCGGCATCGCGCCGGGCGCTCGCGTGGTGCCCTTACCAGACACGGGTCGCTTACCCATGGGTATGTCGATGCTCGGCCGGGTGCTCGACGGCACTGGCCGTGCCCTCGACGGTAAAGGCGGGATGAAGGCGGAAGACTGGGTGCCAATGGACGGTCCGACCATCAACCCGCTCAACCGTCACCCGATCAGTGAGCCGCTGGATGTCGGCATCCGTTCAATTAACGGCCTGTTGACGGTGGGTCGTGGCCAGCGTCTGGGTTTGTTCGCGGGTACCGGTGTCGGTAAATCGGTATTGCTGGGCATGATGACGCGCTTTACCGAAGCCGACATTATTGTGGTCGGGCTGATTGGTGAGCGGGGCCGCGAAGTTAAAGAGTTTATCGACGAAATCCTCGGTCAGGAGGGCATCAAACGCTCGGTGGTGGTGGCTTCGCCGGCCGATGACGCGCCGCTCATGCGCTTACGCGCGGCCATGTACTGCACGCGAATAGCTGAGTACTTCCGCGATAAAGGTAAGAATGTTCTGCTGCTGATGGATTCGCTGACTCGTTTTGCCCAAGCCCAGCGTGAAATCGCTCTGGCCATTGGCGAGCCGCCTGCGACCAAGGGTTACCCGCCCTCCGTGTTTGCGCGCCTGCCCAAACTGGTGGAGCGCGCAGGTAATGCGGAGAAGGGCGGTGGTTCGATTACCGCGTTTTACACCGTACTCAGCGAAGGCGACGACCAGCAAGATCCGATCGCTGACGCCGCCCGTGGTGTGCTCGACGGTCATATCGTGCTCTCGCGCCGCCTCGCCGAAGAGGGGCATTACCCAGCCATTGATATAGAAGCGTCGATCAGCCGGGTGATGCCGCAAGTGGTCAGCGCAGAGCACATGCGCGTGGCTCAGCGGTTTAAACAACTGTGGTCGCGTTACCAGCAGAGTCGCGATCTGATCAGTGTCGGGGCCTATGTGCCGGGCGGCGATGCAGACACCGACCTGGCCATCGCGCGCCAGCCGGCTATGGTCAAGTATTTGCGGCAAAACCTGCAGGACAACGAAAGCTTAGAAACCAGCAGTACGCAGTTGTCAGCGATCTTCAACCCTGCAACTGGTACATAAGCCATGGCACAAAGCCGCGCCGCGCGGCTGGCCCCAGTGGTCGATATGGCCGAACGCGCTGAGCGCGAGGCCGCCCTGCAACTGGGCCATTGCCAAGGTCTGCTGCGTCAGGCTGAAGTGCAGCTGGGGGATTTGGAACGCTACCGCGGTGATTACCAGCAACAGTGGATCAACGAAGGCCAGCACGGCGTTTCCGGGCAATGGCTGATGAACTACCAGCGCTTCCTCACTCAGCTGGAAACGGCCATTGGCCAGCAACGTGGCAGCGTCGATTGGCACCGCGCCAATATGGACAAAGTGCGCGATGTTTGGCAGCAGCGCTATGCGCGCCTTGAAGGTTTGCGCAAGCTGGTCAAGCGTTATCAAGACGAAGCGCGTATGGCTGAAGATAAGCGTGAGCAAAAACTTCTCGATGAGCTCTCGCAGCGTTTGTCAGCCCGTGGCTCACACTTCTGAAACCCTCACAAGCAGCTTCGCTGGGCTGAGTCACGCCTCAATGTCGGCGAAACAGTTGCCGCCTGACTGCTGCGATGCTACATCTTGATCACATACAAGCCGTAACCCGAGTCACTAGAGCATGCGGTTTGGCTTTTTCGTTGTTAGGAGTCACCCATGACTATCACCTCACTGTTTTCATCTGATGGCCACGAGCTGACCATTCTGATTCAAGGTCGTTTTGACTTTGCCGCGCATCAAGATTTTCGTGATGCTTACGAGCGTATTGAGAGCCCCCCGCAGCGCTATATGATCGACCTGAAAAACACCACTTATCTGGACAGCTCGGCGCTCGGCATGTTGTTGCTGTTGCGCGATCACGCCGGCGGCGACCACGCGCAGATCAGCCTGCTCAATTGCAACCCAGATGTGCGCAAAATTTTGGCCATTTCGAATTTCGAGCAGTTATTCAAGATCGCTTGACCGGAGCGCCTGTCATGCTAGAGGTTTTGTCTGTCCTCATCGCCGAGGACAGCCCCGCCGACCGCATGCTGCTGTCGGCTATTGTCAGCCGGCAGGGGCACCGCGTGCTGACGGCCAGTAATGGTCTTGAAGCGGTCGCGTTGTTTAAGCAGGAGCGCCCACAGCTGGTGCTGATGGACGCCTTAATGCCGGTGATGGATGGCTTTGAGGCGGCGCGGCGGATCAAGCTAGCGGCCGGCGAGGAGCTGGTGCCGATTATTTTTCTCACCTCCCTGACCGAAGGTGAAGCGCTGGTGCGTTGCCTGGAAGCGGGCGGTGATGACTTTCTGCCAAAGCCCTACAACCGGGTCATTCTCGAAGCCAAGATTAAGGCCATGGATCGTTTGCGCCGCTTGCAGGACACCGTGTTGCAGCAGCGCGATCTAATTGCCAAACACAACGAGCATCTGCTCAATGAGCAGCGGGTGGCCAAGGCGGTCTTCGACAAGGTGACCCATTCCGGCTGCCTGGACGCACCGAACATCCGCTATTTGCAGTCACCTTATGCGGTGTTCAACGGCGATCTGCTGCTTGCAGCGTTCAAGCCTTCGGGTGGCATGCACGTGCTGTTGGGTGATTTCACCGGCCACGGCTTACCTGCTGCGATAGGCGCGATGCCGCTGGCTGAGGTGTTTTATGGCATGACGGCCAAGGGCTATTCCTTGGCGGAAGTGCTGCGCGAGATCAACGCCAAGCTCAAACATATCCTCCCCGTGGGGGTGTTTTGCTGCGCCGCTGTGCTCAATATCAGCTTCCAGCGCCAAGTCGTTGAAGTCTGGAATGGCGGCTTGCCAGATGGCTATTTATTGCGCGGCAATGGTGATCGGCAGCCACTTGTTTCGCAGCACTTGCCACTGGGGATCCTTGAGCCCAGCGCATTCAACGATAAGCGCGAAGTCTATCCGTTAGCGCTGGGTGACCGCGTTTTCCTGCTTTCTGACGGCGTACTAGAGGCGTGTAACAAGCAGGGTGAGTTGTTTGGGGAGCAGCGCTTGCTCGAAGTATTCGCGGCTAATCGGCAGCAGGCGGCGCTGTTTTCCGACATTCAGCAGGCGCTGACGCGCTTCAGCGGGGAGCAGCAGGACGACGTCAGCTTGCTTGAGGTCAGCTTGGTCGAAGAAGGGCAGCTAAACCGTCCGCCACTGGCTTTCGCTGACAGCGGCCAGAGCCACTCACTGGATTGGTCGGCCAGCTTCGAGTTTCGCGGTGAAACCTTGCGTCACTTCAACCCGCTGCCATTCCTCTTGCAGTTGCTGCTTGAGGTGCAAGGATTACGGCCCCAAGGCGGTGCATTGTTCAGTGTGCTGGCTGAGCTGTATTCGAATGCCCTAGAGCATGGCGTGCTCGGCTTGGATTCGACGCTCAAGGCGAATGCTGAAGGGTTTGCTGAGTATTACCGTCAACGCAGCATGCGCTTGGCTGCGCTGACGGATGGCTTTGTCCGCTTTCATTTGCAATTACTGCCCGAGGGCACGGGCGGACGTTTAATTGTGCGGGTCGAGGACAGTGGTTCAGGTTTCGATGCACGTCGAGTGCCGATGTATCCTGGTGACACCTATAGTTTGAGCGGTCGTGGGCTGGCGCTGGTCAGGCAATTGAGCGAGCGCTGCAGTTGGGGCGACGGAGAGCCTGGGGTGCGCGTGGAGTTTTCCTGGTTGCCTGGGGCATAATCTCTGGATACGCCAAGGGAGTGAGCAGTTGTCCGATATTCACCTAGATAGCTCAGTATTGGTGACATTGCAGGATGTCATGGAAGACGAATACCCCGTGCTGCTGGATACCTTTTTGGTTGATTCCGAAGAGCGCCTGTTGATTCTGCATCAGGCTGAGCAGGCTGCTGACGCATTGGCCCTGCAGCTGGCGGCGCATAGTTTTAAAGGCAGTTGCAGCAACATGGGTGCGCTGATGCTGGCCGGGCTGTGCAAGCAACTGGAAGAGGCTGGGCGGCGTGAGGAGCTTGAGCAGACGCCTCAGTTAGTCGAGCAAATTGAGCGTGAATTTGCCATTGTGCGCATCCTGCTCAAGACTGAGCGTCAGCGTTATCGGCACTAGTTGTAACGCGCTACGTCCGTGTTGACGGCCTTTCATTCCGCCTCATCCTTGCGTTAACAAGTTGGCCCGTCCTTTGCAAAACCCTCTGCACGACCAACCCCGAGCGGAGAGTATCCATGTCCGTTGCCCCCGATCTGCTGCTCAAGTCAGCACCTGAAGTAAAGTCCAGGGCCGCTGCATCAAGGCCTCCGGAAAGACCCGCGCAGCCCAATAGGGATGAGGCTTCTAGCTTCTCTCAGGTGTACGCCAAGGAGCGTCAGGCCAAGGCTGCAGAGCGAAATGAGGACTCTGCTAAGTCCGAGCGCGCAAGCAAACCTGCAGAAAAACTAGAAGAGGAGCCGCAAGCTGTTGCCGCTGTCGGGCCGACTGAGGTTGCCGATAGCGGCAAGCCTTTGCCGACTGATCCGGCCAGTGAAGGCGCGGTGCTTGATCCACTGTTGTTGCTCGGCATAACCGGAGAGTTGCCAGCGCCAGAAACCCAAGAGTTGCTGGTCGACAGTAAGCCGGCGCCCCTGTTGGTAACCAGCGGTTTGACCGGTTCTGGCCCTGCGAGCATGACCGAGGCCAGCTTCGATGCTGAGCTGGATGCCCTTAACCAACTGCCGGCAGTGCGTATGGCGTTAGAGATGGGTGCGAAGGAAAAAGCCTTGGCTGAACAAGCGGCCACACCCGTCGCGCAGGCCAATTTAGCCACGCAAAGTGCTAGCCAAAGCATGCTGGCCAGCCAATTGGTACAGGACGAGATGCCCATCGAAGGCGATGCCCTTGAGCTGCCAGAACTCCAGCTAGAAGCGTTGACGGGTAAAAGTCTTGAAGCGCTCAAGGAAGGCACGGCGAATAGCGCGCCCGAGAATTTTGTCAGCAAACTTAATGCCCTGACCCAAGCTATTGGCCAGCAAAACCAACTGTCTGCGCGCGCGCCACTTGTGGTTGGGCAGCCAGTGCCCATGCAGCAGGGCGGTTGGAGTGAGGCGGTAGTGGACCGCGTGATGATCATGTCCAGCCAAAATCTTAGGTCCGCTGAAATTCAACTCGACCCTGCTGATCTAGGTCGTCTGGAAGTGCGCATCAGCATTAACCAAGAGCAAAGCCAGGTCACGTTCGCCAGCCCGCATGCCGGAGTGCGTGAGGCGCTGGATTCGCAAATGTATCGCTTGCGTGAACTGTTCGCCCAACAAGGCATGAACCAACTGGATGTGAATGTCTCCGATCAGTCGCTCAGCCGCGGCTGGCAAGGTCAGGACGGAAGCGGCAGTAGAGGCCGCGGTGGCAGCTCTGGCGATACTCTGGGCACGGACGAGGAGTTGCACATCAGCTCGGTAGAGTCGGCCCGCACGACCTCCAGCAGCATCCGCGGCTTAGTCGATTACTACGCTTGACGCGCGTGCTGCTGTAGTTGCATGGCCCACTGATCTAAACTGCATTTCGCCCGGTCCCAGCGTGTGGGAGCCGGGCGATTTTTTTGGGCGTGCGTTAAGTGCGTCTTAGCCCTATCACCCTGTTGGTGAGGGCTGCCCAGATTGAGCAGGTTTGTTGACAGACTGGCATAACACTTGCTCTTAACCCTTTGATAACGGATAAAACTCCGAATTACGACGGATTATTGGCATGGCTAAGAAAGAAGCAGCGCAAGCGCCGGCAGATGCCGAGGCGAAACCAGCCGGCAAAATGAAGCTGATCATTATCATCGTAATTGCCGTTTTGCTGGCCATCGGTCTTTCCGTGGGCGGCACCTTGTTCTTTTTGGGCAAGAAGGATGCTGGCGTTGATGAAGCCAAGGCCGCAGCCAGTGCCGAACCTGCGGTGCCGGTCAAGCAACCAGCAATTTATGAAGAGCTGACGCCAGCATTTGTAGTGAATTTCAATTACCAAGGCCGTGCGCGTTATATGCAGGTCAGCGTGGCCCTGATGACCCGTGATCAGGCGGCGTTGGATGCCCTGAAAGTGCATATGCCGGTGTTGCGCAACCGCTTAGTGATGCTGTTTTCCGGTCAAGACTTTGCCTCCTTGATTACCCCAGTGGGCAAAGAAATGCTGCGTCAGCAGGCGACAGCCAGTGTGCAAGAGCTGGCCGAGAAAGAAACCGGCAAGGTCACCGTCGAGCAAGTGCTGTTCACCAACCTCGTGTTGCAGTAACCAGGAGCGGTATATGGCTGTGCAAGACCTGCTTTCCCAAGATGAAATCGACGCCCTGCTGCATGGTGTCGACGACGGCCTGGTTGAAACCGAGGAAGACGCCGAGCCGGGAAGCGTCAAGCAATATGACCTGACCAGCCAAGACCGTATTGTCCGTGGGCGCATGCCGACGCTTGAGATGATCAATGAGCGTTTTGCCCGCTACACCCGTATCAGCATGTTCAACCTGCTGCGCCGCTCCGCTGATGTGGCGGTGGGCGGCGTGCAGGTCATGAAGTTTGGTGAGTACGTGCACTCGCTGTACGTGCCGACCAGCCTCAACTTGGTGAAAATGAAGCCGCTGCGCGGTACCGGTCTATTTATCCTCGACGCCAAACTGGTGTTCAAATTGGTGGATAACTTCTTTGGCGGCGACGGTCGTCACGCCAAGATCGAGGGGCGTGAATTTACCCCGACCGAATTGCGCGTAGTGCGCATGGTGCTGGATCAGGCCTTTATTGACCTGAAAGAAGCCTGGCATGCGGTGATGGATATCAACTTCGAGTACGTCAATTCGGAAGTCAACCCGGCGCTGGCTAACATCGTCAGCCCCAGTGAAGTGATTGTGGTCTCGACCTTTCATATCGAGCTGGACGGCGGCGGCGGCGACCTGCACATCACCATGCCTTATTCAATGATCGAACCGATTCGCGAGATGCTCGACGCAGGCTTTCAGTCTGATGTGGACGATCAAGATGAGCGTTGGATCAAAGCCCTGCGTGAAGACATTCTCGGCGTTAGCGTGCCGTTGAGCGCCACCGTGGCTAAGCGTCAACTTAAGTTGCGCGACATATTGCACATGCAGCCTGGCGATGTGATCCCTGTCGATCTGCCAGAGCATATTCTGCTGTGCGCTAATGGCGTGCCTTCTTTCAAGGTCAAGTTAGGTGCCCATAAAGGCAACTTGGCGTTGCAGGTGATCGATCCGATCGAGCGCCTGCGCTAACTGTTAAATCCTATTCACGCCAGCCGAGGAAAAACGATGGCAGACGAAAACGAACATGCAGGCGAGGGTGAAGAAGCCAGCTCCCCTGAGGAACAGGCACTTGCTGATGAGTGGGCGGCCGCATTGTCTGAAGCCGGTGATGCCGGCCAGGACGATATTGACGCCATGCTTGCAGCCAGCAACACGGCGCCTGCCGCTCCACGGGCGCCGATGGAGGAGTTCAACAGCGCGCCGAAGATGAGCCTGCCGGTTAATCTGGATGGGCCGAATCTGGATGTGATTCTGGATATCCCGGTATCGATTTCCATGGAAGTGGGTAGCACTGACATCACCATTCGTAACCTACTGCAGCTCAACCAAGGGTCGGTTGTTGAATTGGATCGCCTGGCCGGTGAGCCGCTGGATGTATTGGTTAACGGCACCCTGATTGCGCACGGTGAGGTGGTGGTGGTGAATGAGAAATTTGGCATTCGCCTGACCGACGTGATCAGCCCAAGCGAACGCATCAAGAAGTTGCGTTAAGCATGGCTAGGACTCTTTTGTTGGGCTTGTTCTTGCCATTTGCAGCAACAGCCGCCGAACCAGCAGCGCAAGCGGTTGCACCTCTTACCAGCTCAGGCATGGGCGGGCAATTGCTGCAGCTGTTGTTGGGTTTGTTGCTGGTGATTGGCTTGATTTTTTTGCTGGCTTGGTTAGTGCGCCGAGTGCAGCAGATCGTGCCGCGCGGTGGCCAAGTGATCAATATCGTAGCCACTCAAGCGCTGGGGCCGCGTGATCGGTTGGTACTGGTGCAGGTGGGGAGTGAGCAGGTGCTGCTGGGTCTTACGCCGGGTCGCATCACTTCATTGCATGTGCTCAAAGAGCCCGTGAGCATGCCAACAGCGCAGCCGGCCAGTGGGGAGTTTGCTCAGCGTTTGATGGAGCTGTTGGGCAAAGATCAGAAGGACAAAACGTGATGCTGCGTTTCTTATGGGTATTGATTTTTAGCCTTGGAGCTTCGCTTGCATTCGCGGCAGATCCGCCTTTGGGCAGCACGCTGATTCAGTCGGGTAGCAGCCCGTTATCCATTCCGGCGATCACCCTGAGCACCGATACCGAAGGGCAACAAGAGTATTCGGTCAGCCTGCAGATTCTGCTGATTATGACCGCGCTGAGCTTTATACCCGCGTTCGTTATGCTGATGACCAGCTTTACCCGCATTATCATTGTCTTCTCGATTCTGCGCCAAGCCCTCGGGCTGATGCAGACGCCCTCTAACCAGATATTGGTTGGCATGGCGTTGTTTCTGACTATGTTTATTATGGCCCCGGTGTTCGATCAAATTAACCGCGAGGCGTTGCAGCCCTACTTGAACGAGCAGTTACCCGCGCAGGACGCGCTTCTCAAAGCTGAAGTGCCGATTAAGAACTTTATGCTGTCGCAAACCCGCGAAAGCGACTTAGAGCTGTTCGTGCGCCTGTCCAAGCGCACTGACATTGCATCTCCCGAAGAGGCGCCGTTGACTATTCTGGTGCCGGCATTCGTGACTTCAGAGCTTAAAACCGCTTTTCAAATTGGCTTTATGATCTTTATCCCGTTTCTGATCATCGACATGGTGGTCGCCAGTATTTTGATGGCAATGGGCATGATGATGCTGTCACCTTTGATCATTTCACTGCCGTTCAAAATCATGCTGTTTGTTTTGATTGATGGTTGGGCGTTGATCATGGGCACGCTTGCCGCCAGTTTTGGAGGCACTTAGCCATGACCCCTGAAGTTGCGGTTGATCTGGTGCGAGATGCGTTATGGCTGACCGCGATGATTGTGGCTGTACTGGTCGTGCCCAGCCTTTTGGTGGGTTTGTTGGTGGCGATGTTCCAAGCAGCGACCCAAATCAACGAGCAAACACTTAGTTTCTTACCCAGGTTGCTAGTGATTCTGATCTGCTTGATTGTGCTCGGCCCATGGCTGGTGCGCGAGTTGATGGAGTACACCGAAAATCTGATCATGAATATTCCGATGCTGATCGGCTGACATGCTTGAGTTAAGTAACGAGCAGATCGGCGCTTGGGTGGGTAGCTTCTTGCTGCCGCTATTTCGCATCGCGGCGCTGCTGATGTTTATGCCCATTATCGGCACCCAATTGGTTTCGGCGCGTATACGCCTGTATTTGGCTTTAGCCATTTGCCTGGCAATCATGCCGACCCTGCCGCCGATGCCAGTCATAGATGCGATCAGCATTCAGGCGTTTATCTGGATTGCCCAGGAAATTCTGATCGGGGTGATGCTGGGGTTTGTCCTGCAGTTACTTTTTCAAGTCTTTGCGATCGCCGGGCAGATTGTGGCCATGCAGATGGGCCTAGGATTTGCGTCCATGGTCGATCCCGCTAATGGTATTTCAGTGCCTGTGATCGGGCAGGTCTTTATGATCCTAGTGACCTTACTATTTCTTGCCATGAACGCCCATTTGGTGGTGTTTGAAGTGCTCACTGAAAGCTTTTTCACCTTGCCAGTCGGTGGTGGCTTTCTGGTTGAAAATTACTGGGAAATTGCCAACAAACTGGGTTGGGTCATCGGTGCCGCTTTGCTTTTAGTATTGCCGGCGATTACCGCGCTATTGGTGGTTAACCTGGCATTTGGCGTTATGACCCGCGCCGCGCCGCAGCTAAATATCTTCTCAATCGGTTTTCCGCTGACCTTGGTTTTGGGTTTGGTTATTGTCTGGATTGGCATGGCCGACATCCTCTCCCAGTACCAGCGGTTTGCCACTGAGGCGCTGCAGTTTCTCCGTGAAATGGCAGGAGCCAGATAAGCCGTGGCTGAATCCGAGAGCGGTGCCGAAAAAAGTGAAGAACCCACGGAAAAACGGGTACGTGAATCCCGTGAGAAGGGTGAGACGGCGCGCTCTCAGGAACTCAATACCCTCGCAATTACCTTGGGCGGCTTTGGCGGCCTCCTCGCCTTTGGCGGCAGTATGGGCAATTCCATGCTGGACATCATGCGCAGCAATTTCTCCTTGCCGCGCGAGGTGATTATGGATGAGCGCAGCATGGGCCTTTGGTTAGCAGCGTCCGGGCAGATGGCCTTGGAAGCATTGTTCCCGTTGTTTATTTTGCTGCTTATTGCCTCTATTGTTGGCCCCATTTCCCTGGGGGGTTGGATCTTTTCTACTGAAGCTCTGGCGCCCAAGGCCAGTCGAATGAATCCGCTGGCGGGGTTAAAGCGGATGTTTTCTGTACAAGCGCTGGCTCAGTTGCTCAAAGCCTTTGCCAAATTTGTGCTGATTCTGCTGGTAGGCGTTGCCGTATTGTCAGCCTGGCAGGGCGACTTGCTAGCGATTGTCCATGAGCCGCTTGAGTCGGCCATTCTGCATTCCATGACGGTTGTTGGCTGGAGCGCCCTGTGGATGTCCTGCGGGTTGATTTTGATTGCGGCTGTAGATGTGCCATTCCAGCTCTGGAGCAGCAAGCAGAAGCTGATGATGACCCAGCAGGAAGTGCGCGACGAATACAAGGACAGTGAAGGTAAGCCGGAGGTCAAACAGCGGATTCGCCAGCTGCAGCGGGAAATGGCTGAACGGCGCATGATGCAGTCGGTGCCGGATGCCGATGTGGTCATCACCAACCCGACGCACTTCGCCGTGGCGCTCAAATATGATCCAGCCAAGGGCAGTGCGCCGGTGCTGCTGGCCAAGGGTGGTGACTTTACCGCATTGAAAATTCGCGAAATCGCCAATGAACACAAGGTCATGGTGCTGGAGTCTCCGGCGCTGGCGCGAGCGGTGTTTTACTCCACCGATTTGGATCAGGAAATCCCTGCTGGCCTGTATCTGGCAATTGCTCAGGTACTGGCTTACGTCTACCAACTGCGTCAATACCAAGCAGGCAAGGGCAAGCGTCCCGGCCCTCTCCCCGATATCCCTATCCCGCCTGATTTACGTCGTGACGACTGATTTTCCATGCGCTGCCATCACGTCACTTGCCTGCTGATTACCTGAGCCAGGCAAAGTTGGACAGCTTCTTGCAAAACCCTTCCCGAAGGCGCATCAAGCGTCAAAAGATTGAATGGGTTGGGGTAGTGGTGTGGCAATAGATCGCTCGCAAATGATCGGTGATGTGCGCAGCAACCTGTCAGGGTTGAAGCAGGGCAACCTGGGCATACCGCTCATGCTGCTGGTCATGCTCGGCATGGTCATGTTGCCCATTCCACCGTTTCTTCTCGACGTGCTGTTTACCTTCAGCATTGCTTTGTCGATTGTGGTGCTGTTGGTTGCGATCTATGCGTTGCGCCCCCTAGATTTCGCGGTTTTCCCCACTGTTCTGCTGGCCGCGACCCTGTTGCGCCTGGCGCTCAACGTCGCCTCCACACGCGTGGTTTTGCTCAACGGTCAAGATGGTCATGGCGCCGCGGGTAAGGTTATCCAGTCGTTTGGTGAGGTGGTGATCGGCGGCAACTACGTGGTCGGTATCGTGGTGTTCGCTATTTTGATGATCATCAACTTTGTGGTGGTCACCAAGGGCGCCGGGCGTATTTCCGAGGTGAGTGCGCGTTTCACCCTGGATGCCATGCCCGGCAAGCAAATGGCCATCGACGCTGACTTAAATGCCGGATTGATTGATCAGGTTGAAGCCAAAAAACGCCGCTCGGAAGTCTCTCAAGAAGCGGATTTTTACGGCTCTATGGACGGTGCCAGCAAATTCGTGCGCGGCGATGCGATTGCTGGCCTGCTGATTCTGTTTATTAACCTGATTGGCGGCATTGCCATCGGCATTTTCCAGCATGACCTGCCATTCTCTGAGGCTGGCAAGATTTACACCCTGCTGACCATTGGTGATGGTCTGGTCGCGCAGATTCCTTCACTGCTGCTGTCAACGGCTGCGGCGGTGATGGTGACGCGGGTGTCCAGCTCAGAAGACATGGGCGCGCAGGTTAATCGGCAGATGTTTGCCTCGCCTCGCGCGCTGGCCGTGACCGCTGCGATCATGATCATCATGGGCATGGTCCCCGGCATGCCACATTTCTTCTTTATCAGCTTGGGTCTGGCGGCAGCGGGTGCGGCTTATTGGATTGCTAACAAGCAACGTGTGGTCGCGGAAAGCGAAGTCAAGGAAGTGCAGCGCCAGCAAGACTTGCTGCCGGCGCAGAAGTCTCAAGAGGTCAAAGAGTTAGGTTGGGATGACGTCACGCCAGTGGACATGGTCGGCCTAGAAGTGGGTTATCGGCTGATCCCACTGGTTGACCGCAACCAGGGTGGTCAGTTGCTGGCGCGAATTAAAGGCGTACGCAAGAAGCTGTCCCAAGAGATGGGTTTTTTGATGCCTTCGGTGCACATTCGCGACAACCTCGACCTGCAGCCCAACGCCTACCGATTGACCCTGATGGGCGTCAGCGTGGCCGAGGCAGAGGTGTATCCCGATCGTGAGTTGGCGATCAATCCCGGCCAAGTGTTTGGCCCACTCAATGGCATTGCTGCTAAAGACCCGGCTTTCGGTCTTGAGGCGGTGTGGATCGACCCGAGCCAGCGTGACCAGGCGCAGTCGCTGGGTTACACCGTGGTGGATGCCAGTACCGTGGTTGCCACGCACCTCAACCAAGTGTTGCACAAGCATGCCCACGAGTTGCTTGGCCATGAAGAGGTGCAGCAGTTGATGCAGTTGCTAGCCAAAAGCTCGCCCAAGCTGGCCGAGGAGCTGGTACCTGGCATGATCAGCCTGTCGACCCTGCTCAAGGTCTTGCAGAGTTTGCTGCAAGAGCAGGTGCCGGTGCGTGATATTCGCACCATCGCCGAGGCCATCGCCAATGTGGCAGTGAAGAGTCAAGATCCCGCCGCGATGGTGTCGGCGGTGCGCGTCGCGCTGGCTCGTGCAATCGTGCAAAGCATTGTGGGACTAGAGCTTGAGCTGCCTGTGATCACCTTAGAACCTAGGTTGGAACAGATATTGCTCAACAGTATTCAGAAGGCCGGGCAAGGCTCAGAGGAGGGCATCCTCTTGGAGCCTGGCATGGCTGAGAAGCTGCAGCGATCCCTGGTGGAAGCGGCGCAGCGTCAGGAGATGCTCGGCAAACCAGTGATACTGCTGGTGGCCGGTCCGGTCCGGGCGATGCTCTCGCGATTCGCGCGGCTGGCAGTTCCGAGTATCCATGTGCTGGCATACCAGGAAATTCCGGATAACAAGCAGGTCACCATCGTTGCGACGGTGGGTCAGAACTAACCGAGGTTACAGGCCATGCAGGTCAAACGATTTTTCGCCGCCGATATGCGTACCGCCATGAAGCTGGTGCGTGATGAGCTGGGTGCCGATGCCTCGATCATAGGCAATCGCCGGGTTGCTGGTGGCGTTGAGCTGACGGCAGCATTGGACTACCAAGTGCCCGCTGCGCCATCGCGCCAGCCTAATCCGGCACTGGAAGCCGAATTGCGCAAAACTCAAGCGAAGATCGCCACCGCGCAGGCTGAGCTGACAACCCGTGCTCAGGTTGATGCCGGTAAAGATCGCCAGTTGTTTGGCGCGGTTGCCACTGCGCCCGTTGCTAGCTTTGCTGATGTTTTGCGCCCGGCGCGCGCGTCGACTGCCACAACGGATCAGGGCGCTCTCGATGCCATGCGCTTCGAGCTGCATGGCTTGCGCGAATTAATTGAAGTGCAGTTGGGTTCGATCGCTTGGGGGCAACTGCAAACGCGTCGCCCGCAGCAAGCCAATTTATGGCGTCGACTGCAGCGCATGGGCTTATCTGCCGAGCTGGCAAAAGCTTTACTTGAGCGCATTTCCACTATTTCCGAGCCCCGCCAAGCCTGGCGCATGCTGTTGGCGCATTTGGCTCATGCGATCAAAACACCGAAGCAGGAGCCGATGGAAGACGGCGGTGTTATTGCATTAGTGGGTCCTGCCGGCATGGGTAAAACCACCACCTTAGCCAAGCTCGCCGCACGCTATGTACTTAAATACGGTGCGCAACATATTGCCTTGGTCAGTTTGGACAGCTACCGCATCGGTGCGCAGGAGCAACTGAAAACCTTGGGTCGTATTCTTAATGTGCCCGTCACCTTGGTTGATCCAGGCCAGTCCTTGACTCAAGCCCTTGCCCCGCTGGCGCGTAAGCGGGTGGTGCTGATTGATACAGCGGGTCTCCCGGCTAATGATCCAGCGTTGCGTATGCAACTGGAAACCCTGGCCAGTCGAGGCGTTAATGCAAAAAATTATCTGGTTATGGCCTCTACCAGTCAGAGTCAAGTGCTCAAAGCCGCCTACCATAGTTACAAGCGTTGTGGTTTGAGCGGTTGCATTATCACCAAGGCCGATGAGGCCACCAGCTTGGGTGAGGTTTTAGGTCTGGCTATTAGCCAGCGTCTACCGGTAGCCTACCTAACTGATGGGCCACGTATTCCTGATGATCTGCAGATCCCGCGCAGTCATCAATTGGTCAGCCGAGCCGTTGGGCTGCAGGCGACCCAAGAACCGAGCGAGGATACGATGGCGGAGATGTTTGCCGACCTGTACCAGCAGCCCACACAGCGCGTCAGTTAAGCGCCATGCTGTTAGGTGGGACGGTACTTAACCGATCAAGTGGCTCCAGTCGACGTTAGACAAGGTGTTAGAAATTATGGGTATGCATCCCGTACAGGTGATTGCGGTGACCGGCGGCAAGGGTGGCGTCGGTAAGACCAACGTCTCAGTCAATCTGGCGATAGCTCTGGCTGATCTAGGTCGGCGAGTGATGTTGTTGGACGCCGACCTTGGCTTGGCCAACGTCGACGTGTTGTTGGGGCTGACAGCCAAGCGCACTCTGGAAGATGTGATCAGTGGCGAATGTGATCTGCGCGATGTGTTGTTGCAGGGCCCGGGTGGTATCCGCATTGTCCCGGCGGCCTCAGGTATTCAGAGTATGGTGCAGCTGTCGCCTATGCAGCATGCCGGGTTAATCCAAGCGTTTAGTGATATTAGCGACAACCTGGATGTATTGATCATCGACACAGCTGCTGGAATTGGTGATGGCGTCGTCAGCTTCGTGCGTGCAGCGCAGGAAGTGCTGGTGGTCGTGTGTGATGAGCCAACCTCAATTACCGACGCCTACGCCCTGATTAAATTGCTCAACCGCGACCACGGCATGAATCGCTTTCGCGTTTTAGCCAATATGGCTCACAGCCCGCAAGAAGGTCGTAACCTGTTTGCTAAGCTGACTAAAGTCACAGACCGTTTCCTCGATGTTGCCCTGCAATATGTCGGTGCGGTGCCTTACGATGAGTCCGTGCGCAAGGCGGTACAGAAGCAGCGCGCGGTTTACGAAGCCTTCCCGCGCTCCAAGTGCGCGCTGGCGTTTAAAGCCATCGCGCAAAAAGTTGACGCATGGCCGCTACCCGCTAACCCGCGCGGGCATTTGGAATTTTTCGTTGAGCGTTTGGTGCAACAACCGCTCGCAGACGCGGCCCTATGACAGCAGCCTCTGGACTACGTATGTATAGCAAGGCGCAGGCGCAAGACGCACAGCACCAGTTGATCGAGCGCTACGCGCCTCTGGTCAAACGCATTGCCTATCACCTGCTGGCGCGCTTACCGGCCAATGTGCAGGTTGACGATTTGATTCAAGCCGGGATGATCGGCCTACTTGAAGCTTCAAAAAAATACGATTCCAGCAAAGGAGCCAGTTTCGAGACGTTTGTGGGCATCCGCATACGTGGCTCCATGCTTGACGAGGTGCGCAAAGGTGATTGGGCGCCGCGTTCGGTGCACCGTAATAGCCGCATGGTCAGTGACGCGATTAGGAAAGTTGAGGCCAGAACGGGTCGAGACGCTAAAGATCAAGAGGTTGCGGCCGAACTAGAATTGAGTCTTGAAGATTACTACGGCATTCTTGGCGACACGCTAGGCAGCCGCCTATTCAGCTTCGACGACCTGTTGCAGGACGGCGAGCACGGCGCGATGGATGAGGATGCTGGCAGCAATCACCTTGAACCCTCTCGTGATTTGGAAGATCAACGTTTTCAAGCGGCCCTAGCAGATGCCATTGCTGGCTTGCCAGAGCGCGAGCGCCTAGTGTTAGCACTGTATTACGATGAAGAATTAAATCTAAAAGAGATTGGTGCAGTGTTGGGGGTTAGCGAGTCACGAGTAAGCCAGTTACACAGTCAGTGTGCTGCTCGCTTGCGTGCCCGCCTAGCTGAATGGCGTGCCCGCTGAATTGCACGTTAATGCTCGCCGATTTCACGATTAAAGGCGCACACAGGTCGCTGGGTGCGTTTGGGACTGTACGGAGGTCGACTTGGACAAGAACATGAAAATCCTCATCGTTGATGACTTTTCAACGATGCGACGAATCATTAAGAACCTCTTGCGTGATTTGGGGTTTACCAACACCGCCGAAGCGGATGACGGCGTAACGGCGCTGCCGATGCTGCAAAGCGGCAGTTTTGACTTTTTGGTCACGGACTGGAACATGCCTGGCATGACCGGTATCGACTTGCTGCGCGCTGTGCGTGCGGATGATCGCCTAAAAACGCTGCCGGTACTGATGGTCACGGCAGAAGCCAAGCGCGATCAGATCATCGAGGCCGCCCAAGCGGGTGTTAACGGTTATGTAGTTAAGCCGTTCACTGCTCAGGTACTTAAAGAGAAGATTGAGAAAATCTTCGAGCGCGTCAACGGCTGATGTCTGCCATGAGGGTTCTATGGAACATAATGATTCCGCTCAGGGTGATCTTGAGTCGTCCTTGAAACACAGTGCTCGCCAACTGGTAGACAGCCTTGAACGTGGCAACTTTGGTGAAGCGGTACAGCTGATACATGACCTGAACAAGGCGCGCGACCGTGGCTTGTATCATGAGGTCGGCAAGCTGACCCGAGAGCTGCATAACGCCATCGTCAATTTCCAACTCGACCCTCGTATGCCGCATGCTACCGAGGTTTCACAAATCACCGATGCCACTGAACGTTTGAATTACGTGGTGACGATGACCGAGAAAGCGGCTAATCGCACCATGGACTTGGTCGAGCAAAGTACCCCGCTGGTCAATGGTTTTAGCGATGAAGCGCATAGTTTAAGTGCTGACTGGGGGCGATTTATGCGCCGCGAGATGAGCGCTGA